>NZ_AHMN02000020.1:12500-227540 GCF_000243695.2 Leptospira kirschneri serovar Cynopteri str. 3522 CT | reverse complement strand
TTGTTTCCAAAGTCCATCCGGTATCTCTGAATAATATTTGTCCATTTCACAAGTAAATAATTACGATTCAAAAGTACAACCAGTTTTGAGACCGGCTCTAAAGCAAAACGCTCTCCTAAGGGTCGCGTTTGAACTCAGCAAAACGCTTTTTATTAAAGCGTTTTAGGGTCAATAAATTGAATCTAAAGACGATTGTTGTATTATGTTTCCTGTATGCAATTTATTGACCAGAGCTAAAGAGCCCGGCCGGCTGCCTGTGGCAAGCCGGATTCGCCCCGGTTTTCTTATGTCGAACTCACGTTAAATACCCAAAAAACAAACTAAGAACTTTAAAATCCACTTTACATCTTTGATCAAAACAACTTTGCAAAATCTCTAAAATTTCTTCATGAGTAAAATTAAATATACTCTTCCCAAGTATTGTTTTGCTTTTAAGTCTTTCAAAAAATAGATCAGTATGTATTGTCTGTAAGTTTCTAAATCCACAGGTATCAATTTATGATTGAGCATTTCCGGCGGTAAAAGATCAGTTTTAAATCTTCCTAGTTTTATTTCCGTAATCAGTAAACCACAGATCTGATTGGCAAATTCCATTAAAATCGAAGGTGCGTCTGCTCTTACGGTAGGATCTATGTGAAAAGATTTAGCCACCATAGGAAGAAGCTTTAATTTCGTATAACCGTCCATAGCGAAAAACAGTTTTCCTTCTATTTCTCCTTTAAATTCCACCATTGTACAATTTTCGTAACAGAGCCCTTCATTTTTAGAAGGGCCGAACGCTTCTCTTATCGCGGTTACGTTCAAAGTTTTATCCAGATATTCTGGAAAGATCTGAGAAATCGTAAGAATGAATTTTTCGTCGAGTAGCGGATCTATACTCACAGACAAATATACCGGTTCGGTCCTTCTTCTATGGAGAGTCCAAGCGCCTTTCTTGCGTTAGACGACCATTCCTCCCTACTTTCCTCTAAAATGGAAACTCCTAAATTGAGATCCACCAGATGATTTTCCTTTTGTAAGGATTCAACGAGTTCGTTTAGGTTTTTACTAAAAAAATCCCATTCTTCCGGAGAAACAAAAAAAGCCAACCTATCTTTTCGAATCCTATAAAAACGCACCTGTTTATGCAATAATTTACACGTCCATAAAGAAATCCATTTTAAGACGTAAGGATACGGTGAATCAGTTTGAATACTTGCAAGAATTAGAATATTCTTATCTACCCTAACTTTATCCAATTCGAATGCGTGTAGATTTCCAAAACCAGTTTCCGGATCAGAAGACTCAAATTGTATAGAAACTTGTTCCTCGTATTCCTCCTTCCAGGATTGAAACTCTCTCGGTTCTAATCGACTCCATTCGTTTTGAAATATTTGAAGATAACCAAAAAGTTGAGAGGTCCCTAGTGGAATCAACACGGAACGATCCGAAAAAAAGATTCTTCCTTCCGAGATCTCTTCTAAACTTTTTTCAGTTAAAATCTTTTCCTCTGGTGATTCCGGAATATGAAAAACTTTTCCTTTTCGAGAAGCTAAAAGAAAAGATACTTCTCCGCTTAAAAAATAAATTTCCGCTCCGTTTAATTTTGATCCCAGTTTTTCCAAAAATTTCTGATGGGCGAGGATTAACTCAGGATGAGTAGGCACTTCCCTCTTCCAAATTTTATCAACCTTAGTTTGGTTGGACCTTAGAATTCTGGAGTTTATATTTTCTACAATTTTCGTTTCGTTTTTTAAATCGGGAATCTCGGTTTTTACTTCTTCTAAGCCAACTTCCAAATTGGAAATTGAGTTATGAACGTTTATAATTTCTGTAGCCGAATCCATTTTCTTTTCGTTTTGTGCAGAACGACCCGAAGTTTTTTGTGAACTTTCTTTAAGAACAAGACCAAACAAAAGTAAAAGAGAAATCGAAATTCCACCGAAAACCAAAGTATCTCCGGTAAATAGATTTTTATTGATGTTTGTATGCACATCAAAAGTACAACTAAAAAAAATGAAAATGATTCCTAAATATTGGATTTTCATAAGCAGACTGCCGTTAATATATTTAACGGGCAAATTCCGAAACCTCTGAATTAATTTTTATGAAGTTATACAATGAACTAGCAGAATTCTACTTCGATATCGAAAAACCATCTCGTAAGATTGATTCGGAAGCCAGATTTTTAGACCGTATCTTTAGAAAACACAGGATCATGTCCATCTTAGACATGGGCTGCGGTACCGGAGAACACGTCCGCTATTTTCAATCTTTAGGTTACAGGCCGAAAGGTATTGATTCTTCCTCTAAAATGATCGAAGTCGCTAAAAAAAGATATTCTCATTGTAAGTTCGACGTTTCTCCTATGCAATCCTATCAATCCGGAGCTCTTCTGGATTGTGTAGTGAGTTTATTTGGCTCGTTTAACTATCTTTTGACGAACGAAGAAATAGATGCTACTCTCAAACTCATAGAACAAAATCTAAAACCAGCCGGTTTAGCAATTCTTGAAGTTTGGAACGCAGAACCTCTTAGAGCGATTAAAAGAAAACCGATCTCTCCAGTAGCTCAAATCAAATCCCAAAACGCTACGATTCAGAGAAATCGTGGTTTTCGTTTGGTTAGAGCAGATACCTCTACGATGGTGGAAGTCAATTACATCTACCAAATCAACACGAAGGAAGTGAGAGATAAACACGTTATGCGCGTTTTCTATCTTCCAGAAATAGAAAGAATGATTCTCAGGCATAAATTTGAAATTATGCACGTTTATTCCGGTTTTAACGAATCCAAATTCAAAAATTCTGCGGGTAGAATGATTCTAGTGTTGAAAAAAAAGAGTTCTTAAAAACGGAATCAATTTATTCTTCTTTTATCTTTCGGATGCAGATTCTCTTAAAAACGATTTTTAACATCCGCTTGATTTTTTAAATTAGAGTTATTGAAAAATGAATCTACATCTGTTTCCGTTACATTGAAATGGACAATTAGAAGCAGTTTTGCTAATTTCCACTATAAAATTTTTCAACAGTTCTATTATCGTTTGTTTCTTATCATATCAAGTATTATTGAGTGACAAAAAAATTTGAAGTAGTTTATTATAGAATCCACTTCAATGGATTGTAATTCAGTAATTAGGAATATTATAGGTTACGATTTGTAATTGCCTAAAAATGATAACAGTCACTAACGTGAGTTGACGGAAAAAGTAAACGAACAAAAAAACTCAAGTGTTTCAGATTGCACATAATCATCTCTTTCACATTAGTTATACCGAACTCATATTAAAATAGTGAACAAAGTAAATGTACAGAGTCAAAGTAAAGATCGTATGAACAGTCAAACGAAATTCATTTGTCTTTTGAAACGTAGTAGCTATCCCCTTAAAAAATCCTTGCGAAATCTTTTCGAATTCGATTCTATAATTCCGGAGAATTTATAAATTTATGCCAGAATCTTATGATCTCACAGTCATCGGTGCGGGGCCGGGCGGTTACGTAGCCGCAATTAGAGCCGCTCAATTGGGAATGAATGTTTGTATAGTCGAAAAAGACAAACCAGGCGGAATTTGTTTGAACTGGGGTTGTATTCCTACCAAAGCACTTTTAGAATCGGCCCATCTTTTAGAAAAACTTCATTCTGCCAAAGAATATGGGATCAATCTTTCAGAAGCAAAACCTGATTTTACTGCTATCATTCAACGTTCTAGAAACGTAGCAGAAGGTATGGCTTCCGGTGTGGAATTTCTTTTAAACAAAAATAAAATCACTCGCAAAAAAGGAACTGCAGTATTCAAAGATCCGAATACGATTTGGCTTCCGGATTCTTCCAAAGAAGAAATTACGTCTAAGTATTTTATTCTAGCAACTGGAGCAAGAGCAAGAGAACTTCCCGGTTTACCTTTTGATGGTAACACTGTTCTTTCCTCAAAAACTGCAATGATCCAGGAAAAAATTCCGGAATCTCTTTTGATTGTAGGAGCGGGCGCCATCGGCGTGGAGTTCGCCGACTTTTATTCTACGATGGGCGCCAAAGTAACGTTAGTCGAAATGTTGGATCAAATTCTTCCAGTTGAAGATAAAGAAATTTCAACGTTTCTTGAAAAATCCTTTGTAAAAAGAGGAATTAGAGTTCTTACCGGAGTTGGTGTTTCCGATCCCAAAATTGTAAACGGCAAAGTAAAAGTTCTTCTCAAAGGTAAAAATCTTCCCGAAGCGGGAGAATTTTTCGAAGCAGAAAAGATTTTGGTTTCCATTGGTCTTGTTCCTAACACGGATTCCATACACTTGGAGGAAATCGGTATTTTTCTTCAAAAAGGTTTTGTAAAAACGGACACTCGATACAAAACGAGCGTCCCTCATATCTACGCAATCGGAGATTGTAACGGTCCTCCTCTTCTTGCGCACGTTGCTTCTATGGAAGGGATCAAAGCGGCAGAAGCGATTTCAATTCATTCCGGAAATGCCCACCATCTCAGTTATATTCCGATCGACTACAATGCAATTCCGGGTTGTACGTATTGTCATCCGGAAGTTGCCTCCATAGGATTTACCGAAAAAAAAGCGACTGACATGGGTTATACGATCAGTGTAGGTAAGTTTCCATTCGTTGCCAGCGGCAGAGCCAAGGCCATGGGAGATACTGAAGGTTTTACAAAGGTAATTGTAGATAAAAGCTCAGGGGAAATTTTAGGGGCCCATTTCATTGGTCCTGGTGTGACGGAACTTTTACCTGCAGTTTCTCTGGGAATCACTCAGGAGCTGACTGCAAAAGAAATTACATCTACGATCTTTGCTCATCCAACACTTTCAGAAACCGTAATGGAATCTTTTGGAGCTTCACTTGGTAAAGCGATCAATCTCTAGCTAGTTTTCTATAACTAGGTTTCCGGTAAGTAATATATCTGTTTTATTAACCAGAAATTCGGGTGGAAGTTTGGAATTGAGAGAAAGTAAGGACGGATCTATATCGTGAAACTTTCCGCTTTTCTCATCAAAGAAATGATAATGATCTATGATATTGCTGTCATAGACAGATTTTCCCAAACAGGAAAATTTAAATTCCCTCAACAATCCGGCGGAAACTAAAATGTTTAAGGTATTATAAACAGTCGCTAAACTCATTTTAAACGAACGACTATCTACCCACTCTTTAACTACTTCCGCAGTCGGATGATCCGCTTCACAGAGTACATACTGACAGATTGATATTCTCTGAATCGTAGGTTGTATGGAAACCGATTTTAATCTCTGCTCTATTTCCATCGGAGTAAGACAAATTTTTTTAGCAAATAACGATTCCATTTTTAGAATCCCGTTTTCGGGAGACCTCTTTCTTATAAGACACTGATAAACTTCATTTTTGCACAATTTTATTTGGAACTTGTTCTAAAACTGATTCATCAATCTTTTTTGAATGTTCGATAAAACGTGGTAGTTCCCACAGTTTACGTCGCATTGTAGATTTACAGGTTTTATATATACCGATGCATACGCCAAAATAGTATAAAAATGATACTATGAGTTTGTTTTAAAAGTTAGAATGTAGGAACTCCTTCAAAAAAGCCAATCATCTCGGAATAGTCAAGTTCGCATAAAATCTCAAATTTGTGGTAGTTCCCACATCATTTTACAGACAAACCTAAGTTTTGTAATAGTTCCCACGCTTGAATACTACAGATTCAATTGTTTATATACTTCTATTTTTTGAATTGTGCTAGTTCCCACAGTTTAGAAATCGATCTGTAAAGTTCAGATCCCAACTTTTTTCAGAATTATGGATTCCTCCACAAACTCACGTTAAAATTAAGTACCATAAGTTTTATTGCAAAAACACTGTTTGAATAATATAATATTGGAGACTCGGTTATATAGTTCTGAGTAATTCTAGAATTTATTTGTAAAATCGTGATTTTGTGAGAGTTCCCACATTTTATTTTTTCACGAGAACATAAATCACGGTTTTTTAAAACCGACCAACGTTCGTTTAAAAATTCCTAGGGCTAAACAACAATCGTATTTGATTTCTAAAAATTGTGGGAACTAACACTTTTTTATCACGAATAATTCTAAGGAACGGGAAAAAACATTGGAGCCATATAATAATTTTGCGCCGAAACAGTGTTTTACGATAAAATTAAGGATACTCGGTTTTATAAAGATCAGTAGAATATAAGAAAAAATTTCCCGTAGAAAACTATTTTTAGAAATCATTCTGCATAAACTGGAAAATATTTTACGAACCTCGACAAAACACGCATTTTTAAAAATTTCCCCGCTTAACCTCTAAAAACAACTTCGTATTTTGGAACTTTCTATTTTTTAAAAAATTCTCAAACGTAAAATTCTAATCTTAAAATCACGCAAAAAAAAACAAACAGAAAGTCTTTTTACTTTTACTCTTTCTTCCAAATTCATAATATGTCTAAAAATTCTTCAGATGATACAAACCATGAAACAAAAATTTACATCCGTCTTTCTGGCGATTCTACTTACCCTATCCGCTACAACTCTTTTAGCAGACGAACCACAAAGTACGGTCCAGGATTCTTCTCATACACAAGAAGCTAACTCGGGCCATCATGAAGTCGAAGGAGAAGATCTTCCCTACTGGAGCGTAATTCCTTTTGCACTTATACTTTTAAGTATCGCGCTGTTACCGATCGTTTCACACACCACCTCTCATTGGTGGGAAAGTAATACCAATAAACTGATCCTATCACTTGTGTTAGGTGCGGTTTCCTTTGTCATTTTAGTGTTACACGGTTGGTTTGGTAAAATTGTTCATACATTGGTGTTCGAATACGTTCCATTTATCATTCTGCTAGGTTCTCTATTTTACATCTCCGGAGGAATCCGTCTGAAAGGTGATATAGAAGCGACTCCCTTAAATAATACTATCTTTTTGATTATTGGAACTTTCCTGGCTTCGTTTATTGGAACTACGGGAGCCTCTATGCTTTTGATCCGTCCGATTTTAAAAACGAATTCGGAAAGAAAACACGTAGTACACACGGTAGTCTTTTTTATCTTTTTAGTTTCTAACATAGGCGGTTCTTTAACTCCTCTCGGGGATCCTCCACTGTTCTTAGGTTATCTGATCGGAGTTCCGTTCACTTGGACGTTTAAACTTTTACCTGAATTGTTAGTCGCTGGAATTCTTCTTTTGATTCTTTATTTTATCTGGGATTCGATCGCTTATAAAAAAGAAACCGCCAAGGATCTTAAAAAAGATCACACTCACAAGGAAAAAATCAGTCTAGAAGGTCAGGTTAATTTCATCTGGTTACTAGGAGTCGTTTTGTCTGTCGCGTATTTAAATCAAAATTATATTCCAGCAATTTATGAAAATCCTTATATAGCATTCATTAGAGAAGCAGTGTTGATCGGTTTGATTTTCGCGTCTAAGTTCACTACCAAGGGGCATGTAAGAGAACACAACAAATTCACTCTTCATCCAATTCAAGAAGTCGCTTATCTGTTCATAGGAATTTTTATCACTATGATTCCTGCACTGATTCTATTAGAACACCATGGAAAAGAATTAGGAATTACCGAAACCTGGCAATTTTTCTGGGTAACCGGTTTATTCTCGGGAGTATTAGATAACGCACCTACTTATCTGACATTTTTGTCTTTGGCAAAAGGTACTCTAGGATTAAACAGTGTCGCTCAAATTCTTGCAGATCCACATGCAGAAAGTATTCTAAAGGCAATTTCGGTTGGAGCGGTATTTATGGGCGCTCTTACATATATCGGAAACGCGCCTAACTTTATGGTAAAATCGGTTGCGGAAGAGAATAAAATCAAGATGCCTAGCTTCGGTGGATATGTATTTTATTCTTTTGGAGTATTAGTTCCTACCTTTTTGCTTCTTACGTTTATCTTCTTTCGTTAAAAGAAAATTTTCTCTGGCCCTTTTCTATTCGAGAAGGGCCTTCTTCTCGAATTATAGTAGTTCCTATAATTCGACAGAATACAAACGAACTTCTCTTTGCTCGTTTTAATCTAACACACAAATCATAAAATAGAAACTTATAACAATTCAAAATGTGGGAATTCACGTTAAGTTTATTATAAAATTTAGGAGTTTCCACAGAAACCGTCATATCGGCGGTTGTATAGACGTTCGAGCAATCTTTATTGTTCTTAAACGCTCATGGAAGTTCGTATAATCACATTTTTTTATCTCTACAGACGGTTAATTTACCGTAAAATCTGTGGGAACTACCACGAATCGTAATTTTACTATGAAACTTCTAAAATGTGGGAACTACCACGAATCGTAATTTTACTATGAAACTTCTAAAATGTGGGAACTATTACGAATCGTGATTTTACTATGAAACTTCTAAAATGTGGGAACTACCACGAATCGTGATTTTACTATGAAACTTCTAAAATGTGGGAACTACCACGTTCTTAAAATTGAATCACGACTACTTAGAATCATCCGGAGGAAAGAAAATCACGGAATCGATCCGTTTTCCATTATTAGAATCAATATAATTGATTTCTAATTTTCTTTCCGAAGCCGGTTTATACATCATTAAAGCGGAAATCAAATCGTAGGCCGTTAAAGAATAATCGATAGCAGTAACAACCGCTTGAAAAACTAAAAATCTAGACTTGTGAACCGGTTTTATTTCTCTTTCTTTTCCAGCGATCATCCATTTATAAATCCGAGTAGAACGATTGACATCTTTTAAAAAGGCCAAATCAATCTTTCCTTCCGGAAGAACCGCTTCCGTTTGACGGAATACAACCTTGATCGGAATTTTTTTTTCTTTGGATTCCTTCAAAGCCCCGGACAATTGTAAATCGAACGTATCATCGTCCAAGTATTCAATTTCATTACAGTTTGCAAAAACGGTATTACAAATATCTCCGTATTTACGATGAACGAAATAGATAAGAAAAACGTTTAACGTTTCGGGATGATATAAAACTTTAGCATGATAGTCGGAAGTTTTTCTATAATAGAATTTTTTATAAATCCTTTTAAAGACGTCCCAACCAACAAGACCAATATCCTTGAGAAAAGGAGGATCAGGAAGTTGAAAGGAACGAACGGCAATATGTAGTTTTTCGATCGCAACCTTACCGTCTCGTTTTGAAATTTCTTCCAAGATAGTTCTAATATCATCCAAATCTTCCGAATCAAATTTTCTAGGAAAATTGGAAGAATCGATGAGAATCTTTCCTGCGTTCTCCGACATAAGATCTAAAACCTTGGATCGAACACCTTCGGAAAGAAGCTCTTCCAATTTCAAAGAGATACAATCGTTTGGATGACAGGAAATCTGTTCCGTATAACTCGATTCAGGCGAAATACTTTCCGAAAACAAAAAAGAAAATGGAATCACAACAAGAAAGAAACTTAAACTAAAAAAAAACAAGACGATTGGATGAAAACGTTTTAGCATTCTTTTTTAGATCCTACTCAGAACTATATAATAAAATATCCAGTATTTTGCGTTGAAACAAGACTATTGTAATAAAAATTTAAGGCACTTAATTTTATAGGATCAGTAAAGAGAATATAGTAAAATTCCGTTTAACGTGAATAAAGATTTTCTCCAAAAACGATAATTGCCGCATTTTTTAGAGATTCACCATAAAATTCAGATTTGTAATAGTTCCCACGTTCACTAGAATAAGACTTAAAATCAGATATAAAATCGTATTTTATTTTTACGGAACAATAAACTTTTAAAAATCTCTATAAAATTCCAATGTAACGATCTATCATTAAATTTACTGTATAAAATCGCCGTTTGGACAACCATTCTTAAATAAAAAATTCATTTTATAAGGTTCCCTTTTATAAAGCAGATACCCCAAATTTTTACTAAAGATGAAAACATATTATAGAATTTGAAACGATAAACAAAGATATTTACTCAATCAAAATGTATTTAAAAGATTTATAATTATCTAATTTATTTCGTCTCTATAATCCATAACCAAATACATTAGAGTTTCCTGATCTGTCGGATTAGAATATTCATGAGGAATATCCGCTCTAAAAAAAACGGAATCTCTTGGTTCCAATTCCACAACTTTTTCGCCGACCCTAAGGCGAAGTTTACCGGAAACGACAACGATGTTTTCAGTCGTGCCGGATGAATGAGAATCCGCGACTTCGATCCCTCCCGGTTTTAAGATGAGTTCATAAAACTCTGTTTTCCGATTTCCGTTATAAGGAAAAAGCGCTCGGCTGGAAAAAACTTTAGAGCTAGAAAATAAAACCTTGGTGTTTTCCGCCTTCATAACAATTACACCTTCGGTACCTTTTTCTTTGAGTAATTCGCTGAAAGGTACATTGAGTCCATTCGCAATCTTCCAAAGAACAGAAATGGTCGGAACACTTTTTCCTTGTTCAATTTGAGAAAGCATCGCCCTGCTGACCCCACATCTAGAAGCCAATTTATCCAAAGAGAACCCTTTAGTATGGCGAATGAGTTTTAAATTTTCTTTGACGACTTCAGTAATATGTTCGGAGGAAGACTCTTTCCCCTCTTCTAATTCTTCCATAGCTGGGTTCATTTACTCTTTTTTATCTAATATAGCAGAAATTTGTCAATCCAAAACTACCACTTGAAAAAATAGACGTAATGCTTGTTCAAAAACTTAAAAACTACGAAGATTTATGATCAAAACTGGAAAGTTTGAGAACGTACAAATAGGAAGTAATCTGTGGGAACTACAGCATTTTATTAGAAATTTCTAAAGAATGATTTACTTAGAACTATATAATAAGGAATCCAATCCAAACATTTACACATCAATTCTGTGAATACTTGTAAGAGATGGGCAAATCCGGCTGCCAACCGGGCCCTTTAGCTCTGGTCAATAAATTGAATACAGGAAACATAATACAACAATCGTCTTTAGATTCAATTTATTGACCTCACATCGATTCCTTTCGCGTTATACTGAATTCACGTTATTTAAGGGTACTCAATTTGATAGGAAGTCAGTAAGAGTTTCAAGATAAGTTTAAAATACAAATGATGATTCTTTATTATAAAAACTCATAAAAATGATATAAAAAAAGAACAGTGGCTTTTTAAAAACGTAAGTATGCGGATTCTGAATTTATAGCTTTTTTAGAATCAGGTATAACATTCTAACTTTTTTAACAAACAAATGATGATCTCAAAAACTAATTACCTTACTACTTGAAAACATGAAAATAATACAATTCTGAACCTGTTTCAAAACTTAAAATGTGGGATCTCACACAAAAACCAATAATTTTAGGTTAGATATAATTTTTTGAGAATTTCTGAATCTTTGTAAAATCGTCCATTCATTTTCAGATACAATTTTCATATGTCCGAATAGTAAACCTTTATCACAAAACACTATTCCAAAACAAAAAATTGAATACTCAATTTTATAGTTCTAAGAAATAACATTTTCATAGTAATACTTGGTCTCTATAAAATTGAGTATCTTTAATTTTATCGCAAAACACCGTTTTGGTGCAAAATATCAGGTACTTTATTATATAGCTATGAGTAAAACCTAGAAAAAATCTAAAAATAAAAATTTTAAAATCGAATTTTACATAACGTGAGTCCCGCGTGAAAAATCCATGATTCATTTTTCTAAAAAAAATTGGGATCTGAACTTTATAGATTGATTCCTAAAATGTAGGAGCTCTTACTTTTAAAAGAATTTTTCTCAATTTTTTACGCCGAATTCATTTTACATAAGTTCCATTAACAAAAGCCAATCCTTTCATTTAAAACAAACTAAAACGTTCCATTCTCACTTTACAATCCAGTATAAAAAATTAGAATGAAATCGATATGAAAATTTTAGACAAATCCGAAAAACCATCGGCAAAAAAGTTCAATAATTTTTATTTTAGAGAAAAAATA
Source organism: Leptospira kirschneri serovar Cynopteri str. 3522 CT (assembly GCF_000243695.2). Lineage (NCBI taxonomy): Bacteria > Pseudomonadati > Spirochaetota > Leptospiria > Leptospirales > Leptospiraceae > Leptospira > Leptospira kirschneri. The sequence goes on along the minus strand of NZ_AHMN02000020.1, from coordinate 215,668 downwards.
AAAAAATTCAAAAACAGACCCACAAACGGAAAACTTTTTTCAAAAACAAAGAAATTCAAAATCTTCTTTTAGATTCAACAAAGGAACTATGAAAAAACATTCTAATATTAGAATATTCTACGAAAGCGAATCTTTTCTTCTTGCAGAAAAACCTCCCGGCATTCCGGTTCACGCAACCAAAGATTCAAAACGGGAGAACTTTACCGATCAGCTTCAAAAACAACTTTCTCTTGAATATCTTAGAACCGTAAACAGATTGGATTTAGATACGAGCGGTCTCGTATTTTTCTGTAAAAACCCGAATAAAAACAAAGAAGCCGATCAAATCTTAAAAAATTCATTGAAAATTTATCTTTGTGTAACTTCCGGAGTGATCCCAGAAAAACATTTTACGGAAACTTGTTATATCAAAGACGGAAATAAAAAAGTTCGTAAGGTGTTTTCAGGCGGCGACAAGGCGGTCACGGAATTTTTGACTCTGAAACAGAACTCTAAAGAAAATTATTCGGTTTTACTCGCAAAACTTCATACTGGCAAAAGACATCAAATTCGTTTTCATTTAAGCGAAAAAGGGTACCCTATCTTAGGAGATTGTGTTTACGGGAAAAACAACAAATCGAAATTATTGTTACGACCCGAAATCGAAACAGAAAATACAATCCGATCTAGTAATTTAGATTCCAGGCTTTCAGCTAACAAAAAAAATACGAAAGAACCGAAATTCATTTCATCCATCCAAACAAAAAATAAAATCTTAGAAAAACAAATTTCTTTAGAAAAAAACTCAAACGAATTTCGTATAAAAACTAAAATACAAAATTCACCCGTAAAACGTACACTCTTACACGCAATTGGTTTTGCATTTCAAACAGAAGAAAAAATTTTTTGTCCTCCTCCACCCGACTTTCAAAATTTTTTAGACGACGTCATCTTAGATTTTTCTATTTTTTCTAAATTCTCTCTAAGATAATAGAGCTGTTGAAAAATTAATTCTTGATCTGTTTGTATTGGATTGAAATGGACAATTGAAGCAATTTTACGAATCTTCACTATGGAATTTTTCAACAACTCTAATGAAGAAAAATTACAAACGATTATGGAACAAACACTTCAAGTAACGTTCTACTATGATAGATTTAAAAATAAAAGACGGTAACGTTCTGTGTTTTAATGGTGGGCCCGCTGAAGGTTGTAATATCTATCCTTATACTTGTAAAGCCTCGAGTTCGTGTTATAGTTCTGTCGTTCACAGAGTGTATTAAAATATTCTAAATTCCTTTTAAAAATCTAATATCAAATTGGATCTATAAAAACCATTCTTATTTTAACGTGAAACTCGCTTTAGTTTTTTTGTTTTTGAAAATCGATCTTGCTTCTCTTTTCTTTGAGAAAGAACTATCACAGGATTTCCTTTAGGAAGGGTATCCAAAATTTTTAAAAGATCTTCTAACTTACCGCGAAATTGAAATTCGGAATCCAGAGTAAGATCCAAACAGAAAAAAATTTCTCTATCATCCTTGGTCTTTTTAAAAACCCAATCTAAGTCGCGAAGCACCGATTTATATCGATAAGGGGTTTCGTAAAAAACGATCGTATGTCCCGGTTTTAGATAATAGATCAGTTCTTTTTTTCGTTCAGCAGAATCCCTGGAAAAAAAACCACAAAAAGTAAACGGAGAAATTTTAAAACCGGAAATACTCAAGACGGCTCCAAACGCGATCGGGCCTGGAGCGCTACGTACATTTCCACCTCTTTTCAAAACCTCTTGCACAAGTTCCCTTCCAGGATCTTCAATTCCGGGAGTTCCCGCATCGGAAACCAAAACACTCAAACCCGAATTGATCACCGCTTCTCCAAGATTTCTAATTTCTTCGGGGGTAGTATGTTCATTGCAGAGAAAAAATTGCTTAGAGACCGAAATTGATTTAAGCAACTTAGAAGTAATTTGAGGTTCCTCCCCTATAAGTATATCAGAATGTTCTAATAGTTCTTTGGCCCTTGCCGTCAGGTCACCAGGATTTCCTAAAGAAACAGAAACTAAAACGAGGGTTTTTTGAAATTCGATTCTCATATTTTATAACTCTTTTAAATTTCGAATTTTATTGTAATTCAATTCCATTGATAACTATATAACAAAGTAGCGAACAATTCCGTACTCGAACGAGTTTTTGCGATAAAAATTCGTAACACTCTATTATATAGTTTTGAGTAAGACAAAGTATTTTTAAAATTGTTTTTATCCATTAGAGTTATTTAAAAATTAACTTTCTTTCATTTCTTTTTTATTAAACAGGAATACAACTTCTCTAATTCTCATCTCTATAAAAATAAGTACCGTTAATTCTATCACAAAACGATGATTCTATGTAAAATATGAGGTAATTTATTATATAGTTATGAGTAATAGATAGAAAACTATTCAATAACTCCATTATATTCAATTCTAAAGAGATTATCGAAAACATAAAAACTAGTTTCAACATTCCAGGATCACTTAAAAGTTGATATTACTTTTCCAGAAATATGTTTTTAACTTCCACTTTACGCCTATTATAACATATAAGAAATCTATATAAAATAAATGTTTAATTTGATGATAACCACATAACAAGATTTTATGGGAAATTGATTGGACGATTCTTATTTTTAGATTTGATAAAATAATTCTATAACTAAAATTTTTACGTTTTATCTAAGTTTATAATTCAAAATCGAAAGAGGTCATACAAAAACTTGATCCAATACTTTCCAATTTTTAACCGGTTGGATTTTTATAGACAAAGGAGGTATTACACCTTTTCCTCTATCTAAAAAAATTCCCGCCTTGACTGTAGAACTCAGTAAATCAAAATCATTGATAGAATCTCCAAAAGCAAGATCCGCGTAACCACCCGTTGCAATTTTTAATCTTTCTACTTTTCCAATTCCATACGTAAAAGGTTCTAAAATTTCCGAAGAATGAACTTCGTCTTTAACAGATAACCGCATTCCCAAAACCATTTCACTCGGAATTCCGAAAAGATGAGAAACGGATTGTATGATTTCCTCCGGAGAAGCGGTCACGATCCAAATTCTCCACTCGTTTTCAATTAGATGATCTAAAAGTTCTTTCATCGGTTGGTAAATTTTGACGGAATGTTTACCGGAATCAATAGCGTGTTGGTTCCAGACATTCTTAGAAATTTCTTTCAATTCTTCGGGAGAATGCCCCGAAAAAATCCAAGAACTCCACCGATAAGATGCTTCCAGTCCAAACTTTGATTGAATGGTTTCGTATTGGGAAAGAACAATAGAACGAAATAAATCTGGATTCTGAAATCTAGAAGAAAGCGCTTTATCTCCGTTCTCTCCTAAAAGGAGAGAAATGTCTCCTTTGTAGGCAGGAACTCCCTCCAAAAGAAAGGACTCCATCACCGCTTCCCCAAAATCGTTTCTTACAAGAGTATTATCAAAATCGAATGCGGCCGTCCCTGGCCGCAATTGCATTAGAATATCATAAAGCTCAGGATTCCAAAAATCCCGCGTTAGGGTCACTTATTCTTCAATCGTCTCCCGGGCAATCGCCACACGAGCCTCGGAAGAAGATTGAAAAACCGGAAGATAATGTTCGGGGTTTAATACTACGTTCTGATAACGAACTTCAAAATGTAAGTGAGGTCCGGTAGTATGACCCGTATTTCCAGAAAGTGCAATGATCTGTCCCTTTTTTACTTTATCTCCTTCTTTTACGTAAAGAACAGAGTTATGCGCGTAGAGAGTGTTGATTCCGTTGATTCCAGGATGAGAAAGTAGAATCTTATTTCCATAACCGCCGTCTTTTTTAGATTCTAAAACCGTTCCGTCCGCAGCGGCAATGACGATGGACCCTGTCGGGCAGGCTATATCTACTCCGGAATGCATTGCATTCCATCTTCTTCCCAATCGAGAAGTTACAAACGAATGTTTAAAACTGATCGGCCAAATAAATTCTCTCTGATCGGATCTAAATATTTCACGCCCCTTATCTTCTAATAAAAGACTTCTAATAAAGTTTTCATTATAGGGAAAAAATACAGGCTCTGTGAGTGGAATCCTTGTATTGTCCGGAATTCCATTGACCCTTTTGATTTCGTGTTCGGTCGTTCCAAAATTATGAATCAAATCCCCTATCGATTCTTTGACTCGGTTGGGAACGATCCAAATCCCTTCTTGACCTCTGTAGGTCTGAAGGTATTGATTATCTAATTTAATTTCTTCGAGATTTGTATTGGCAAAGGATTTAATACTGAAAAACAGCCCTATCATAAGGAATCCCGCCAGTATATAACCGGTTTTTCTTTTCATTTTGTTTCTTCCAAAATATGTCGCCAAAGAAAACCTCAGAAAATCTGAGACCTAAATGGAACTTCGGCAACGGAAAACAACTTCTGAAGTCAGTCTTCTAATTTTAGAATTCCATTCAAGGATTTTTCCTGACAACTTTTGATGTAAAAATCAAAGATATTTAATATTTTCAAATATAAATCTTTTATTTTTATTCAAAATCATGCTTTATTATTCTTTTTTAAGATGTTTTAGCTCTTTTTCATTTTATTGAGAATTGATTCTCATTTAAAAACAACTACAAATATTTAAGTGAACGCAGTTAAGAAAGAAATTATCCCGTAAGAAGCTCTGATTTGTGTGAGTTCCCACAAGTTGAAAAATTATCCCGTAAATAAGTGTAATTTTAAAAACCAAAGCCTACATCATAAATCATTCTAAAAATCTGATCGAATACCCACGAGAAAAGCGAATTTAAAGAAAATCCAAGCTACAACAAAAGACGGGCCCACAAAACACAAAATATGTTTTCAAATTTAGAAAGTAATGTTTAATAAAAGATTATAAAAAATGAATAAAATGCCAACAATGCAAGACTTACCAAAAAGCCATTTTGAAATTTTCTCAAACAAAAATGCCACTTCCCAAAAACCAAAATAAAGTTTTATAAAAAGAATTTGTTTTTAAAGAATTCCAAAGTTGCAATCAAAGTTATAAACGTATATGAAACATCACCTAACATTCAAAAAAAGAAACTCCAATCAATTTTGGCAGATAGAAGTTTCCGGAAATTCTTTCACTGTAGCCTATGGAAAAACTGGTTCTCGGGTCAAACACAGACTAAAAACTTCGACGATAAGGAAACTTGTCTTAGAGAGGCAAAAAAATTACTTTCTGAAAAATTAAAAAAAGGTTATATAGATGAGAGCGAATTTGTAAAAACTACTGCGCCAGAATCCTTTCTAAAAAATCATATAGAAAAATGGAACGAAATTATAAAATCCAAAGACTTAAAAAAAAGAGTTAATTAAATATTTTGAATATTTAATAGATACAAACCAATCTTAACTTCTCTATTTAATCAAGCCAAGACGCAACGATAAAAACAATACACTTACGATTCTTTTTAAAAAAGGTTTCCAATTGATAGCCGGCCCCCGGAAGATAAAAATAAATATACTAAATGGCCTCAAACATTCCAAGAAAAAATGATCCGTCATTCTACCCTATCTTTTATAGACGAAAATCATAACGGTATATTTTTACACAAGGTTGATTTAGATCCTATATATGATCTTGAATTGGACTAAACTGAGTTGAACGAGTATCCACTAGAATCGATACAAATACCGATGAGTGATTATTCAAATTTTTGGATATACCATCCGAAAGAAAAAAATCCCTCAAATGAACCTTCCCTTATTTTTTACGATCACGGCGGAACTCTTGATCTTACCCCTAACTTTAACATAGGCGCTGCATTTTTAAAAAGATGCACTGAATTGCTAGGCCTTCGTTTAGAATCGGAACCCATAAAAAAAAATCCAAACCAATTAGCTCAATGTAAAAAAATAGGAGCACTTACTTTACCGGAAGGTATTGAAATTCGATATATTCGGTCATTCGTCTTTCCTGAACAAAAAAAATTGGTTGCAAAAATAGATTCTCCTAATATCAATTCAGACAAATTAGTATATTATGATATAACTAATCCTTATTTGCCTATTTTATTTAAATCAGAAAAATCTTATTCATTTCACAAAGTTCGAGTCCAAGAAGATACTTTAGAGATCTTTTATGATCATTCAGTTCGTTTTATCAAATTGGAAAATAACGAATTTCAACAATTGAAAAAAATAGACGGACCAATGCATGGAGCAAGAGTTTATAAGAATAAGATTTACTTTTCAAATTCTGTTACTCAGTGGCGAGGATTACACGTTTATGATATAGAGACGGACTCGGTTGTAAAGTTAGATGATGCTATGGATAAATACAAATCCCACGTCGAAGCTGGGGATATTTGTATTTGGGAGGATGTTCTATGGCTGATCGGGCAAGATGAGATAATTTTATACCAATTGCAAAACTCATCCGTTCAACGTTTAGTCTTAAAACCTCATAATACAATTATAGAACCCGAAGTAATCTCTATGTTAGATAAAAATAGAATTGTAGTCGCCGATAAAAATGACGATCCAGATTCAGGCTTCGGTCTCTATTTGATTGTTTATGCAGATAAAAAAATAAACACTACGGCAAGACTCTTTCCCAAAAAAGGAGTTGTTGCATGGAAATTATTTCAAAATCAATTTTACTTCGTATTATTATCTAAACGTAAAAATAAAAACTATTACAGTTTCTCTATCTGGCAACCGGAAACAAATCAAATTATGGAATATGAACTTCCCGATTTAACTTGTGAAAAACATCTTTTTCAAGGAATATGCGATTTTTTGATAGAAAAGGAAACGGTTTATTTTTATAAAAATAACGGAGAAATTTTTACAATAACCGAATTCCAAACGAAAGATAAATTTACGACGCGTCCAAAAAACATAATTGTACTTTATCAAAAAGATTAAGCTGTATCACTCAACGTCTCATTTCTATTTATTACTAAATTTATCTCAAAAATACTTTATCTTTGCTTAAAGTTCCGATCATTATAAAATGTTTTTGAGATGGCTTCCTATAACTATAGAATAAGTATCTAATATTTTATGTTCAAAAGAACTTTTCCGATAAAAATTAACGGTATTCTTTATACTATTGTACCGAGCAATCCTTGACGGGTTTTATACTTTTTTTAAAAACTTCTACACAATATGCAAAAACGAACTCTCGTTTAGCGATAGAACTTTAAAAGAGTTGTTGAAAAATTAATTCTTGATCTGTTTGTATTGGATTGAAATGGGCAATTGAAGCAATTTTACGAACCTCACTATGAAATTTTTCAACAACTTTAATATATACTTTTTTTCTAATCAATTAAAAGCTAAAGTTTTCAAAGACTTTTCAGGATTTCTCGTATAATTTCTCCAGGATCGTTCGACGAAAAGTTTTTTAGAATCTTATCTACTTCTTTAGAAGCTGTTTTTTCTTCAAATCCTAATTGAACTAAACCAAGAATTGCCGTTTCTCTCTTCTTAGAAAATGCAATTTCCTCAGGAGACTGAAGCAAAGAAGTTAAAATTACAGAAGACTCTTTCGAAGAGCCAGACAAGAATAATTCTAATTTTTTGAGATTTTGTTTTACTTCGAAAAAAATTTTCTCCGAAGTTTTACCTTTAACCTTCGGAATTTTTTCCAGTTCTTTGGCTTCTCCAGATTGAACGATTCGATACAACTCTTCCGCCGAAAAAAAGGATAAGATTTTGAGTGCGGTCAATTCTCCAATTCCCTGAAGACCTTTCATTACTTTGAAAAACTCTTTGTCTTGTTCCGTCAAAAAACCGAATAATTTTTGTCCTCTTTCGTTGATAGAGTGAAAAATTTGTAATTGGATTTCCTTCAATGGAGGGAGATTTTTTAATTCCAAATAGGTTTTAAAAGAAATCGTCACTTCATAAGTGATTCCACCGGTTTCTATATGCACAAATCCTACTTCTAATTTTTTGAGAGTTCCTTTTAAACCTGAGATCATAAATCCAATTAGTGCTCCATATCGATACAGTAAAGATAAATTTTTAATCTATGAACATTCAAACGAGTTCAAATAAAACAAACCTCTTTAACTGTAAGATAAAATGACAACCTACAGATATTCTACCATTCCATAGAATATTGTAAAATTGAAACAAATAACCGTTTTAGAGACAGATTTTGGAAAAACCACTCAAAGAACTATATAACAAAGTACCCAATCAATTGTTTTACTTCCATTCTGCGAAAGAAAATTTGGGCAAATCTGACTTACCGGACCGCACTTATTGCTGCAGCAACAAATTACATTAAATAAACTTAATATATACTTTCGTCTTTAGTTGCATTTTAGAACGCGATCGGTAACATATGAACTCTAAACACAAAAAAATACTCAGCAAAAATCCAAACAACTTAAAAACAGAATTTTAAAATAAAATTATATTCAAATATTCTAAATTGAATAATAATTACGCCTGTAATATAATAGAGGCCGAAGCTCGTCGTTCGATCCTGCAGAAATCACCTTTCCAATCACAATAGAATGATCCCCACCGTCTACAAACCGATCCACTTCACATTCAATGTAAGAAAGGATTCCGGGTAGAACAGGGACTTTTAAATCGCCGACCTCACAACCAAGCTCTCCAATGAGGGAATGTTTATCCGTTTTACCAGATGCAAACTGATTGGAAATAGAATCTTGTCCCTGAGCTAAAATGTTCACTACAAATTTACCTGAGTCATGAATAGGATCGTGACTTGTTATATTTTTTTGAAGGCAAAATAAAATCAAAGGAGGATCTAAGGAAAGAGAACTAAAACTACTAACGGTAAGACCGCCGTGTTTTCCAAGATGAGAATAAGTAATAACGGTGACACCTGATGGAAAATGGGAAAGTGCATTTTTAAAAACTTCGTCGGTAATTTTCATAAGGCTATCTTAAAATGGAAAGACTCTCTGTCAATCGATCGAAAGAGGAAAAAGAAAGATGAGAAAACCAAAAAACTACTACTTTGACTTACCATTTTTTCCCAATTATCTCGAATCAGATTGGATTTTACGACTCGAATCTAGCGGTTACTAAGACCTATCGGATAAAAATTTATAATCGAAAAGAATATATCGTATCTTATAACTTTACTGTGAACGGGGATATTAACTTTTATAAATAGAGTTGTTAAAAAATTCTATAACTCAGATTAACAAAATGATTTTTGCCATCCGCTTTAAGACAAAAGAAAAATGAATTTTCAATAATGCGATCACAAGATTTTAGAATAAGAATCTATAATTTTTACTACAGAACTCAACAAAACCTCTCGTAATTCTTCTGGCTCCCATAAAACCGCTGAATCCCCTAAACCTAGAATATGGTATAACGCCCATTTCCTAGTCTCAAGATCGGCCCTTATTCCGATCTAATCCTTATTAATTTTCGAATATTTTAATATTCTTATATATCATATATTCTTAAAAAAATCAAATTTTAAAACTCGGATCTTAAAATGCACCGGATAAGACGGAATTTTAGATAAAAAATTCAGCGCGCTATCTTTCCAATACTTTTCCAAGTCGAACCTTTTTGGTCTTTCAAAAGAATCTCCTAAGTTGGCTTCTATAATTCTTGAAACACGGAAAGTCCTAAATTCCTTTTCATATTTGGCCACCAAATACCAAATTTTTCCTTTAGCCACAAGTTCCAAGGGAGAAACGATTCCTTTTTTAGATTCTTCATCCACTTTATATCGCAGAACGATTTTCTTTTTCTGCCAGACCGCGTCTTGTAGAAGAGATAAAAAAGGAAACTCCTCTTCTGAACAACTCAATCGGCGTCGTCCACATATATTCTTTGCCGAACCATCTCCGCTTCCTTTTGATAAGCAAGCCATAAATTTTATAAGCGCCGAATCTAAATCTTTTTTTCTTCCGAGATCAGATGTAATTCGAATGGAACTTGTGAGAATCATCGAAAAGATCTCTTCCTTCTTCATCCCGGTAAAATTGGTTCTATAATTCCCAACCTCCTTTAGATCCTCGTTCCGCGAACTCCGGAAACGCTTAAGGCTTCCATGTCTCTGTGAATTGTTCTTTCAGAAACTTCTAATTTTTTTTTGCCGGGTCCCTAGATGAGATCCTCCCTTTGCTTGTAGTCGTAAAAGTATGGAAAGAAGTCTATCCGCACTCATGTTTTCAGTTTACAACACAATATAAGACAAAAATTATCATATATAATTTTTAATTTCAATAGAGTTGTTGAAAAATGAATTCTTGATCTGTTTGTATTGGATTGAATGGACAATTGAAGCAATTTTACAAATCTTCACTATGGAATTTTTCAACAACTCTATTGTAAATCTTTTTGATTATGATGAACCTGACTTTCGTTTTATTTAACGTTAGTTCGTCGTTAGAAAACGAGAAAGTATTTTCTAAAAGTATGAGTTACTACAATTTTAGAATTTGTTTGTAAAATCGTGATTTGCGGGAGTTCCCACACTTTAGGAATTGAGATCTCAACTTTTTTTAGAAAAATGAACCATGGAGTCCTTACGTCGAACTCACGTTATTTAAGTTTAGAGAGAATTTCGAAAATATATGACATACTTTGTCAAATTGTTATATTAAAATTTTATTATGTGATTATACTCTGGACCATATAAAATTAAATATCGTGAGCTTTTATTGTAAAACGGAGTGCAAAATATCTGGTATTCTGCTATATGGTTTTGAATAAAAATTTAGTTTTTTTGACTTTTTTAAATATTGATTCATTACCTAGGGTTTTTCTTAAATAGAAAGAATTAGAATTTCATACATCATTGAGGAGTATTATGAAACAACATTTAGTCCGTATCTTTAGTTATGGTTTTTTAGTCTGGTTAATTCCTTTTGCTGTCGCAGTTCCGTTTCATTCCAGAGACGGAAAATTACTGACCGATTTATTTTTATTCAAAACGGTGATGATTCTTGTCGGAAATTTTACAGGTTGTATTTTGTTAGCCTCTCTTGCTCTGAAAATTTCCGGAAAGAAATTTTCAATTCTTTTTAATACAGGATTCATCTGGCTTGCAATCAACTGGGGACTGGACTTTTTAATTTTACTTCCTATGTCCAAGATGAGCGTGGGGGATTATTTTATCCAAATAGGACTTCGTTATCTCACTATGATTTTTATTTCTTTTACGGTGGGTTGGGTTACGGACCGTTCGACTAACAATTAAAAGACGGGCTTTCTAAAATCAGATGTTTCATTTTTAAGTACGTCTCAAAATCAAATTGTATTTTTTAGAAAGATCAAACTGAAAGAATCTGTCCCTACAGAACACGATACACTGAGTTTCCCAGAACTCCATTACATTGTTTTTTTGAGGACAGATTCTGATAAAAATAGCGGACTTGAAAGTTGTTTCAAAAATTTTGTTTATTTTTGGAAACCTCCATAAAATCTAAAAAACGACTTTAAACAATTATATTAACGTTAGTTCGTCGTTAGAAAACGAGAAAGAATTTTCTAAAAGTGGTAGTTCCCACATTTTAGTGTTTACGGTAATTTCAAGTTTTTGTAAGAGTTCCCACATCCATTTTTTCACGGAAAAACGACATTTTAGGAAATAGATTCCTGCTCACGTTATATTACTTTGAATTTTAAACATTAGAGTTGTTGAAAAATGAATTCTTCATCTGCTTCCGTTACATTGAAACAATTTCACAGATCTTCACTATGTAATTTTCAATAACTCTATGTTTCAGAAAAAATCCAGTACTCTAAACAATCTGCGCATAAAGCTCACACATAGAGAAACAGAAATGCTTATAATTTTATAAAATTAAAATATTCTTATATTTTAGGATAAAAAACATTTTGAGATTGCAAGATTGTATGTAAAAACAGTCCGAGGATGAATCGACTTTTCGGAAGAGATTAAATCTTCTATTGTATTTCTAGCTTTACACAAAACACCTTGATACAAATTCTTTCTAGCTTGTTCTTTCCAATTTGCATAATGCGGATTTTTTTCTGCGTATTCCGAACCTAAAAAATCGGCCGCGTAGAGTATTAGATCTAAAAGTCCGGGAGTTTCCGCTCCTAAAGTATGATTTCTTACTGCGGATAATACTTTTTCGTTTTGTAAATTATATTGCGACTTGAGATAAATCGCTGCAGAGTATGCGTGCCATGCGGCAGATGGAAGTTGTTCTAATTCATTCTGTCCTGATTCTAAGAACAAAGTTTTATGAAATTCTGAAGTTTTTTGTTTTGTTATATCATGTACGATCCCGGCAAGATAAGCAAGTCCCGCTTCCTCTTTACTATGAATGATTGCAAGTTCTTTTGCGATTTCTGCCACTCGTATCGAATGTTCCCAACGAGTTTTCGTAATTTCAGTAGGAACGATCTTTTTGAATTTCTGAATTTGAATTTCTAATTCTTGCGAAGTCATTAAATTTGATCCAATTGAATTCTAACTTTTTAAATCGTTTTGATACTTACAGTGTATAAAAGCAATAGTAACGTAATTTTGAAAACTACTTCAGAAATATAAATCTATACTTTACTCTGAAATAAACATTTGCGATAAAAATTTATGGATCCCAGTTTTATATCCCAAAGTCAATTTTAATAAAATCAAAACCCCTATACAATAATAGGAACACCATATTAGTAAATTAGAGTTGTTAGAAAATTCCATAGTTCAATTAACAAAATTGTTTCCATAAAATAGAAACAGATAAAAAATTAATTTTTCAACATTTATATTATAAAAAAAGAATATTCAAAAAAATATGATTTAGTTGGCGCCCGGAAAAAGAGAGCGCAGATCGTTCAAAGAACGAATCCCTTTGATTTGTATCTCTAAATTTTGATCCAATTCGCTTAAATTTCCTTCGGGCAAAATTACCTTCTTCATACCAACTCCAGCCAATTCCTTAACCCTAAGATTGGCCTGACCAATACTACGCACTTCTCCCGAAAGCCCAACCTCGCCCAAAACACAAGTTCCTTTTGGAAGAGGTTGATCCAGATAACTGGATATAATCGAAGCACAAATCGCAAGATCCAAAGCAGGTTCATCCGCGCTCAAACCTCCAGCAAGATTACTAAATAGATCACATTCTCCTAATTTGATTTTAATATACTTTTCGATCACAGCGGCCAGCAAGATCACACGACGAGTATCCGGACCTTCCGCCATCCTCCTCGCTTGAGCAAAACCGGTTTTACTAACCAAAGCCTGCACTTCCACAGTAAGCGCCCTACTACCTTCCAAAACCGCACTGATCACAGAACCGCTTCTTTCTTCCGCACCAGCACTTACAAAAACACGATTTCGATCCCCTACTTCTCTTAAACCGCCAGAAAACATTTCAAAAATTGCAAGATCACCAACTGCACCAAAACGATTTTTCACCGCTCTAAGTAAACGATAATAATTGAGTCTATCTCCTTCAAAATAAAGAACCGTGTCCACAAGATGTTCTAAAACTTTAGGTCCAGCGATCGTTCCTTCCTTGGTAATATGTCCGGTCATTAAAATCGGAATTCCAGATCGTTTTGCAGTTTCCAATAAAACTTGAGTACACTCTCTCAGTTGTGTGACAGTTCCGGCTTGGTTGGGAAGTGCCTCTCTTGCAATCGTCTGAATCGAATCTACAAAAACGACCGTAGGTCTTTCCCCTTCAATCATAGAAGAAATATTTTCAGCAACCGTTTCAGATGTGACAAAAAGATTAGAAGCACTGATTCCCATCCTCTCCGCGCGCATCCGAATTTGAGAAGGGGATTCTTCTCCGGAAATATAGAGAACGTTTTTATTTACCTGTGTCAGATAACGTGAAACTTCTAAAATCAAAGTGGACTTGCCAACACCTGGTTCTCCACCGATCAAAGTCAGAGAACCTGGAACCAGTCCTCCCCCCAAAACGAGATCCAATTCTTTTAGACCAGTTCCCATTCTTTTAAGAGATTCTTCTTCTACTCTGTCTAAAGGAATCGGTTCTTTATACGATTTGTTTTTTTGAGAACTTCCGTTCGAAGAAGAGAAACGTTCACCACCTATCTCTTCCACGATCGAATTCCAATTCCCACAGGATTCACATTTCCCCGCCCAGCGTGTATAATCTTGACCACAGGACTGACATATAAAGGTTCGAGTGAGTTTCTTTTTCAATGTTCAAAAAGAGCAGGCATTTCAAGCCAATCGATCTGATTAAAAACAGGAAGACAACGAAAAGCTTCCCTTGCCAAAGAATCCCTACCCTCTCTTACTAAAATTTCAGTAAGTTTTTGTTCTAGAGAAATTAGATATTTAACGTCTCCGCTCGCATATTCTATTTGATCTTTCGTAAGTATCTTTTTTCCCCAATCGGAAGATTGATTTTTTTTATCGATCACCTCGTCGTAAAACTCCCTGATGAGATCTTTCAAACCGTGTTTGTCCGTATAAGTACGAGCAAGTTTACTAGCAATTTTTGTACAAAATACATTTTGCAAATCGATTCCCAAACGATAACGTAGAAAAAGAGAATCCATTCTCGCAAAATGAAAAATTTTTACGATCTCAGGATCCTCAAATAAAGACTTAAGTAACGGAGCTTCTTTTTGATCTGGAAGGATTTGAACCAAACTTATGTTATTCGAAGAATCACAAATCTGCACTACACAAAGTCTGTCTCTTCTAGGATTGAGTCCCATCATTTCACAATCGACCGCTAAACGATCGTCTGATTTATATTCTTCAAATCTTTGCTCCGAAAGATCTCCAAGAAAAAGCTCTGGTTTTATAGTTGAAGGTTTTAGAGGCATAATTTCATAATAATCCGTGCCACGCGGTTTTCGGGAATCAAAAATACGAAGTGGAAATTCTCTTATTATAGAAAAGTTTCCATTCGGAAAAAAGAAAAAGATGAGCGATAGAGATTATGAGAGCCATTCTAAACTACAAAGTCTATGAGAATTCCTTTACATCCACTTTTGAAATATCAGGTAAAGAAACTAAAACCTATAGCGATTGTCGAAATTTTTCACTTTCTCTTGGGCATAAAAAAACAGGAAAGAATGAAACTTTCAAACCCCATCTAGAATGGATCGGAGAACAAAGACCCAAGGCCGGAACAGAATTACTTACCTTGGAAATCGAACTTCCTCCACACCAACTGAACGAACCTAAAATTTTTCAACACGGCTATCAATCCTGGAGCCTTTGCGGAGTTTATCCACTTTCAGAAGTAGACGAATCTCCAAAGTTGGACTTTCTAAAATATTGTCAGGAGAATTTTTACACAAACCATTCCGGCGTAAACGGAGACTGGCACAGCGAAGGAATGATCCTTTTAATTTCTTCTTCAAAAGAACCGAATTACTTTGTGGGCGCGATCGGTCCGGGAGAACAAGGAGTCAAGTTTAGAGTCATTTCTTCTTCCAGAAAAGAAGAATTAGAAAGTTCTAAAAAGAAACCTAGAATTTTTAACTCTGGAATTTCTTTGATCTACGATTTTTATCGTTATGAAGATTTCAGAGGAAATAAAATCCCTCTGACTCCAATAGGAATTTCTCGTTTTACCATCAAACCAGAATTACACTTAAAAAAGTATTTTAGTGAATTAGGAAAAGCTCATAAAGTAAAACTTACTACCACTCCAGCTCCAACCGGTTGGTGTTCCTGGTATCAATACTATACTAAAATATCCGAAAAGATCATTCTGAAAAATCTTTCTCTTATAAAGGAAAAAAAACTTCCGATCCAATTCTTTCAGATAGACGACGGCTACCAAAAAGAAATAGGAGACTGGCTGACTACAAACGATAAATTTCCGGGTGGAATGAGACTGTTAGCCGAGGAAATTCGAAGAGAAAAATTGATTCCTGGAATTTGGCTCGCTCCTTTTTTAGTCCGAAAAAAATCCGAATTTTTCCAAAAATATCCAGAAGCTGTTTTAAAAGATAGGGACGGAAAACCTACCCCCGCGCTTTGGAACCCTCTTTGGGGAATGGATCACACGTATTGTATAGACGTCACCCATCCCACTTCTAGGGATTTTTTAGAGAACATTTTTAAAACAATCGTAAAAGAATTCGGTTATTCCTATCTCAAACTGGACTTTTTATATGCAGCCTTACTTCCTGGCTGGACTTACGACCGAGGAGTTTCACCTCACAAACGTTATACGGACGTAATTAAGTTCATCCGCAAGATAGTAGGAAAAGAAATATTTTTACTAGGATGTGGGGCGCCTATCTATCCTTCGATCGGACTTTTTGATGCGATGAGGATCAGTTGCGACGTAGCTCCTTTTTGGGGAAGGGAAAAAGTTAGGATTTTATCCAAAGACAAACACGCTCTTTGTACTGAAAGAGCCTTGATCAACGATATCAACCGTTCTTCAATGCATAGAAATTTATGGATTAACGATCCCGACTGTCTTTTAGTTCGAGAAAGTAAAAATAAAATGACCACCGCACAAACTCAATTGATGGCAAGTGTAATGGCAGTAAGCGGAGGAATACTTTTTATCAGCGACGATCTTTCTCTAATCGGAGAAGAAAGACTCACTTTTTTAAAAAGAACTTTAGAACTAGGAGCCAAGTGTAAAAACAAAACCCCGATCCCGATAGGAATCAGCTCCGGACTTTTTCCACCGGCACTTTACAACCCCGCCGGTTTTTTAGGAATCTGGAACCCGAACGAAGTAGAAAATACAATCGAAATCGAAACTACTTTCGTTTCCAAACCCAAACAATTTATAGATTATTGGACCGGACAAGTTCCAGAATCTTTAGAATACTCTGTAAAAACAGGAATTTTAAAACTAAAACTTCCAGCATTCGGTTCCGTGGTATTACAAACCGCAAAAGTTGTTTGACTCAAGGCACAGCTATCAAATAGAATTCCAACCGAAAAACAAGGAGACTTCGTTTGATGAAACGTATTCAAAAACTACTGATCGCTTTGATTCTTGGGCTTACCATCATTTCTTTCAATGATTGTTTTATTTCCGATTCCGTTTCCAGAGCGGTTGATTCTCTCAGTAAATCCTCTGATTCTTTAGAAAGTCTTTCTAAGTCGATTAAATCTCTTTCTACTTCGGTGAGTTCTATTTTTTCCTCTTCTTCAGACGACGATGAAAAAAAAGAAAAGGCGTATCTCAAAGACGTTAGAGATCTAACTGCGATACACGTAGAAAACGGATTTCAAGAAATCGAATTTAAAAACGATCTTACAACACTGGCGCTTCATAACGGACTCACAAACTGGAAGTCATTGCGCGTAACGTATTTAGGAATTGGAAGTGGACTCAAAAAAGCAGGAGTAAACGAAGATAAATTTCAAACCTTTCTTTCTCAAATCGGAACTTCCAATCCAGAAATTGTAGAATCCATCCGAAAAGGATTTCATCAATTCTGAGATTTTTTTTCATTCCTTTGTGGATAGCCCTGTTGTTTTCCACAGGGCTTTATTCCACTCCTACAACCGCTGATTTTATCTATGTAGATTCGAACATTGGACAATCCAGCGGAGGACACACCGGAATTAGAGTAGGAAACAAAGTATATCACTATCAATTTTTTCCGGACGACATCTTTCATATAGTTCGAGAATCCTACGACGATTTCGCTTTTGATTACAATATCATTTCTAATCGAACCAGCGTTCTTACTAGACTCAAACTTAGCCAGAAAGAAGTCTCCGCATTAGAATCCGGACTCAATCGTCTTTATCTGGTCCAATTTAGACATCTGCAAAATCTGGAGATGTTAAAAAAGGAAACCAAGTTCTTAGAAGAACTAAATTCACCCGAAAAAAAAATAGGACTGAGAGCCACCGCCTACTTTACTTCCGAATATAATTCAGCTCTTTCCAAAGATTTAAAATCAAAACTTACGACCGCGTTAGGTGAAAATTTTCTAAAAGACTTAGAACAGAACCTGAAGGACGAAATACTCTCTCCTAACAACTTACTCGTAAAAATGGAGTTTTCCCCTCTTCCCGAAAAAATGCACAAATACGTTTTTCCGTTTTTGAAACCAGGATCTTATTTAAAAATACGAGACATCTTAGAAGGGATCCTATTTTGTCAAATCTTAAGGGAAGAATGGGGTTTAAATTCAGAATTAAAAATATCGAATATACAAGAACCATTAAGTACTAAGGAAAAGGAACTTTTAGAAAACTTCAGAGAAAAACAAACGAAAGGGCTGATACAAACTTTATCCGACAAAGATCCAGGTTGGGCTTATAGCGCACTTGTAACTTTAGCCAGACTACACACAATCGAAGAAAGCATCCGAATAGGATCTCCCGTTTTTTTATCCAGTTTCCCGGACGATTCCCCCATCGTTTACAAAGAAGATTCACAAGACGCGCAAACGCTTCAATATTTTTTCGAAGAAACATGGGCCATCGTTTCAATGGCTAGAAAAAAAATATCCACCTTAAACGAACTTACAGAAAAGGAATATCAGATCTGGGAAGACGCGTCCAACAGAGCCTTTGAGTTTCAAGAAGGAATTCAAACCTCGATTCCAGTACGAGTGACGTCTGAAAAACTACTTCCTCAAAGAGAAAACAAATTCCTAATCCCTATGTATTTGCCTGAAAATTCCGTGCTTAAGAAATATCTAATATTTGCAAAACAAAGAGAAAAAGAATACCATAGTCGTTTAAAAAAACTCTACCCATTTCGCATTTTATTTGAAAACTGTACGACTGAAATTTTAAAAAGTGCCCAAAATTCTTTTGAACAAAATGAAATCTCCTTTCCTGGAAAAAAGATAAACTTTAATTTTTCGCTCTCCTTTATTCCTTTTTACGCTTCTTATTCCGTTTCCAATAGCTGGGATAACGAAGGAGAAAAAATTTTTCTTTCATATCGAAGAAGAAAATTAGCCGAACTACTTGAACAAAATCCAAACTTGAAAACCCATATTTTAGAATCGTTTACATTTTCTTCTTCCATCTACAAATCAAATCGAGAGGATCATTTTTTTCCACTTTTTACGGACGACGTATTTTTGGGTCGACCCTTGTACGGAACCGTAAATTTAGCGGCAGGAATCGGATCCACATTGATAGGCGTTTTCACGTTACCCTTTGACAAAGGAGAAAAACTTCAAAAAGGATTCCAATCCTTATTCTTTAGTCTTCCAGAATTAGTTTTTTTTAATATTCGAAAAGGAACATTTCCTTCCGTTTCCATAAAAGAGATCCCCGAAGAACTTTTTCAGTTTCAAGACGAGGATTAAAGACGGAAGACTTTATCCTTGTTTAAAATACCGATTATAATCACTCTTGATCCGCCTCCTGCAACCAGTCTTCAACGTTTGTCTTCTCTTGAGCTCTTTTCAAAAACACATTGTCAGAACCTGCACCTAGTGTTCTCTGAGTAGCCGAAACGCTTTCAAACATCCAGATCATTCTATTTTGCGACTCGGGCATACTTGTTTGAGATTCAAGTCTTGCGATTGCTTCTAAAAAAATCTCTATAACAATCATATCTTGAACTTTCTTTTTCTTTTCCTGCAATATGTGCTTTGCATTTTTATAGTCAAGATCAGCCAAAAGTGCGGCAATGTATCCTAACTGATCATAACATTCACAATTTCTTAGAAATTCAAGAGCCTCAGAACCATTTCTTTCCAAATACCACTTTGTATATCTAGTCTGAAAAACGAATTTATTTTCCAGATAGTTTTTACCGATCGTTGCGATAGATTTGTCGAAAATTTTACTTTCGATTTTTCTTGAAAATGCAGTCAGGTAAATCGCAAGATAACCAGAAACTTGATACATACTATATTTTCTTTTCCTTTCAGTCGCAAATCTGTATGCACTCAACACTAAATCGCAAAATTCTTCCCGATCTTCCTGATTTAGGGAAAGAATTCCCTGGGAAATCACCAAGTAAATATCACTATTAAGGTTATCTCCAAGGTAATCGTATTTTCTATTTTTTAAGGCATATTTTCGTGAGTATTCGAACGAGTTTAATAAAAAATCTCGAATCCGTTCTCTATATTTTTCAATCGCATATAATTTCAAAAAACAGAATATAGGAGTCGCAATGACTGGATAATCGGTTTCAGTTTCTAAAACTTTTTTGGACTCTTCCCAAAGTATCAAAAAAGACTCATCATCGGCTAATCTTGCGAGGATAATATATAAATTATCTTTTATGATGGTAAATCCGAGAGCAAACTTCCTAATTTCTTCCCTTAGAAACGAATCATTTTCTTTTTCTAAAATTTCGAAAGTTTTATTTAAATATTTATCATATAGAGCATTGATAAAAGATTTATAATCATCCCAATTCGGATCGTATTTTTTACTGATTACACTCTGATATAATGAACCATCGTAATCATAGGCTTTTATTTTTTTGAGTATAGCCAACAAATCTTCACCTGTTTTTCCTTCTAAACGTTCTAATTCAAAAAGAATTTCGTCTTTAAAAGTTTTCATTCATCAGCCTCCGTAAGTTACTTTTTAAGCGAGGTAAAAATCAAACCAGACATTTGGCACTTTCAAACATCTATCAAATAATCATGAACTTATTTATTATATTTCCTTCATATTCAATATAAAATTGGCAGAATCTATTGGCCCAAGAACGATCCAATCTAAATGTTTAAAAGCAAACAACGATCAATTATTGATTTTTTTAATGAATCTCTAAAAGAATATAAGAAGAATCATCCCTATATTCTTTAGAAGGAATCGAAGTACGAACAAAATCATCCAAAGCTTTTTTCATGGGTTTGATAGGATTCTCTTCTGACTTATGGATACGATCTAACTCTGAAATTAAAGGATGATTGAGATTGTTTATAATCCCGTCCGAAAAAAGAAAGATAACGTCCTTATCTTCTAAAAGGACTTCATGACTCGGAAAATCTAAATCCTCTAAAATTCCCAACAACTGGCCCGATTTTTCTTTTAAAAAAGAGAACCCATCTTTATGAAAATGTACTGGAAACGGATGTCCTCCTCTCGCATACACCAACTTTTTATCGTTCGGAAAAAGAATCACACAGGCAGCGGTCATACTATGAGTTCCGATATTCAGACAAAGTTCTTGATTCATTCTGTGTAGAATATCACTCGGGTTATTGGAATTTTTAAATTCTTCCCTAGCAATCGTAGTCATCAAAAGAGCAATCAAACCGGAAGTAACTCCGTGATCCTCAACGTCTCCTAAAAGTACGAGTGTGGATTTTTCCTTTTTCAAGATCACATTAAAGTCTCCGCTCACAAAGGAAACCGGAGTAATATCCGCTTCCACCTTATACGGACTTAAATCAGGAATAGAAAAAATTTTTCCTTGAACCCTAGAAGCGAGACGAAGATCCCGCATGATCACTTCCTCTCGTATATCTTTTTCTTTTAGAATAACATAATAATCGTATGCTTTTTGAATTGCGATTTGAACCGTCTGAATCGAAAAAGGTTTCAGTAAAAAATCACTCGCTTTGTGGGTCAAAGAAGTGACCACGTTATTGATGTCCCTTTCGCCGGTCATCATGATCACTTGGGTTTTAGATTCCAAATTCTTAAAATAGGGAAGAATTTCAAGACCACTTGTACCAGGCATATGAATATCCAGAAAAACAATCGGATTCAATTCTTTTTCGAAGTATTGTTTTCCTTGTTCCACGGAATCGAAAAAAACGCTCTGATACCCTAACTTATTTAGAATGAGTTCTAAAGTTTCTCCGACATCTCTGTCGTCGTCTAAAATGATGATCTCTGGTTTTAGGGAAAATTCCGTCATATTATATTTTCCTGATATACCTTATTTCGGAAACGATCTTTTTCACTTTTTTATCATATTCTTCATCAAAAAGAGTCGCTTCCATATAAGAATTAATACAGGAAACCATTTCTCCGTATTTCCAAATGTAAATATTTCCCGTGGAAGCTTCATAAATTTTTTCTTTGTGAATCTGATCGCTCAGTTCCCTCAAATTGGTTCTGCTAAAAGATTGTAGAATCGCTCTAAACCTTCCTTCTTTTTCTGGATCCACAAATTGAAAAGACTTATGAAATAAAACCGCATCGTGAAAGTATTCTGGAATATTAAAAGCTCCGTATGCTCCCAATTTAGCCGCGAGAATTTTAATAAACGAAGTGATTTCATTCATCAGAGAAAGTCCGGGATACTCTTGTCCCTGATAGAGTTTCTTTTTGGCCTTCATATTTTTCATTTTTAAATTCTGAGTCAGGAGCCAGTCAATATAAACGAGCTTATAGGAATGATCCAGCTTTTTAAACTGAAAGTCAGAAAATTTTAAACGCATATGGACCAAAATTCCGCCAGAAAGATCTTTGATATAAATTCGATTGTCCATATCAGAAATTCCATCCAAAGAAATTTCGTAATCCTGATAACCTCTTACTTTCAAAATCCGAAAAATACCGGCGCTTTCAATCATCTCTTTTACTTCTTCTTGGGAAAAACGATTAAAAAGCCTATTTTCGATTCCAAGAGAAGTATGAAACTCTCTGGAAATGTCGATCATTCCCAGCTCTTGACCATCCCAAAAACCTGGGTTTCCTTTTTTCTTATCAGAATTGGAAAAGATGCCCATACTCAGTCGGCCGCAAATATTTTAATCGTATTATAATGGATCGTTACCGTATCGTAAAAATCTTTTGCGTATCCTCCAGCAGGAAGAATAACAACCCGAGTGTCGTTCAACGAATACACAAAGTCTCTTATGATCTGATCTCTTTTTCTTAAACCCTGAAACGTAAGTTTCAAATCACCGAGAGAATCTCCTTCAAACGGATCAGCTCCCGCGATATAAAAAATCAAATCCGGTTTAAAATCAGATTCAATTTTATGTAAGGATTTTTTCAAAAGCTCAAGATATTCTTTATCGTCTGTTCCTTCTTCTAAAGAAATATCTAAATCGGATTTTTCTTTCTTTGGATATAAATTCTCCTGATGCATGGAAAATGTAAATACGTCGGGATCATCTTGAAATACAAATGAATTTCCGTTGCCTTGGTGAAGATCTAAATCGATAAAAAGAATTTTTTTACCTGGATATTCTTTCTGATACAACTTACTCGCAATCGCCGCATCATTCAAATAGCAAAATCCTTCCGCCCGATCCGGCATACTATGGTGGAAACCTCCACCTATATGATAAACAAACTTATATTTCTGAGTCAGTTCCATTGAAAGAATAGTACCCCCCACGGCTAAAACAAAACTATGAACGATTTGTTTTGTTAGAGGAAGTTCGGAATACTGGGTTCTTTCTGTGATTTTGAGAGAGAAAAAATCATCTAAGAATTCTTGAGTATGAACTAAAGATAAGTCTTTAGTTTTAGCTAAGTCCGGTTTATAGATATAAAGATTAGAAAGTTTAGAATCCCGTTTTACAAGATCATAAACCATTTGGTATTTCCTTGCCGGAAATACGTGAGGCCCCAGATCTAAGTTATAATCCGGGTGATAAACCAAACCGATACGTTCTAAGTGCTTCTCCAAGAAGAGGACGCCTATTTTTGGTTCATTCTATTTTCCGGTTTCCGTTCGTAAAGAGGAAATATTCGCTGGAAGAACGAGTATATTTCTTTACAATTGCCTTGCATGAAAATTCTAAACGGGAAAAAAACCAAAATCGTCTGCACTATAGGTCCGGCTTCTTCTTCCGAAGAAACCATACTCTCCATTCTCAAAGCTGGAATGGATATAGCTCGGATGAATTTTTCACACGGCACTCACGATTCTCATAAAAGAGTCTATGACACGTTACGCAAGTGCGAACAAATTTTCGGATTTCCTTTAGGGATCATGGCAGACCTACAAGGTCCTAAAATTCGAACCGGAAAATTAAAACTCAACTCCATTCTACTTCATAAGAATCAAGAGATTCAAATCGTTCCGGACTCTGATATTTTGGGAGACGAGCATAGGATCGGTTGTACGTATCCAAATCTAATTAGAGACATACAAGAAGAAGACAAGATTCTAATCGACGACGGTAAATTGATTTTAAAAGTTATTTCTAAAAAATCGGACTCCGCTACTTTAAAAGTAATCGTAGGCGGGATCTTATGGAGCAACAAAGGAATTAATCTTCCAGGAACGCCTATCTCCGCCCCCGCTCTTTCCGAAAAAGACGTGGAAGATCTTAAGTTAGCACTCTCTCTAGGCGTAGATTACGCGGCTCTCAGTTTTGTTCGCACCGGAGCAGACTTAGAATTAGCAAGATCTTATTTAGAAGGTACGTATACCGGACTCATCGCAAAGATAGAAAGACCGGAAGCGATCGGAAACATAGAAGAAATCATAGAAAGAGCAGACGGAATCATGATTGCAAGAGGAGATCTAGGAGTAGAAATCGATACTGAAAAAGTTCCTATTCTACAAAAAGAACTCATCTACAAACTCAATCAAGCGGGCAAACCGGTAATTACAGCGACTCAAATGTTGGAATCTATGATTGAAAATCCAAGACCTACCCGTGCAGAAGCAAGCGACGTAGCCAACGCGGTCATGGATGGAACGGACGCGGTTATGCTTTCCGCAGAATCGGCTAACGGTCATTATCCGGTCGAATCCGTTGAGATCATGTCTAAAATCATTCAAGAAACCGAAACCATCGATCATATCTATGAGATTCACTGGAATATTAAAAAAACGTTCTTAGAATCAGAAAAAACCGCACTGGGAAACGCCGCAAGAGAAATAGCCCACGGAATTCATGCAAAGGCAATCGTTAATTTTACGAGAAGCGGTTATTCCGCATTGATTACCTCCGAAATGAGGCCCAAAGTTCCCATCTACTCTTTCACTCCGTTTGTGACTACCGCCAGAAAGATGAAACTCTATCGAGGTGTGGTTCCATTTGTAATGCCTTTTTTTACGAGGTTGGAAGATATGATCGCTTACATGAATCAGAAACTCAAAGAGGACGAATTTCTTTTTCCAGGAGATAAGGTGGTAATTCTTTCCGGAGCACCAGGAGCCACGGTCAGAAGTGTAGACTTTTTACAGATTTATAAAATACATTGAGAGTTTGACGTACAAATCTAAAAATGTGGGAACTATTACAAATTCGAAAATTGATTTTTGTAAGTCCTGCAAATC
This sequence comes from Leptospira kirschneri serovar Cynopteri str. 3522 CT, assembly GCF_000243695.2. NCBI lineage: Bacteria > Pseudomonadati > Spirochaetota > Leptospiria > Leptospirales > Leptospiraceae > Leptospira > Leptospira kirschneri. Next base: position 190,617 of record NZ_AHMN02000020.1, on the reverse strand, counting down.
ATATCATCTACACACTGTTAGTTTGTAATCAAAACGATGAATCTCTCTTAAACGTGAGTTCGGCTATGATTCTCATTTTTCTGAAAAAAATTGGAATCTGAATTTCACAGATCGATTCCTAAAATGTGGGAACTATTACAAATCAAGATTTTAATATTAAAACTTAGGTCGGAACTACAGCCATATTTCTAAAACGTGGGAACTATTACAAATCAAGATTTGACGAACAAAATCTAAAATTGTAGGAACTCTAGAAGACTCTTTCTCGACCGAACTTACGTTAAACTGGGATTTAAATTTTGATAATGGTCGCAAAAACGGCTTTGTACAAAAATCGGATTGGACGATGATTCTTTTTTATTTTATAGTAGTTCCCACAATTTTCAAAGTTTAACTGGTATTTGTGAGAGTTCCCACGTTTATTTTTTACAAAAAAATAGACCTAAGGTAAAACTGATTTCTTACGTTCTTGCTTGAGTTATTTCAGAGTCTATAATTTCACTTAAAATCGTTTAAAGATAGTTATATGGTCAATTCTGTAAATTATCTCTAAAAACTTTTTATTCGGAACTATACCAAACATTTATCACCAACAGAGTTTTATGATAAAAATTCAGTATGTCCGATTTATAGGAATCAGAAAACAAAAATTAGACTCCTATTTTTTAAAGATAAAATATCAGATTCGCCTAAACCTAATTAGACGAGTAAAATAAAAAACTTAAAAAAAACGAAAGTTCGGTATAAGAAATCCTCTTTATAAAAATTTATTTTTCAGTATTTTGAGATCAGATAGATACAAGTAATAATCGAATCAACTCATATTAATTCATATTATCAATTGGCACATTTTATAAACGATTAAATAGGAAGGATTTTATATAAATACATAACAATCTTCCGTTTTTATAATTTTAATTCATTCAAGAACAACATTCTATAATTTGAATACAATTTATTATATAATGTTCATCTTTCGATTTGGTTTTTTTACTTTGCAGTTATGATTTTTAGTTATAAAATTGCGTCTATTAGACTACTTTTACAAGAGGCAAAATAAAAACATTCGTGGAGTCAAAGAGAATCACTCTTCATTCATACAAAAATTTTTTACAAAACTTCTCAAACCGAATTCTTATGACTAAACAAAACTTCTTCTTTAATTGCCTCATTCATTTCTTTTTTATCCGAGGAATCGCGTGAAATACGAAGAAATGAAATACGATATCGAAAAATTTTTTGATTATTCTTTAGATATGCTTTGTATAGCAAAACTAGATGGATACATATTCAGAATCAATCCTTCTTTCCAAAAAGCATTTGGTTGGAAAAACGAAGATCTACTCGCCTTCGGTTCTTATACGTTCCTACATCCAGATGACGTAGAGGCAACCTACCAAGTTGTAGAAAGATTAAAAAAAGGTGTGCCTATTGTATCCTTTCAAAATCGTTATCGTTGTGCCAATGGGGAATATAAAAACTTTTCTTGGACGGCCTTTCCTGATCTGCGTTCTGAATTGATTTACGCCATCGCAAGAGACATTACTGAAATCGTAGAATCTAACCGTAGACTCAACCAACTCGCGGCAGAACTCAAAGACGCAAACGATAAATTATTTGAACAAGCAAGTACAGATCCTCTCACAAAGTTAAAAAATAGGAGAACATTTAGCAAAGAATTAAACGATCTGATCATTCACACGAACAAAAAAAGAGGACTTTTATCTTTATTAATGATCGATGTGGACCATTTCAAAACATACAACGATCAATTTGGTCATCCCGCAGGAGATCGGGTTTTAATCCGCTTGGCCTCCGTTTTTACTTATACACTACGAATCACTGATTTATTGGCTCGGTTTGGCGGAGAAGAATTTGTAGTCGCATTACCAGACACCGGAGAATACAAAGCAATCGAAGTCGCGGATCGATTGGTAACCACAATCGAAAAAGAAACCTGGGAAAACCGATCTATCACGATCAGCGTAGGCATTGCAACCTTAGACTTCAGCCTTCCAATTTTTACTTTTTGCGATACGGATCTTTCTACAAGGATTGTAGAAGAAGCAGACCGTGCTCTCTATCGTTCCAAAGCCAACGGTAGAAATCAAGCGACTCATTGTTCCCAGATTTTGTCGTGATCCAAGTTCTTAATAAACAAATTGGATTCATTTTGAAGAAGAACTCTATTTTTAGGTTAAAAATTGTAAAACCGACTCGTTGTAAAAGAAGCTTTCATTTATAAGTAACTGGAGAAAATAATTTGGAATATAAAAACGAATACAATCTTGAAAAATTCTACAACTATTCTTTGGATTTATTTTCCATTCAAAGAATGGATGGGACAGTCATTTCCGTAAATCCATCCTTTGAGAGAATCTTGGGTTGGAAAGAAGAAGAACTACTAGGTAAAAGTCCTTTTCATCTTTTACATCCTGAGGATCAAGAAACGATTCTACAGGAATTTCAAAAATTAGATGGAGGAATTCCCAGATACTCCATTCAAAATCGTTGCAGATGTGCAGACGGAACTTACAAATATTTTGCTTGGACTGGTTTTCCAGATGTAGAATCCGGTTTGGTTTATATCACAGGAAGAGATATTACCGAAACGATCGAATCCAATCGTAAGATCAGTCAATTGGCAACTGAACTCAAAGACGCAAACGATAAACTATTCGAACAAGCATCTACCGATTCATTGACAAAACTTAAAAACAGAAGAGCCTTCAACGAAGCATTAAATCATTTAGTTCATTTCTCTCAAAAACAATTCAGTCCCCTTTCTCTATTGATGATCGACGCAGATCATTTTAAGGACTACAACGATACGTTTGGGCATCTCGAAGGAGATAAAGTTTTAATCACTTTAGCGGATCTTTTGACAAAAGCATTTCGAAAAGGTGACGTACTCGCTAGATACGGAGGAGAAGAATTTATCGTAGCTCTTCCATTAACCTCTGAAAACGAGGCGATCGAAATTTCGGAAAGACTCATTCAAACCGTGAAAGAATTTAATTGGGAAAAAAGAAGTATTACAGTCAGCGTAGGTGCTGCTACACACGACTTTAATTCAAATTCTAAAAACATAAATTTAGAATATTCGATAAGTCTAATCGAGCAAGCGGATAAAGCTCTCTATTGCTCCAAAGTGAACGGTAGAAATAGAATCACTCATTTTTCAAGAAAAAGCTCCTCCTTATAACAAAATTAAAATACGGAACTAGAAAATCATGAATTTTGAAAACGAATACGACCTCGAAAAACTTGTAAATAACTCTTTGGATTTACTTACAATCGTAGACCTAAGCGGAAACGTTCTACTCGTAAATCCTGCTTTTGAACGGACCTTAGGTTGGAAAAAAGAAGACCTGGTCGGTAAAGATCCGTTTCATCTTCTTCATCCAGAAGATAAGGAAAGTACTTATCGTGAATTTGAAAAATTAAATCAAGGTCTACTTACTCTATCCTTTCAAAATCGATATATTTGCGCAGACGGATTGTATAGATATTTTTCCTGGACTGCTTCTCCGGATCTGGCGGCTGGTCTTGTCTATGTTACAGGAAGAGACATCACCGATGTGATCGAATCCAACCGTAAGATCAGTCAACTAGCAGTAAAACTCAAAGAAACAAATGATAGACTATTTGAACAGGCTTCTACCGATCCGTTGACAAAACTCAAAAACAGAAGGATGTTCAACGAGGAATTAAACAACCTCATCCATGTTTGTAATAAAGAATCACTTCCTCTTTCTTTGTTGATGATTGACGCAGATCACTTTAAAGATTATAACGACAAATTCGGACATATTGCCGGAGACAAGGTTCTGGTAGAACTAGCGTCTCTTTTGACAAAAACGTTTCGAAAAAAAGACGTTTTAGCTCGATATGGAGGTGAAGAATTTATCGCAGCCCTTCCCAATACGTCCGAAGTAGAAGCGAACCAAATTGCAGAAAGACTCGTTCAAACCGTGAGAGAATTTAGTTGGGAAAAAAGATCCGTTACAATCAGTGTAGGGATTACTACATCTAATTCGAAAAGTATAAATTCAGAATACTCTCTAAATCTAATTGAACAAGCCGACAAGGCTCTTTATTGTTCCAAAGTAAGCGGTAGGGATAGAATCACACATTTTTCATGGATCCAAAATAAAAAGAGCGGATCTATCTAAAATTAGTATATTATGGAATTTTAAAATGAAGAATTTTGAAAAAGAATACGACCTCGAAAAACTCGTAAATAACTCTTTGGATTTACTATCCATTCAGAGATTGGACGGGACCGTGTTACAAGTAAACCCTGCCTTTGAACGTCTTTTAGGTTGGAGAGAAGAAGAGCTGATTGGTAGAAATCCGTTTCATTTACTCCACCCGGAAGATAGAGAAAGTACCTTTCAAGAGTTTAAAAAATTAAACCAAGGTTTACCCGTTTTTGCCTTTCAAAATCGTTTTCTTTGTTCCGACGGAACCTACAAATATTTTTCTTGGACCGCTTCTCCGGATCTATCAGCAGGTTTAATTTATGTAACTGGAAGGGACATCAGCGATCTAATCGAATCCAACCGTAAAATCAGTCTATTAGCGGCGGAACTCAAAGACGCAAACGATAAGCTATTTGAACAAGCTTGTACCGATCCATTGACAAAATTGAAAAATAGAAGAGCCTTTAATGAAGAACTAAATTCTCTAATCCAACTGTCTCAAAAACAACTCAGCCCTCTTTCCCTATTGATGATCGACGTAGATTTTTTCAAAGACTATAACGATAAATTTGGACATCCTGCCGGAGATAAAGTTCTGACTATACTAGCGTCTCTTTTAGCAAAAACTCTTAGAAAAGACGACGTAACCGCACGATACGGCGGAGAAGAATTTATCGTAGCATTACCAAACACATCCGAAAAAGAAGCGATTGAGATCGCAGAAAGATTGGTTAAAGTAATTGAAGAATCGAAATGGGAAAAAAGATCCGTTACGATCAGCGTAGGAATTACTACTTCTCAAATAAACCCATCAAATAACGCTGATCATTCGATAGACATTATAGAAGAAGCGGATCGCGCGTTATACCACTCAAAGGTTAACGGAAGAAACAGAGTCACTCATAGTTCCCAAATATCTTGAACTGGTTTATGAGGATTTTTGAATGTAATTTAGTTTCTTCCAAAATATTTTTATCTTTTTTAAAATGAATTGGCCGACAAATGCAGTACAATTATGAAAAATTTTTCCACAACTCTTTGGACATACTTGTTATTGCCAGGATGGACGATGGTCACGTAATCCACGTGAATCCTTCCTTTGAAAGGATTTTTGGTTGGTCGGAAAAACGTCTGTTAGGATTAGGTTCATATGAATTCCTTCATCCAGAAGATCTTCCATCCACACAAGAAATAGCCGCCAAACTTGCCACAGGTGCTCCAGTTGTATCTTTTGAAAACCGTTATCGTTCAATTGACGGAAATTACAGAACCCTATCTTGGACTGCAGTACCGGAATATAAAAGTGGCATGGTTTATGCAATTGCAAGAGACATTACGGAAGTAATCGAATCCAACCGTAAAATTAGTGAACTCGCTTCGGAACTCAAAGAAGCAAACGATATGTTACTGGAACAAGCAAGTACAGACCCTTTGACTAAGTTAAAAAATAGAAGGGCATTCAACGCAGAACTCAATCGTTTACTTCAAGTCGCTCAAAAACAGTCATCTCCTCTTTCTTTATTGATGATAGACGCGGATCATTTCAAGAACTACAACGATCAATTCGGTCATCCGGCGGGAGATCAGGTTTTGATTCACCTAGCTTTTCTCTTAACCCATACACTGCGTCAACACGATGTGATCGCAAGATATGGAGGAGAAGAATTCATAGTCGCCATGCCCGATACTTCGGAAACAACTTGTTTACAGATCGCGGAAAGATTGATCCACGTCGTACGAGAATTCAACTGGGAAAAACGTTCTGTGACGATCAGCGTGGGTGCAGCAACCCTCGGCGAAAAACAAAAAACTTCTCTCGAAGAAAACCGCCATTTTATAAATCTCATCGAATCCGCAGACAAAGCCTTGTATCATTCTAAGATAAACGGAAGAAATCAGGTAAACCATAGTTCCAGAATCCTTCCTTGTAAAGAAGCGTAATTATATAGAAAGAATCTACGCATTTATTAATCGGCGAACCTGTATAGAACGACTTTATTTATAAATTCTTTTTTGGAAAAACGTCACATGAGTTATCAAAGCGAATACAATCTCGAAAAATTCTACAACTATTCTTTGGATTTGTTTTCGATCCAACGGCTGGACGGCACAGTGATCTCAGTCAATCCCTCATTTGAAAGAATCCTCGGATGGAAAGAAGAAGAACTTTTAGGACGTGATCCATTTCATTTATTACATCCGGATGATTTAGGAAGCGCCAAAGAATTTGAGGAACTAGACGGAGGAGGTCCTAGATCCTCTATTCAAAACCGAATCCGATGTGCAGATGGAACATATAAACATTTCGCTTGGACCGGATATCCAGATCTAGAAGCAGGCCTCGTCTACATCACCGGAAGAGACATCACAGAAACCATCGAAGCGAATCAGCAAATCAGTCAGCTTGCAACCGAATTGAAGAAGGCAAACGACTTATTGTTCGAACAGGCGACAACCGATCCTTTGACCAAGTTGAAAAACCGCAGAGCATTTATGAATGATCTTCATAGCCTTCTCAGATATATGCAACAAGAGAAAAGTTTTCTTTCGTTTCTTATGATCGATGTGGATCATTTTAAGACTTACAACGATCAGTTCGGTCATCTCGCCGGAGATAAAGTACTGGTTTGTCTAGCTAAGGTTTTTGAGAACACTTTGCGATCAAACGACTTATTGGGACGTTTTGGTGGAGAGGAATTTGTAGCCGCATTACCCGACACCAATGAAGAAAAAGCGGTAGAAGTCACGGAAAAATTACTTAACTCAGTCCGAGAATTCGATTGGGAATATCGCTCCATTACGATTAGCGTAGGAATCTCCACTATAGATTTTGAAAAAAAACACTTAAATGTTGATCCCACTCATTTGATCGAAAGCGCGGATAAAGCTCTTTATCAATCTAAAGTTAGCGGAAGAAATAAAGCCACTCATAGTTCTCAAATATATTAATTTTTTTGAATGTGATATTTTTTTCCGTTTTTTTAACACGGATGGACGTATCGATTCCGGAAAGAGCAATTTTTTTATGTCAATCCAACTCCAGGAAAATTAAGAATGGATCACGAAAACGAATACAATCATGAAAAATTTTTCAACTACTCCTTAGACTTACATGCTATCCAAAGAATGGACGGCGTTGTTTTACAAATCAATCAATCCTTTCAACGTATCATGGGTTGGACCAATGAAGATCTAAAAGGACGTACACATTTCCATCTACTACACCCGGAAGACGTGGAATCCAGTTTAAAAGAATTTGAACAATTAAACGAAGGAGTATCACATCTATCGATTCAAAATCGGTGCCGATGTGCCGATGGAACTTATAAATATTTTTCATGGACCGCTTTTCCGGATCTAGAATCCGGTCGGATCTACGTGACCGGAAGAGATATTACGGACATCATCGAGTCCAATCAGAAAATCAATAAACTTGCCTCCGATTTGGAAGAAGCAAATAACAAATTATTAGAACAAGCATCTACGGATCCGCTTACAAAACTCAAAAACAGAAGGGCATTCAACGAAGAAATAAATCATCTCATTCGCCTGGGGCAACGTCAGGAGAAATCGATTTCGCTCATGATGATCGACGTGGATCATTTTAAAGACTACAACGACAAATTCGGTCATCCGGCGGGAGATCGTGTTTTAATTCGATTGTCCGAAGTTTTTATGGAAACACTTCGGACATGCGATCTTATTGCGCGTTTCGGAGGGGAAGAATTCGTAGTTGCGTTATCCGACACAAATGAAGAAAAAGCGGTCGAAGTCGCGGAACGTTTGATGACCAACGTTAAAAAACAATCTTGGGAAAATTCTCCGATTACGATCAGTGTCGGCATAACAACCCTAAATTTCAACGATTCCGCTCCGATATATCATACCGATCTTTCTACAGGAATTATAGAAGAGGCAGATCGCGCGCTCTATCGTTCTAAGGCAAACGGCAGAAATCAAACGACACACAGTTCACAGCTTAAGACGTAATCCGCTTACAAAAACTGAATTTCGATTTTTATAACAACTCATCTTTTCTTACAAAACAATGTTTACAGAAACTATAGATTTTTTAAACAGTTCTAGTTTTCTTTTCCTTGAGTGGGAATAAATGGTTCTTTAGGAGATAAGAAATATCCGCTCAAACTCGCGATCAACACGGGAGTAAAACTATACAGTCCGGTCAGTGCGGATAATAAGATCGTAGTAGAGATAGGTGTTTTAGTCACGGAAGAGTTTACGGCGGCCATTAAGCAGATCATCAAAAAAGATTCATTCTCACTCGGAAAAAAGCCAAACAAAAGTTTTCCTGCACAGGCCCCTAAAAAAAATAGAGGTATAATCACCCCTCCTCTCCAACCGCTCGCCACAGTGGTACTAATCGCAAAGGTTTTCCAAAAAATCAAAACAACCAAAAAAATCGGCGTAAATTTTCCCTCTACAATTCGATTCAACTGATCATGTCCAAAAAAACGAGTGAGTGGAAGTTGCCACGCGATCAGCCCCAACACAAGTCCACCTAACAAAGTTTTCCAATAAATTTGTCCCGGAATTTTTGAATAAAACCAACGATTGACTAAAAATAATCCATGAAACATCCAACCTAACCCTGCTCCAACCCCTCCTAACAATATTGCATATAAGAAATCTTGAATGTCTCCTGGAACGTATTGAGGAAACTGCCAAGTAGGCTGTAAACCTGCGTGAGTCATCCAAAGAAAGACGAAAAACGCAGAAGTACTGGATAAAAATGCTGGAAGTAGAGCCTTATAGTACTCCACGACGTGTTTATGCTGTAAGATCTCAAGTGCAAATAACGCACCTCCCAATGGAGACCCGAACAAGGATGTAAAACCAGCGGCCATTCCGGCAATCGTCATAGATCTGTATTCCTCTCCAGTAAGTCCTAGTTTTTCTGCAAACCAATTTCCAAAGGAACCGGTTATCTGCACCAACGGCGCCTCTGGCCCTGCGCTTCCTCCTGCGGAGATACTCAAAATAGAAGAAAGAGCCATAGAAGGATTTTGATTCGTTTCTAATTTTCCGCCCCGAAATCGTATATTATCAATTACTAATGAAATCTCTCCCGGTTCACCTAAAAAATGTATGATCAATCCTATAAACAACCCTGCTGCTGCCATATATGGAACGGTTAAAATTTCTGAAATTGTAGAACCTAAATGTATTAGATATTCTAAAAACATCCAAAACACCGCCGAAAAAAGTCCTCCCACAATTCCTAAAATCACGTAAAAAAACGTAAGCCTAGAAAGCATAAAAGGATTTTTTCTGGAAAGTATTAGTACGGGGGATCGAAACAGTTCGGAAATCCTATTCATAAAAACACCGTTAGGCGAACTGGACTTCTTCCTTATTTCCAGATATAATTTCTCCTATTTCGTGAACGATTTCGCCGGAACTTTCCATAAATTTTCTTGCAAGTTCTGCATTTTCTTTGGAAACAATGACCATATATCCGATTCCCATATTAAAAGTGGCAAATAGTTCCGACTCTTCTATTTTATAATCTTTTTTGATTTTTTCGAAAAAATATCCCGAAGGAATCTTATCCTTAAAAAATTTCGACTGAGTTCCTTGCGGAAGGATTCTAGGTACATTTTCCTGATACCCCCCCCCCGTAACATGAACCATTCCTTTAACGGGAATTTGTTGCAAAAGTTTTAATATACTAGATACATAAATTCGTGTAGGTTTGAGCGCATAGTCTTTTAAAAATTTCACCTGCTGGGGATCGGTAGGCAGATATTTTCCTTCTTTTAAAAGTAGTTTACGGATGAGGGAAAAGCCGTTGCTATGCGGCCCACTGGATTCGAGTCCTAAAATTTTATCTCCGGTTCGAATTGTAGAACCATCTATCATCGAATCTTTTTCAACCGCCCCTACCACAAAACCGGCGAGATCAAATTCGTCCTCTTTCATCGTTCCTGGATGTTCGGCGGTTTCTCCTCCTAACAAAGATGTATTAGACATCTTGCATCCTTGTACAATTCCGGCCACGATCTGATCCATCTTTTCGGGATCTAACTTTCCGCAGGCGATGTAATCTAAAAAGAAAAACGGTTCTCCTCCACAGACGAGTATGTCATTTACACACATCGCTACTAGATCGATTCCTATCGTGTCGTAAGTTTTTAGAAGTCGGGCGAGTTCTATTTTTGTTCCAACTCCGTCCGTTCCGGACAATAGAATCGGTTGTTTATATTTTTTAAGAACGCTTACGTCATAAGCCCCTGCAAAACCGCCCAGACCGCCGATTACTCTCGGCCCCTGAGTGGATTCTACGTTACGTTTGATTTTTTGTACGAACTCTCTTCCTTTTTCGGTATCCACTCCGGCATTTTTATATGTAATCTTTTCTTCCATTCCTATAGGTCCCGATTCTTTTTTAGAATAGATTGAAAAAATCGATATTCCTGCACACAAAAAAAAACCGGATTCACTTGGAAATCCGGCACTTAAAAACGAAGATTCGGGAATTCAGGAAATCATTTCATTTGGTCGATTTGCTCCATCGCTGCTAATTCTTCTTTGGCTGCGACTCTTACTTTTAAATACTTATCACCCGGTTTAAGATCCAAGGCCTGGCCTGCTTCAATTAAAATTTTTGCATCATCAGACTTGCGGGTAATTTCAACGGCTCCTTCTCGAACCGCAAACGTTCCGGTCTCATCTTTACCATTCACTCTTCCCCAAAACTGAGTTCCTCGAACGGCTGCAACCACGGTAGGAGTATGTACAATAAGGCTTTGTCCTTTTGCAAGATTACCCGCCTTGATCAATACGTTTCCTTCGGAGACTTGAAACGAAGCACTCTCAGAATTGAGAGCTGCTATGGTTGCGGTACTTCCTCCCAATAGTCGAAAACTTCCTAGTTTAGAGGTAAGATCTAATACAGCCTCCGACTCAGTTTTTACAGATTGTCTTTCAGTTACATTTGTATAGATCGAAAGTTCTTTACCCGTTTCTATGATGGAAGCTTTTCCTTTGAGAAAAGTGACTACTGCGTCCGAACTTTCGACGGTCTTAGGTTTACAAACGTTGAAAAAGATTAAAACCAAAAACACAATTGTTAATCGAATCATAGTAACTCCCATTGAACGTCCTATGGATAAGTTTTCGTATTATACTCTAATTTGAAAAAAACAGTCTAGATTTTTTACCACAATCTTCAAAAATTTATTTCCAAAAATTTCGATTTCTCTTTGGAAATTTATTTCCAAGAATAGGCATTTTTTTAATTAGGAAAAAAATTTCCAAAATCGTAGAAACATTTTCTATAAAACGAAATACATCCTATTCAATTTCTACACTGTGATCATATATATTTTGAAACGTTTTTCCGTTTCGGATGCAAAATTATAGACATTTTGTCCTATAGAGTTTAGTAAACCGTAAAGAGTCATAATCCGGGATAAAATTTCTCATAATAAAAATCATATTCCGGTAGAATTATATTATAAAATTATAATTTTTAAACGGCTTGTATTATACAAAATCAATTTACTCATCTCTGTAAAATTGAGTGCCTGAATGTTCATCACAAAGTGACACTTCAAGTAAGTTTGATAGAATCCTATGCGAAAACGATTAAGACGTGGGAATTCAGCAGAACACTCTTTCAAACTAAAGCCGTCTCACTTCTTTATTGAAACTAAAGACGATTGTTGTTCCATGTATGCAATTTACTGACCAAAACTAAAGAGCCCGGCCCGGTTACCTGTAGCAAGCTGGATTCGTCCTGGTTTTATTAGGTCGAACTCACATTTATTATATTCTGAGTAACGTTGAACTGGGCGTAAGATTCGTTTTATAAGACCTGATTTTTCCATAAAAAATAAATGTTTAAAATTTTGTAATGCGACTTAATCTGTGGGAACTCTCACAAATCGTGGATTTACCAGTAGTTCCACTTCATTTTACAGACAAACCTAAGTTTTGTAAGAGTTCCCACAATTGCAAAATCAACCTGTAAAGTTGCGTTTTGTAAGAGTTCCCACAATTTCAAGATCAACCTGTAAAATTGTGTTTTGTAAGAGTTCCCACAATTGCAAAACCAACCTGTAAAATTGTGTTTTGTAAGAGTTCCCACAATTTCAAGATCAACCTGTAAAATTGTGTTTTGTAAGAGTTCCCACAATTGCAAAACCAACCTGTAAAGTTGCGTTTTGTAAGAGTTCCCACAATTGCAAAATCAACCTGTAAAGTTGCGTTTTGTAAGAGTTCCCACAATTGCAAAATCAACCCGTAAAGTTGCGTTTTGTGAGAGTTCCCACAATTTCAAGATCAACTTGTAAAGTTGCGTTTTGTGAGAGTTCCCACAATTTCAAGATCAACTTGTAAAGTTGCGTTTTGTGAGAGTTCCCACAATTGCAAGATCAACCTGTAAAGTTGCGTTTTGTAAGAGTTCCCACAATTGCAAGATCAACACGTAAAGTTGCGTTTTGTGAGAGTTCCCACAATTGCAAGATCAACACGTAAAGTTGCGTTTTGTGAGAGTTCCCACAATTGCAAAAAGTTTTTCAATGTAATAACTTCTATATTCTAAAAACATAAAATAACTTTTAGGTTCAAGAAACCGTTTCAGTTTCAAAGTAGAGTTTAAAAAAGAAAAATAGAAATTCCAAGTGATACTTGATTTTGAACGGAGTAAAGCCAATACTGTTGATTGAAAGATATAAGTCCAGCGTACCAAGATTCAGGCCCAAGTCCCGCTTTAACATGCGACTTACCTTCAAATTCCCTAAAAGATTCCGTCCAATTTAAATTCAAAATTAAATTTTCTGAAAGTTTATAGTTAAATTTGATCGTATGAGTCCATCCTTTCCCATAAGCGGATTCCAAAAAAGTAAGGGTTCGATACCGATGAAAGTCTCTAGATTTGATTTCCGAAGAAATGAAACTGAATGAAACTTCTAATCCCCATCTTTGAAAATTAGTTTGAGTACCGATACCGTATTTGATCTCGTTGATAGAATTGGAATAAGAAATACTTTCTCCGTTTAAATAACCCAAGTAAATCTTTCCAGAACTCAATTGTGAACCAGAAGACCCGTTTACAATAAATTTTAAATATTCATAAGAATATCCTCCGATTACAAAAAGACCAAAACCTTTGACGTTCGGATTAGGAGAACCCCCACTCGGAAAATATCTCACATCAAACCCAACAATCGAATCGTTCGCTTTTAAAGAAGAATCAAAATCGGACCAATTGCTAGTCCCAGAAAACCGAGTAAGTCGATTATTCCCCCAAATCGGATCGTAGCCGTAAAGCGGACCGTAGTGTGTAAATCGATTGGAATAAAGTGAAGGCGTGAACATATAAAAATCTTCGTCTCTAAAATTTCCTGAGTTTCGATAACCGAGGGTGGAATGTCCTTGAAGTTGAAATTCCCAATTCTTTTTGATATAAATCGCACTAACACCTAAGAGCGGATATTGCCTTGCATAAGTCAGTCTTGAACCACTGCCATAACTATGATCATCGGAAGAAGGAATCAGATTGCCTCCACCAGTTTCAAAAATTAATCTACCCTGATTGTATTGAACGTTAGGCGCTATTATCCATTTAGAATCGCCCGCAAACAGTACCGAGATCGGAAAAAAAAGTAAGAGTAAAAATTTTAAGAATATTCTCATTCCAACTCACAATAAACGTTCGTGAGTTTAGGAGAATATAACGTATAAGTAAGTACAATCACCAACAAAGAAAGAAAGGTGTATTTAGTTTCCACGTAGGAAACTTCCTTTCCCTTACAAGCATCCTTGAGGTTCAGATCTTCGGATTGTGCTAAACCCCAGATAAAAAAATGTCTGTAAACGCTATAAGTTGGAACTCTTCCAGGTTTTTCCACTTCCTGTTTCCAATAAAACTTTTCCGTTTGACAACCCGTGGAAATAAATATCGCAAAAAATAATATAATTGAAGTCAGTTTCATTCTATTTTCCTAAAAAAGGAGAAGATTCCTTCTAGATTATTTTTCCATTTCTCCAGGTCAAGTTAGTACCGAGTTCGGTAACGTTATTGATTCTTTAGAATTTGTTCAAAACCTCAAAAAAATCTTTTTAAACTTCTTACTCATTAACTATATAATAAATTACCTCATATTTTACATGGAATCAGCGTTTTGTGATAGAATTAACGGGACTCAATTTTATAGAGATCAGTAATAAAGTATAGCAACGCTCACAAACAAGTTTATTTATTTTTTATACTAAAGTTTTATATTCTCTAAAGACAAATTCACATTTAGATCCAGAATTTTGAAATTCTTTGATACAACATTTAATGATCCCTACTTCCCGTAAAGTCGCTATTAAAGTGTCGCTTAACGTAAGTTTGATAGAATTCTATGCGAAAGCGATTGAGCGTAGAGAAACTCAACAGAACGGTTCTCTCAAACTAAAGCGTCTCGCTTCTATTGGCGCTCGACAGATCACGTTTGAAATCGTAACTTAAAATGAAATGGTACATTACATTTCTTTCATACAATTATTGACTGTAGCTAAAAAACACGGTTCGGATTCGCCCAATCTTTCTTACACTGAATTTAGCACTATTGAAATGTAAACGATTGAATTTTTTATTATATAGTTCTGAGCAATCGAGTTGTTAAAAAATTAATTCTTGATCTGTTTCAGTTTTATTTAAATGGACAATTGAAGCAATTTTACGAACCTTCACTATAAAATTTTTTCAACAACAAGAATCCAATCCATTTGATTGTAAATTCTGATTGTGTTGTTCTTTTAGAAGACAAACCTTGTTTCTATGTCTTACAGATTAGGAAACCTGCGGTTCTATTTCGGAATTAGTTGTTTTATTTTATTCTTTTTTATTTCCGGTTGTTTATTGCACCATACGGACGACAAAATCTCTAAAGCTCCTTTAGGTTTTCTTGCAATCCTTTTCAGCAACTCAAATCCATATTTAAATTCAGCTGAGTTATACGATCCGGCTACTCGAGGTTTTTCTTTCGTTCAGAATTCTCTCAATTTTCCGAGGTATCATCATACTTCTTCTATTTTACAAGACGGACGAGTTGTTATCACAGGAGGTTATTATCCTTATATTGAATCGTATTTATTGGATCAGATCGAAATCTACGATCCAAATTCGAATACGTTTCAAAACTCGACCCAAAATCTTCTGATGCCTAGAAATTTACACTCGGCCACTCTACTTCAAGACGGAACGATTTTAATTACCGGCGGTCGATGTCTTTCGGATTCTCCGGCTACAAACAAAACGGAAATTTTTGATCCACAAACCCAAACTTCCACTTGGACAGGAAATTTAAATATCGCAAGATGTAGACATCAGTCCGTCTTATTATCCGACGGAAAAGTATTGATCGCCGGAGGGGTCGATCCAATTTCCGGAAACGGGATTCTTCCCGTAGAAGTCTATGATCCTGTTAGCAAAACTTTTTCTTTAAAAGGAAATCTGCTCCAACCTAGATATAATTTTTCAGCCCTTGTTCCCAACATGGGAAATCCTATTTTGATCGGAGGAGTGAATTATTCTTCGACTACAAATTCTTTTTCTACTCTTTCCGAAACCGAAAGATTCGACGAGGTTACAGGTCTTTTATCTGCAGGACCTTCTTTAAGAAAACCTCTTCGATCTTTTACGGCTAACGTTTTACAAGACGGAAGAATTTTTATTACTGGCGGTTCCAACGAAGATGGTACTTCCGATTCTATTCAGATTTTAGATTCTACGTTTACGGAGATCAGTTCTAAAATGTCCGTAAGCAGACAATTTCATACCGGCACGGTTTTAAATAATGGATACGTTTTGATTGCAGGCGGAAGAACCTCCAACATTGTTCATTCGGAAGCGGAGGTTTTTGATCCAAATTCAAATTCGTTGTCTTCTACTGGAAGTTTGCTTCAGAAACGATATGACGCCACATCTAATCCATTACAAAATGGTAAAGTTTTCATTTTAGGTGGGCGGTCTTCATACTGATCTTTTTTATCTTTATGAATTCACTCGAGAAAATTTCAGAGCTTTTCAAAGTTTTACTGCAAAATCTAAATCTGTAAGAGTTCCTACAGCTTCAAAGTTTTACTGCAAAATCCAAATCTGTGAGAGTTCCCACAGCTTCAAAGTTTTACTGCAAAATCCAAATCTGTGAGAGTTCCCACAGTTTCAAAGTCTTACTGCAAAATCCAAATCTGTGAGAGTTCCCACAGTTTCAAAGTTTTACTGCAAAATCTAAATCTGTAAGAGTTCCTACAGATTAAGTCACATTACGGGTTTAAATATTCATTTTTCATGATTGAAAATTGCATGAGTTCCTACATTTTCAAAATCTAACCGTAAAATATAGACATGTGGTAGTTCCCACATTTTATTTTTTACGGCAATTTCAAGGTTTGTAAGAGTTCCTACATACATTCTTTCAGGTAAAACAAAACTTTAGGAAACAGATTCCTTACGCCCTGCTCACATTAACTAAGAATTAGCAAAACTGCCAAAACGAGTTCCGAAACAATTCCTTCAGTCATCTAAAAATCTATGTTTTAAACTTGGGTCCGGTATCCTACAAGTTTCCAATCTTCCGAACCAACGATAACGATTTCTTGCAATCCAATCATAAATACAATCACGCAAACAACTCGGAACCCATTTAAATAAAGGAAGGAGATTCCAAGGAAAACAAAGATGAACGCTAATCTTTAAAATCGCATTCGATTTTTGATAAAGGATTCCCTCTTCCAGAAATAAAACCGAAGAAGGAGAATCATTCAGGCTTACTTTTTTTCCAAGAATTCGTTCCGCAGCCGTAGACTGTAAACTCGAAAATTTTAAATTCCTCTTTTCATTTCGATCCAGAAAAAACAAAACAACAGAATTACAAAGATTGCATATTCCATCAAAAAATACAATTGGATCTTTAAAAACTTCAGATTGCATTCTATTTTATAGACCGCCTCAGTGCGCCTAACCATTCAAGAATAAATAAGAAAAATTATACGATTTATTTTTTAAATTTATAAAGAGCATTTTTTAATTTAGAATACCAGATTCCGTTTTTTTTCAAAAAAATTGCAGGAGCGCCTAACGGAGCTTCCACTTTCACTTCGTTTTTTCCGGTAAAAATTTGTTCGGTCCAAACGTGTTCCCATTCTCCTTCTGGTAGATAACCAGACACGAAAATTTCCCCTTCCTCCAAAACCGGAAAAACTAAAAGGTCTTCTCCTAAAAGAAATTCTCTTTTAAGTTCATGAGTGTTTCGATCGGTCGAATAATGTAAGTAAAGCGGTCTTACAACAGGAAGCCCCGTCTTAAAAGCTTCCTTTACAAGAGATTTGAGATATTCCTTTAATGCGAAGTGCATCTTTCCATATCTTGCAAATTCTCGGATCGTTTCCACATCCGAATAAGATTGATGATTTCTCTCAGGACGGTTTCCCTCATGAGTCCGAAACACTGAACTAAATACATTCAATTCCGCCCAACGTAAAAACAATTCTTTGGACCTATGATAGTTTCGGATCGGATTGTTGATCGTAGTATATCCACCTATATCACTATGATTGAGTGAAATTCCACTCAAACCACCAGAAAGAAGCGCGGTTACAGCGGACACAATTCCGTCGTGTTCTCCCCAACTTACCATCTGATCCCCTTCCCAAAAAAGGGTAGAATGTTTCATCGAACCGCTATATCCGGACCTCGTAAAAAATAGGATCTTTCCTTCTTTTCCAACATTTCGAATCGCTTCTCTGTTGATCCGAGCCCATTCGACCGGATACACGTTATGATAAACATCTGCGGAAATTCCGGAATACAAACTTGCATCTAAGGGAAGCCATTCTCCAAAATCAGCCATCCATCCGGAAAGTCCAACTCCGATTAAATTTTTTTGAATGATTTTTTGAATCCATTTTACAGTTTCCGGATGAGTAAGGTCCAAAAGAACCGCAGGAAAACCTACGGTTTCAATTACATAATCGTTTCCGTTTTTATCTTTTACTAAATATCCTTTTTGTACAGCTTCTTCATAGAGCGGTCCTTCCATGGCTAAAAAAGGATTCAAATATCCTAATACATGAATTCCTTTTGAATTTAAATCGGAACAAAACTTTTTGAATTCCGGATAAGACTTTTCATCCGCGATCCATCTCCACCACAATTGAGATCCGAAATTAGTTTTTCTTCTTCCAACCCAATCTTGAATCCAAAGCGCTGTAATCGGATTTCCCTCTTTTCTGGCTGCCTCGATTTGTTTTAGGACTTTTTCTTTTCCACCTTGTATTCCCAACCAAGTTCCATAAACCCAATCCGGAAGTTCCGGCGCCCTTCCCGTTTTTTCGGTAAACTTCTGCACAAGTTTGATCGGAGAAGAATCTTTCCAAATGATTCCCTGAAGTCCACTTTCTCTGAATTCGATTGAAATTTCCTCGGGTTTAGAAAAATCAAATTTTGAATAAGATGAATTTTCAAAATAAACAGATCTGTTTTGAGAAGTCAGAAAAAACGGAATCGGAGCGTAAGTAGTATATTCGTTTCCACCTGCATCCGCAAGAAGATTTGCCCCTGCGGTGATCGGTTGATCCCCTCTTCCAACTCCTTGTTCTTCGGTAAATAAAAAAGGTGTTTTACCTTTTAAATTGAAATGGCTGAACTGTTCTCCAAGCCCGAAAATATTTTCGGTTTCGGACGAAACCATTCTAAAGTATGAACGATTTAAAGAAACGTCTTCGATTTTTATCTTAAATTGAATTGATGTTTCGTCTAACGTTATAAAAACGATTTCATACTTGGTTCTACAACCTTTTCCTTCTAAGGTTCCTGAAATTCTAAAATCGTTCAAGGAAGAAATCATAGTTTCAATACTCTGAAAATTGCATCGAAATATGATTTTATCTTTAATATGAAAAGAAGCAAATTTATATTTCACTTCCTGCTCTCCCTTTGCCGCGGATAAAAAAGGTTTTGTCAGAGAAAGTTCTAAAAAAGTGCCCGCAACGGAACGTATTTCCAGAACGTTTTCCTTTCGGATCACTTGAAAGTTTTTACCGAAGGAAAATTGTTTTTCAGAAGGAAGATATATTTTTGTGTAGTCTGCAAAAGGTCCGGAACAAGATAAAAAACTCGAAAAAACAAACGCCAAAATCACACGTTGCAAAAACATTCAATTTTCCTTATAAACCGATAAGATATTTTTAAATGAATTCCGTTTTTTAGTTTGTTCGAACTAAAATTCCAAAACGATCTGAAAAATCCCGGTTCAAATCGATTCGGTAGATAAAAGTAAGGATGGATTTAACGAATTTCGCATCGAATTTCCTCTCTTTCGAACGCTCTCGTATTTTTCCGTAAAATTCGCGTTTGGCCAGTTCTCATTGGTATCGAAATTATGCATCATCAGAAGCACCTTAGGCTCCGTTTTTCTGACCAGTCCGATTAGATTTTTGTTTGGATGTTTTATAATTTCAAATTCTTTAACAGAAAGTTTTTCTGGATCCACATTTGTAAAATACGTCAACGAAATTACATATCTTCGATCTATAACTATTTCGTAATATGCTGGTAGTCCATGTTCCCCAAAATCGTCCACATAGATCGCAACTTTACAATACTTAATTCCGGTCTCTAATTCGCCTATTTTAGTTTTCCCTTGATACGGATTTTCGGGCCAATTCAGATAGATACAACAAAGTAAAATCGCCTGTATCACATTCAATATGAGCAACCATATATAATTTTTTCTGAAAAAGAACATTTTTAGATCCTCAAAAGATTCAGAAAACTTAAAATGTAGGAATTCGTTCGTTTTTTAACGTCGAAAATTCGCAAACAGACTTTTTAAATCCGCCGACGTAACCGGAGTTTGTTTTTACTTCCGTACAATTTTTGCCGTAAACGGTCTTTTAAAAACAAATTTTACGTTTATAGTATATTCAAAATTTTGAATTAATCCTTATTTACGATCTGCCCCGCCCACCCTGGGTGCTGCACCTCCGGCCCCGGTTTGTCCGTAAACCGAAACCGCCTGTTTAGGAAGACTGGATTTTCTCCATTCGAACCAAGAACCCTGATATGTATGAACGTCCAGATAACCTACTTCACGTAACATCAAAGCCAAAAGAGAGGATCTTGCTCCGTTATAATCGTAAATGATAGTGGTTCTTTCGGGCATAAACGGAAAGGATCTGAGTTTTTTATTAAACTGAGTTTTTTCGATTAAATTCCCTTGGCCGTCGTATAAAATTCTCCAATCCCAAAGAAACGCACCGGGCAAACGACCGCATAACGAGCCTGGTTCGGGAGCCGTAAGTCTAGGAAGTTTTCCTTCGTATTCTTCTTGAGTTCTTGTATCAAAAATCTGAAGTCGCGTTAAATTTTTTTCTAAAAATGCTTTGTCTACGATCCCTTCTAGTTTTCTAGGTTTATCTCCCGGACCTAGTTCCATTTCTCTGGAACCTTTTTCTTGAGCGACCCCGGAAACCGGCCAACGATTTCCATATAAAAACGCGTCTTGAAAACCGGCCGCTCTCAAAAGATAAACCATTCTAGATGCGAACATCCCCATCCCTTCGTCAAAAGCGATGACTCTAGTCGCTCCTTCTTTCTCTATGAGTTTTAGAATTTCCTCTAAAGGCCCGGTCATCTTCTTCTGGGATTCAGGATCCGAAGCAAAAGCTTTTTTAATAAAAGGAAAACTATAAGCTCCTTTCAAAGTGGCTTCCTGATACCCAGAAGCCGAGCGGCAATCGATCAAAAAATCCTTATCATTCAATTCAGTTTTTATAAAGTTCCAGCTGGACAAACAAACCACCCTATCGCTTAGAAACGATTCTCTATTTGAATTTAACCATTATTTTCAGCCCGAAAATTCCGATGTACTTTTTTTTAAAAAACATCTTAAATTTGGGACATAAGTTTTTATAAAAATGAAAGACCCAATTCTATCAAAGAAGTAATTCGGAATCCATTTTCTTTGTTCGATAGGATTCAACATCCAGGGGGAAGAAATCCGATATTCTAAACAATGATAAAAGAATTCAGGAAAAACCATTCTTTCTCTCGAATTTTTCCGAAGAAAGATTTCTGGAAAATACGAACGTGGGTTTTCTTCCTTTTATTTTTTATTTCGGGTAATGCCCAATCACAATCAGAGGAGTTTCCGGAAATTCTTAAATCTTTTATTCAAGAATTTCAAAAACATCCCTCCGAATCCACAGTTCAATCTTTTAGAACCAAATACCCTTCCTTTAAAACCGTAAACTGTAGTTTTGAAGAATCGGAACGTTTTGAAAAAGTAGTCTACCTTTCCTACAAATGTAAGGAAAAACAATGGGCCGGTTTTATATATTTAGGCGGAGGTTCTGAATTTTGGAAAGATCCTTCCGCAAAAATTTCTTTCGGAGAAATTTTAAAAATTGGTAAGAAGGTTTATCTAGAAGTGAAACCTTTCGATGAAGAAAGATTTGAAAAAAAAACGTTCGTGAATAATCGACTTCCGTCAAAAACTCATTCACATCCAAAAGAATATAAGGACAATCACGGACTTCAGTATTTCCTAAGTATCGCAAAACATCCTGCAAAAAGAAATCTAAACAGCGGAAAAGAAATCTTTTTTGATTCTACTTGTCCTTTAATTTTTTTAAAAAAAGATTCTGATTTTTATTGGGAGAAAGCCATCTATTATTCTTTTCAAGCAAGTTGTATCCCTTCTTCTCCCTATTCTTATATCCGAATCCGTTCTGACTTTTTGGGAAAAATCAGACTGGATGATAAAGACACGGATCAGATCCAAGAAGGCGCTAAATATATAGGCAAATTAAAAATTCAATCCATAGAAGCAGATAAAATCCTCTGGCATCAGGAAGCGGAAATTTACAATGAGTAAAAAATTATTTTTGAATATTCTAATTTTATTATCTTTCTTTCGGCTTTCCGCCCAAAACGGCAATTCCGCCGATCTAAAGGTTCTACTGGACGGTGTGGTCATCATCCGAAGTGATACTTTTTCGGAAAAAGAAGATCAAGATAACTATTCCGAAAAATCGATTTTACGGGACGTCGGCACCGGTATGATCATTTCCGGAAACAAGATTCTTACAAACGCGCACGTTGTTTCCAATTCTAGTTATCTCAAAGTAAAACATTTTAATTCTACTAAATTTTATAAGGCGGAAGTTCAATACTTAGGATTCGACTGTGACCTTGCGATTCTCAAAGTGGAAGAGGATGAATTTTTTAGCAATGTAGAACCTCTAGAAATTTCGGAAGTTTCTCCTGCCCTCGGAAGCAACCTTTTGATTCTAGGTTATCCCGGAGGAGACGAGAACATTACATTAGAAAATGGGAATGTTTCTAGAGTGGAAAGAGTTCGTTATTCTTTTAGCGGTTTGGATTATAGAAAAGCAATCCGCGTCAATGCAAACATCATTCCGGGTTATTCCGGCGGACCGGCCATTCAAAACGGTAAAGTAGTTGGAATTACGTTTCAAGTCAGTCAGTCTCAAGGAAACGTAGCCTACTTGATTCCTCCCGAAATCGTCAATCATTTCTTAAAAGACATTGAAGACGGAACCTATCACGGTTTTCCATTTCCTGGTTTTAGTTTTCAGAACGGTCATTCTGCTTCTTTAAAATCCTATCTTAAAATTCCGGAAGGCCTAAACGGTATTTTGATCAATACGATCTATCCGGATTCGTCTTTTTCGGATCTTTTACAACCGGAGGATTTCGTTTATAAAATTGATAATTCTTATCTAAACGGAGACGGCGGAATTATGGACGAAATAGGAGGTTTTATAGGAGATCTGATCGAAGAAAAATTTATCGGCGATCATATTAAACTTTTCTTTTATAGAAACGGAAAAAACTACAAAGTCGAAGGAACTCTCAAACGTGTTCCTACGTTAGATATTTATAGACAA
The DNA here is from genome assembly GCF_000243695.2 of Leptospira kirschneri serovar Cynopteri str. 3522 CT. Classification (NCBI taxonomy): domain Bacteria; kingdom Pseudomonadati; phylum Spirochaetota; class Leptospiria; order Leptospirales; family Leptospiraceae; genus Leptospira; species Leptospira kirschneri. Next base: position 167,485 of record NZ_AHMN02000020.1, on the reverse strand, counting down.
CAAAATAAAAGTTCCAGTTTTTTATCGGGCGGTTTTTTGTTTCAGCCGGTCAATCGGGCGCTCGCGGGCGGGGATTCCAAACGTTTGGAAAGTTCTCTTCGGTATCACTACAGTTATTATATTCAAGATGAGTTATATCGTTTTACGGACAGGGATATTTTACTTTCGGGAATCTATCCAGATCCGCTTAACTCCAAATATGCGAGTTATCGTTATAAAATTCTGGAATCGATCAACGATCGCACTCCTTCCGACTTGGAGGATTTTAAATCCTTATGGAAAAAATTTTACGGTGGTACGATCAGTTTGAAGTTCAGAGGTGTAAACCTTCCTATCATTTTAGATCAAGATACGATCGATAAAATCAATATTCGTATTAAAAAACGCTTCGACGTGGAGGCGGACGAATGAGATTTTATTTTTTCAAAATTTTCGCTCTAATCCTATGTAGTTTGACAATTTCGGTTCCTTTAAAAGCGGAAACGATTTTGGTTCACTTTAGAAAATTCTCTCATCAAAATCCTTGGCAAAAAGGTTCACACTACGAAAGAAAAGTTCCGGCAGTTATAGCCGATCAGGATTTTTTACTCGCACTACTTATCCCCGGAGAATTTCCTCTTTTTTCAGAAACCAATCCGGAAACAAAACCGGGCACCCGTCTGTATCTGTTCAAACACGATCCCCAAACGGGTCTGGCTCTTTTTTCTCACAAAGGTAAATTTTCCGCTAAAAGAAAATCCCATTTTGGAGACTCGAATCATTCCACTTGTTCCAAGTTTTTTCCGAAACAAGAATGGGGAAGCCCAGATCTTTCCAATTCGATTTTAAAAATGAGCAAAAGACCCGGCCCAGAAGGAAACACTAGAAATTTTTTATATTCAAAAAATATAATTTGTGGCTATACGGACGGACGCTGGAACATTCCCGCGGAATATCTTTATTTATTTTTTCGTTCTTCTTCCAATAATCCTATCGTTCATCCAGGATTTTCTTTTGACGACTCTCTTACAATTCCCGAAAAGAAATTCTACTTTCCGGATTCTTCTTACGGTGTAGTGGTTTCAGAAGTTTTTCCGGGAGTCGGACCGGCACACAGTCTATTTCCGGGTGACGCGATCTATGCCATCAACGGTGAAATTTTTACCCATTCTCCGAACAGGCAGGAAGTATTTTCTAAAATTCTTATAAACCATCATCGTCTGGCACTCCCGGGAACCAATGTAACCCTCTCCGTATTCAGAGCCGGTAAAAGAAAAGAAATTACATACTCTTTAAAAAGTTACACAGAGGATTCTTTTTTTATTCCTTCTGATTCGGGAGCCTTACCTCCTCCGTATTTAATCAGTGGCGGACTTTTTTTCACGGAACTGACAGGCGCTTACCTAAAAGAATCCGGGGATCGATATAGGGAGAATTCGGATAAAAAACTTCTTTATCTTTACGAATCTTTTAACAAAAAAGTTCATCCTGAAAAAAATCGCCTCGTATTTATCAGTAGAGTGTTTCCGGATTCAGCAAACCAAGGATTTCACGATTTCCAAGATCAAATTTTAGAATCCGTAAACGATCAAACTGTTCGATCTCTTTCCGATCTCAAAGAAATTCTAAACGGAAATCAAAAAGAATCGATCGTGTTTCGATTTTCCGGAAATCGTATCGCCGTTTTTTCCAAAGAACAACTTCAAAGTTTGAACCAGAAAATTCTTTTAAATTATAACTTAGATAAATTAGACAATTTACATTGATAATATCTTGACGGATCTATTCCGGAAATGTAATGTTTGACTCCTATGCGAATTCTTTTTTTAGACGATGAAGAAATGATCCGAGATTTGTTTCGAGAAATTTTCGGAATTATACACGATCTCACTTTAATCGGAAGCGCCGAAGAAGCTTTAGAAGTCTGCAAAGACAAAAGTTTCGATCTGATTATAACCGACGTGCGTCTTCCTAAAATGAGCGGAATCGATTTTATTTCCAGACTGAGAGATAAAGAAATCAACACTCCTTTTATAGTAATTACCGGAAATCAAGATATAGAAATTTCCATCCGGGCGCTTCGGTTAGGTGCGGTGGATTTTTTTATCAAACCTTTTAGAATGGACGCGATCCGTCATTCTCTTCAGAAATTCGAGAATCTATTCATTTTCAGTCAAGAACTCATCAGTAAAAATCACTTTCAATTGACTCATTCCAAACAAAATTTTGCGATCAAACCCAGTCTCAAAAATTTGAATCAGTATGTAAATCTGGTCATGCGTTCCATTTCTTTAATTCCTGGAATTCATACAGACGATATACTTTCCATCAAACTCGCATTATACGAGTTACTCGGAAACGCAATCGAACATGGTTTTGCCGGGATTAGTTACGAACACAAGGCAAGTCTTCTTTCTTCCGATGTGGATTATGTTGATCACGTGGATCAGATCTGTTCTAATATAAACGAATGTGTTTTACTTGAAATCGGTTTTGAAGATCAAAAAGTTTACGTTTCTCTTAAGGACCGAGGAGCTGGTTTCGATCCTTCTAAAGTTCCAGACCCGGTCACAGATCCTAACGCAAGTTATCTTTCCGGTAGAGGAATTTTTTTAGCAAGAATGAACGTAGACGAACTCGTTTACAACGATATTGGCAACGAGGTAAGCTTTAGTAAAACTTTAAAAAGGGCCAATTCAAAAGTGAATGCCGGCTGAAAGATAGATTCTGGAATATTCTCGTTTCGGTTCTTCCACTTTCCATTCCTCGAAAAACAATTTTTTCTCTTTCTGCGGATTTACGTAAGCATAAGACAAGCTCATTAGAATATAAGAATGTTCTGATTGATACCCGCCGGTCAAAACCCCTTCCCATCCTCGTCCAATTGAAGAAGTAGTAGTTACGATCATTCCCTGAGTGGTCCATTTATGATCCCAATTTTTTTTTACTCCTAATTCTAACAGTTTGATTCCTTTGTTTTCAAAATTGGGTCTTGTTACTACTCCGTCTTCTTGAAATACGTTTCCTTCTTGTATTAAGAGACTTTCCATCAATAAAAAGGAAGTTTTTCCTCCATATCCTCTTAGATCGGTTCTTATCCCGGAATAACCGTTTGACTTTCGATCGATCTTTAGCTCCTCGTCTTTGGACGTATAAAACCCTCCCAAAAAATACTCCGCTTCCGGTCTTTCCCATGTTATCTTAGATCCGATCAAACTTCCGTTTGTAGTCTGAGTGGTATTGTTACTTTGAAACGGATCGAGCCCGTATTCCCTAGACCCGACCACTTTGATCGCGTCCAAATCAATTCTAAAACCCCAAAATTTAGAAGAAGACAATTCAAATCCATAATATTGATAAGCTCCATAGGGTCGATATGGTTCTTCTTTTCTGTATAGATCCCCCCTGACCGCGTCCTGTCTGGATTCTTTATACAAATAGTAGAATATTCTAAAATTTTGAACCAAAGGTTTTTCCAGTATTTGAATACTTCCGCCAGAAATCCGTTGAGGGGATTCGTTTCTATCCCGTTCTGTATATAAGACGGTATTCTGCATCTGCGCTCCTATAGCGGAAGCGCTTACGCCGTATTTTTTCAAATGTATTTGGAACTCTCCGTAATTTAAAAAACCTACGAACATAAATCCGTTTCTATCTAATCTTTGATACCCTCTTCCCATTTCGATCCCAATCCGTAAATTCTGTGATTCCATCCCCGAGATCCACAAAAATTCCCCGTCCGCACCTTTAGTTATCGTCTTACTTCCGTTTATGTTTTCTTCATACTGTAGATACGGAGATATGAGTATTTTATTATATACTCGTTCACCTTTGTATTTCCATCCTACTTCAGGGCTAAAAATTCCTCTGGAAAAACTTCTGTCCGGTTTTTCTTCCTCAACCCCTCCTTTTTGTCTCAAACCCCTATAAATCAAGGTTCCGTTTCCATAAAATCCGGTGGTCTGTTCTTTGTAGTCTTCTACACCCTTTTTTTCTTTGAATCCGTCTTTAACGGCCTCATTTGGATTTGTTTCCTCTTGTGCTTTTATTGAATTTTCATCTTTTTCCGGTTCGATTTCATCGTATCTTCCTTTTCCAGTCAGATCCCTTTTTCCGTCCTTGAGCAGCAATAGGTCGTCCAACCTATATCCGGAATAGGATTCAGCTCCAATCGATTTAGAAATTGAGAATATACAAATTATGAAATATACAAAAAATTTTAACTTTATACCTTCCGGCTCTCGTAATGTAAATTCTTTGGATTTCTTTTTACGGATCTGAACGTAAGTCGATAAATTTTTTAGACGTTTTTTTTTTGTTTTTAGATCGATTAGAAATTTATCTACCAAAAACCTAGTTCGTGTAACAAAATCTTCCGCTCTTTTTTTTTGCGTATATAGGCTCAATTTCATCTTCTAAAAAACGCAAGAAAATACCCGGTCAATATCAACCAAGAAACAATCTGTCCTAAAAAATAAGAAGAAGCCGCTCCGGTCGGACCGTATTCCGGTATTAGTAGATTTGCCAATACTACCCCGCATACAAGTCTTAATAACGCCAAAAGAGCGAGCATCCTCGGTTGACCTAACGCGAATAAGGCGATTCCTAACGGAGAAAACACCAACTGCAGCATATAATTTGGATATAAAATCTGAAACACTCCGATCGAATCCGCGTATTTTCCTCGGAATAATAAATTCAATATCCATTCCGCCAAAAAAAATCCGGGCGACAATAATACAGCCATTCCAACGGACAACATTACAGACTTCCATAAAAACTTTGGAAATTCATCCGAATCCACTAACCTAGATAGTTTTGGATAGATGAGTGAATTGATCACAGAAAATAAGATCACAAATCCGCTGAACAGCTGTAAGGCGGTTCCGTATACAGCGGCGGATTCCTGGGAATAATACCATTTCAAAAAAAATATTTCCATCCTATCCGATATCATTGCAAAGATGGACGCCAAAAACGCATATCCGTTAAACGAAGTCAGAGTATAAGTCATCTCTCTAATTCCGTTTTTTTCTCCGCTCCAATTGAGTTGTTTTCTTGGAAATACAATAAAGAACAGTATCAATACGAACATGGGCGAAATCGTAAAAATAGCCAGTATATCCAAATGTCCTAGAGCCCGTTCCGTAAAACGATCGGCGCTATACAACACCACAAGTCGGATTAAATTAGGTAGAGGATTCCAAAAAGATAAAGAGATATAATTTCCAAAACAGATAAAGATACTTTCAAAAAAGGAATTAAAGGAAAGTATAAAACTTCCTAACACCAAAAGAGACACTACAATCGTACTTTCCTTTAACAGTACGGAGGCGATCAAACTGATTAAGGTCAATGCGACTAACGCACCCAACTTGATCAATAAGGAAGAAGACAATAAGTCTCCTATCTTTTGTTTGTCCGTTGTTACTGGTGCTAGAAATTTTACGAGCGCTGTAGGGAGTCCGAATTCTGCAATTGCGAGTAATACTGGTATAAATCCGGCGTAGTATTGAAAAAGTCCGTTCTCACTTTTTGTGAGTATGTTTACGGAATATACCATAAACACTAGATTGAGCAATGAAGAGATTGCTTTGGATACGCTTACAAATAGGGAAGATTTAAACATTCCAGAATGACGGAATTGAAACCATAGATCCGAAACTTTTTGTATCTTCCCAGAAAAATTGTACATTTTATCTTTTGAATCTACCTTTCCTCTTCACCATGATATTTACAGAGAAAAAAGCGATATAACTACTAACGATCCCGTACCTGAGGTATCTTGCAACCGGATTTTCCGGTAAGTATTTTTGGATCAATATTCCTGGTAATACATACAACAAAAGTATTCCTAAAATCAATACTATCGCTCTTTGAATTCCTTCTTGAATTGAGTCTGCCTTTCCCCATTCTAAAGAGTTCATTTTGGAAAAAAGTATCCCGATTAAAAATCCTCCCAACGCTCCACTTGCGGATATTACGTTTTCATACGATTTTATTTTTTCATACGAGTTTATGTTCGTATGAAGTAATACGGAAGGTAAAGTCATCACCACAACGATTAAAGCCATCGTTTTTGTTTTGGAAAAAGTTTGTCCCTCCAAAGGAGTAGAAGATTCCAACTCTGGAAAAACTCGAAAGATAACTTCTATCAGAACGAGTCCCAAAAGTCCGAAAATAAATCCTCCTAAAACGTCTCCCGCAAAATGTACTCCCGCATACATTCTAGCAAAAGGCATAAATACTATGACTAAAACCGAAATCAAACGAGCCGTTTTACTTTTTAAGTGAAGTAAAAGTAATCCCCAAATCACTACCGTAGTTTGTACGTGTCCCGACGGAAATCCGTAGGAAAGTTCAGTCAGTTTTCCGGGACCGTTCCAAGGAAGGGTGGGTCTTGGGCTTTCAAACAAAATCTTCAAGAAAGCGTTTAAGATCGCCGTGGTGAGTAAGCCTATCCCAAGTCGGATTCCAAGTTTACGATCGATATAAATATAAACGATGGAAAGAAGAGCCATAAAAAAAAATGTCTCTCCTAGATAATGAAATACCAACGCAAACACACTCCAAATCGGATCAAATACGCTACCTCGCAGAGATCGCAAAAAGGTTTCTCCAAACCAAAAAGAATCTTGAAACCAATTTATGTTTTTACTCATTTTTACTTTCTCCTAATTTTTAAAATGGATAGAGGATAAACAAACAGTTAAACCTTAGTTTTTTTGTAGAATACAAGATCTACAATTTACTCCGATCTTTCTACATTTGCAGCCGTTGGACGTGTATTAGTTTTATAACATTCTAAAAATCCAACTTGATGGATTCGATTCCTTTCCGTAGAATGATTTCTAAATCCTATATTGATTGAACACACGTTCGAAAAGCAGACCTTGCATGGAAACCCAATCTGATCCACTTGACAGCCTATTCCTAATTCCCAGAGAACCGGTAAAACAATTTCTTAAAACACTTCTTCACCTAGTTTATTCGGTGGAAGTTTCCGGAATCGAAAACATTCCCGAAACCGGAGGAGCGGTTCTGATTTCCAATCACACGGACAATCTAGATGTGATCATACAAGGAACGTCCGTTTTAAGAAAAGTGATTTATCTCGGAAAATACGAATTGTTTCATCCTCAAGAAACCGTTTTAGAAATTTTAAACAGTCCATCCTCTCCTTTGAATTCCTTTCCTCTGAGTCTGATCAGACAATCCCTGGTGTCCGCTCTAAATACGTTAGGAGATCTTCAAGGAAAACAACTCATGCACTGGGGAGGACATCCCATATTAAGGGCGCATAACGTAAAAGATGCAAAGTCGGCTGCAGCCTATTACGAAGAATTGGAAGATTATATGGTGGAGCTGATCCAAAAAGGAGAACTCATTTCGGTGTACCCCCAAGGAACACGAACCGAAACCGTTCTTACTGGTTCTTTCAAAGCGCTTTCTGCCAAACTGGCGATCCGGGCCGGAGTTCCAATCATTCCAAGCGGAATCAAAGGAGCCTGGAGAATGTTAAAACCGGAGGCATTTATTTCCGGGAAAGCATTCGGAGCCAAAATTACGTATAACATTGGTAAACCGATTTATCCACACGAGTTTCCAAAAGAACCTCTTAAAAAGGCCGCAAAAATTGTCACGGAAGAATTGGAAAATCGGGTTAGGAGACTAATAGAAGTCCCGGAAAACTAAAATTGTTTTTTTGAATATTAGAATAGTAGAATTTATATGGAAACTCAAATTTACACTCCTAAACACAAGGTTCGTTTTATTACGGCGGCCTCTCTTTTTGACGGTCACGACGCTTCCATCAACATCATGAGAAGAATTTTACAGTCTTCCGGGGTGGAAGTAATTCATTTAGGTCATAACCGTTCGGTCAGAGAAATTGTAGAATGTGCCATCCAAGAAGACGCACAAGGAATAGCGATCACTAGTTACCAAGGTGGTCACGTAGAATATTTCAAATACATGATAGACTTACTCAAAGAAAAAGGTGCGAGTCATATCAAAGTATTTGGAGGTGGCGGAGGAACTATTCTACCTTCCGAAATCAAGGAACTGGAATCTTACGGAGTTACACGAATTTATTCTCCCGACGACGGTAGAGAGTTAGGACTTCAAGGAATGATCAACGACCTCATACGTAGATCGGATTTTATTCCACCGATTACGTTTAATGGCACCTTACATTCTTCTTTAAAGGATAAAAATCCTTTAGCAATCGCTCAAATGATCACTCTCGTGGAAAATACGTTCGAAAGAGAAGACCTCGAAAAATCGGCGTTAAACGAAAAATTAAATTTTCCTTCCGGAACCAAACCGGTTCCAGTTTTAGGAATTACCGGAACCGGTGGCGCGGGTAAATCCTCTCTGACTGACGAACTAGTGCGTAGATTTTTAATCGATTTTCCCGATAAAACGATCGCAATCCTTTCTGTTGATCCTTCTAAAAGAAAAACGGGTGGTGCTCTTTTAGGAGATAGAATTCGGATGAATTCTATCTCACACGACAGGGTTTATATGCGTTCTTTTGCGACCAGAGAAGCAAACATTGCGCTTAACAAAAATGTTAAGCGAAGTATTGAAGTTTTAAAAAGTGCGGGTTTTGATCTAATCATCGTAGAAACCGCCGGAATTGGTCAGAGCGATTCCGAAATCACAGAGGTTTCGGACGTAGCCTTATATGTGATGACTCCTGAATACGGCGCGGCGACTCAATTAGAAAAAATTGATATGATAGACTACGCAGATCTGATCGCAATCAATAAGTTCGACAAACGGGGAGCATTAGACGCTCTCAGAGACGTCAAAAAACAATTTCAAAGATCCAGACAACTTTTTAATCAAAACGTAGATTTGATGCCCGTATTCGGAACCATCGCGTCTCAGTTTAACGATCCAGGTACCAACCTTCTTTATGGGAACACAATCCGATTTTTATCCAACAAACTAAATCTTGACTGGAACTCTTCTTATGGAAAAGAAGAAGCAACGAGCGAAAAGATATTTATCATTCCCCCAGATCGAGTTCGTTACCTTGCTGAAATTAGAGAAGAATGCAGTCGTTACGACCAGTTTACAAAAAACGAATCGGACAAGGCTAGAAAACTATTTCAACTTTCCGGGGCGATAGAAGTTTTAGAGTCTTCAGGACAAGACGTAAACATTCTAAAATTAGAATATTCTAAAATTGAAAATTCACTTTCCCCGGAAACAAAAACGATACTTTCCGGCTGGGAAGAAAAACTGAAAAACTATCAAGGGGAAAACTTTACTTATAAGGTCCGGGACAAAGAAATTAAAGTCTCCAATACCACAGTTTCACTTAGTAATCTAAAAATTCCGAAAGTTGCGGTTCCTAAGTTCAAAGACTGGGGAGAAATCGTTCGTTGGTCTTTTCAGGAAAACTTTCCAGGAGAATTTCCTTTTACATCCGGAGTTTTTCCTTTTAAAAGAACCGGAGAAGATCCGACTCGTATGTTCGCGGGAGAAGGTGGTCCAGAAAGAACCAACGCACGTTTTCACTACGTAAGTTTAGGAATGCCCGCGCAACGTTTGTCCACTGCATTCGACTCGGTCACGTTATACGGAGAAGATCCGGGGGAAAGACCGGACATATACGGTAAAATAGGAAACTCCGGAGTCAGCATTGCGACACTAGACGACGCCAAAAAACTTTATTCTGGTTTTGATTTATGTAATCCCACCACTTCCGTTTCTATGACGATCAACGGTCCAGCACCAATGGTGCTTGCGTTTTTTATGAATACTGCAATTGATCAAGCCTGCGAAAAACACATTTTAGCTATAGGAATCGAAAAAGAAGTTCGTCAAAAAATCGAATCCATCTACAAAGAAAAAAATCTTCCGATTCCTAAATATAACTCACAGATTCCAGAAGGAAACGACGGCCTCGGACTTATACTTTTAGGAGTTACAGGAGACGAGGTTTTAGAAAAAGAAGTTTATGAAAAAATAAAACAGGAAACTTTAAAGTTGGTCCGAGGAACTGTTCAAGCGGACATTCTCAAAGAAGACCAAGCACAAAACACATGTATCTTTTCAACTGAATTTGCACTCAAAATGATGGGAGACATTCAGGAATTTTTTATCAAAAATCAGGTTCGTAACTTTTATTCCGTTTCTATTTCAGGCTATCATATAGCGGAAGCGGGAGCCAATCCGATTACTCAAGTGGCTTTCACTTTGGCAAACGGTCTGACCTACGTAGAATATTTTTTAAGTAGAAGAATGAAGATAGACGACTTTGCTCCCAATCTTTCTTTCTTCTTTTCGAACGGAATCGATCCTGAATACGCCGTCATCGGCAGAGTTGCCAGAAGAATCTGGGCAAAGGCAATGAAGTATAAATACGGAGCTAACGACCGTTCGGCGATGCTCAAATATCATATACAAACTTCGGGTAGATCCTTACACGCTCAAGAAATCGCTTTCAACGATATTAGAACCACTCTTCAGGCTCTTTATGCAATCTATGATAATTGCAATTCTTTGCATACGAATGCATATGACGAAGCGATCACTACTCCTACGGAAGAATCCGTTCGTCGTGCGATGGCGATCCAGCTTATTATCAATCGGGAATTAGGACTTGCTAAAAACGAAAATCCTGGTCAGGGCTCTTTTATCATCGAGGAACTAACTGACCTTGTGGAACAGGCAATCTTAGAAGAATTCCATAGAATTTCTGAAAGAGGTGGAGTTTTAGGCGCCATGGAGATGATGTATCAGAGAAATAAAATACAAGAAGAATCATTATATTATGAATCTCTAAAACACAACGGAGAATTTCCGGTGATCGGCGTAAATACTTTCTTAAGCAAAGAAGGTTCTCCTACGATCGTTCCCCAAGAAGTGATCCGTTCTACGGACATGGAAAAACAATCTCAGATCGGTTCTTTGAAAGAATTTCACAAACGGAATGAAAAGGATCTGGAAGATCGTTTGAAAAGACTAAAATCTGTCAGTCTTTTTAACGGAAATATTTTTCAAGAACTGATGGAAACTTCTAAAAAAGTTTCTTTAGGTCAAATGACTCACGCGCTTTATGAGGTAGGTGGACAGTATCGTAGAAGTATGTAAGAAAACTTTTAGTTTTATTCATCGATGGCTCTTTATAAAACTCGGTGATTTTTTAGATCTTGGTTGGAAAGATAAGTAATACAATGTATTACTTCTATTCGAAATCCTCTCCGCTTCGGTTTCTCGGACGTTATAAGTAGAGTTGGATTCTACATCTGCTTCCGTTGTATTGAAACGGTTGATTAAAGCAGTTTTGTTGATCTCCACTCAACAACTCTAATATATAAAAACAGTTGATCACTTTCGATTAACAAAGGATATAAATATTAGAATTGTTGAAAAATTCCATAGTGAAGATTCGTAAAATTGCTTCAATTGTCCATTCAATCCAATACAAACAGATCAAGAATTAATTTTTCAACAACTCTATTATAAAAATATGAATGATAAGATTCAATATTTAAAGGAAGTACAAGAAAAAAACATATGGAAGTTTTTTTGAACAATTATTGATATGAGCCAAGTCCGCCTAATTACCTATTATACACTTTGAAGTTTACTCCCACTAGCTACGTTAAGTCAGAACGTAGTACAACAAATGCAATTCAAAAAAAATGAGCAATTTCTTTAAGTATCCGTTTCAAATACATTTTAGATGAGATTACTGATCTCTATAAAATTGAGTACCGTTAATTTTATCACAAAACACTGATTCCATGCAAAATATTAGGTACTTTATTATATAGTTATAAGTAGTAGAAAAATCAGTAACCCATTTACATTTAACGTAAATTAACGCGAAAGGGATCGATGAATGAACTAAAGCACAACGCTTTCCTCAAACTCAATGCATCGCTCCCTGAATGCCGATCCTTAGAGAGGCATTCGCTGAGCTTCCTGGGTCGCTCAAAGTAACTCAGCATCTCACTCTCCATCATAACCAACCCCACAAATTGAATAGGATTTTAGAATCAGAAGGCTCAAAAACGCACATTTTTCAAGTGTTCCGACAAGACTGAGTCTTTTAACTTGCAAAAAGTATGTTTTTCTGATAGAGAAAAATCTTCCGAATTTCTCCACCTCCGCCCCCACCCAAAAATAAGGGTGGGAACTCAGTTTTACAGAGGATTTGTCGTAATTCCGACAGATCTATATCTAAATACTTGTGGGGTTGGTTATGACTCCCCATGGGTCCCGCTCAAAGTAACTCAGCGTCTCACTTCTTAAACTCAGTAAAACGCTCTCCTAAACTCAATGCATCGCTCCCTAAGGGTCGTTCTGCAGGTCGCGTTGGAAACTCAAGTTATTGGTATTTTATAAAAATTGAATCTGATTCTGGAATTTCACAATAACTTGACCAGAGCTAAAGAGCCCGGTCCGGCTGCCTGTGGCAAGCCGGATTCGCCCAGATTGTCCTATGTCGAACTCGCGTTATTGATGTTAGAACAAATTTTGATTTTTTATTATAACTTTAAAAAAACAGAATATGTAAAATCAATAATCCAATTTTTCATTTTTATCATCCATCCGATAATAACTTTAATATTCTTCCAAACCAATTTGTTAACAAAGTGGAAGATTTTTGGGATAAGTCCCTAAAACTTTTTAAAGGTAATACTCTAAAAATTAAAATTTTCTATATATACATTATAAATTTTTAATATGTATTCCGAATTAGAATATTTTTGGCTCTAAAAAATCTTTTTTTACTTTTTAAAAAACCTAACAACCGTTATTTTAACTTAGAAAAATCACATTTTTTACTTATGATAATTAATCGCAAAACAGCGATTTCACGCAGAAATTTGATTTTAAGGTAGTTATTTTTTTTGAAATAAAATATTTCTAGGATTAAATTTACCTTCTAGTTATTTTTTTATTGACAATTTCAATGTTATAGACTCGTATTTGTCTTCCTAGTTTCAAATATGTTTTATAAATAGAGTATAGTTTTCTTCTATCAAATTAGATCTGGAGAAAATTTATGAACAGAGAATGGAACCAATCTTCGGTTCGTTTTATGATTCGAAGAATCGGGATAACATTTGGTATTGCGATTGTTTTATTCGTTACACAGTCGATCAGTGCTGCCTATGAAAGAACGGTTTTGACCTATGACGTTATAGGCCGTAACTTTTATAACAGCATTCAGACCACGAATTATCGACTAAACGTGATTAAATATAGTAAATCAGGGATTATTATAGACCCCAATCTCAAAAACGTATTATGTGTCCACGGATTCGGAGATAACAGTACAATCTACGAACCACTCGCTAAAGAACTGATCAACAAGGGAAAGGCGCGTAACGTTTATATTCTGGATTTACCAGGACATGGAAACAGTACAGTAACTCAAGGTAGCGCATCTCTTCCAAAATACGCAAGCGACTTGACTCTGATACACTACTCTGACGCTCTTCGTGCTCTGTTATCCCAAATGACGGTGACCGAAGGTAAAAAAATCCATACGATCGTTGGTCATAGTTTAGGTGGAATCGTGATTCAAATTGCACAAAGCCAACTCGTCTCTAGAGGTTGGGGAGGAAATCTTTTATCTAGCTTTGGAATCGAAAATACAATTCTTATCGCAAGTGATATTCCTTCTCCTTTACCTTGGTATCCTGGAGATACGGATATGAGCGATCCTAATTCCGCAAAAAGTCTAGTATGGAATTTTAAAGTTCAAAAAGTTGTATATTTTAATATTCATCCCCCTGAAGTAGTTTATGGTAATTTCATAGACAGTCCGGACGACTTTTTTATTGGTACTAAATATTCAGTCAACGGTGTGCCTGTTTCAGGAGCCCCTACTTCAAGTGAAATTCCTTTGATGAATAATTTGGAACCTTATCCCGCAGGAGCAAATGTAGTCGGCTTGGATCCTTCCGGAGAAACCACTGAGCCTAGACCTCGTTTGAGTATTGCACAAAATATTTGGAACGGGTTCAATCTGAAAGTAGTATGGTTGGATAAGGATCCTTTTTTCAGCCAATCGGAACAACAAGGATTAGCACAATATCTAAAAGCTGGTTTAGATGTGATTACAATCTCCGATCCGGAAGCGGTGCATGGAACTCCTTATTCTAAACCTAGTTTATTAGTTCCTTTGTTTTAAAATTGAATCTGATCGAACTGTTTTCTTTAAAGCCGCGTCTTATTTAGACGCGGCTTTTTGTAATCAATTTCCATCTTAGAGCCGGTCTCAAAACTGGTTGTACTTTTGAATCGTAATTATTTACTTGTGAAATGGACAAATATTATTCAGAGATACCGGATGGACTTTGGAAACAAATAGCCCCATTGATCCCGAAAGAAAAGGTAAATCCGAAAGGAGGTCGCAATCGAGTACCAACACGATTAGTAATGGCCGGTATCATCTATCGAATGAAAACAGGCTGTCAGTGGCGTGCCATTCCGAATGAGTTTGGATCTGGCCAAACTTGTCACAGAAGATTTCAAGAATGGGAACGAGCAGGAGTATTCAAAAAGATTTATAAATCTATTTTAAAATATTATGATGTAAAGAATCAGATAGCATGGGACTGGGCTTCGATGGATTCGGCAATGGTTAAAGCTCCCAAAGGGGGAGCTTAACTGGGAAAAACCCTACAGACCGTGCCAAATTGGGGGTTAAACGGCATATTCTTACAGATGGAAATGGAATTCCTTTGGCCATAACATTGAGTGGAGCCAATGTTCATGATAAACACGCTGTAAAAGATACGTTGAATTCAATCCTGATTTTTTCCGGTAGAAGAAAAAAGAAACCAAAACATCTTTGTTTAGATAAAGGATATGATTTCAAAGATATAGAAGTTTTAATCAAAAGAAGAAACATTCAATCTCATATTCGGAAAAAAGGTGAGAAGCCTCTCATTGGTAAATATAAAGGAAAACCTAGACGATGGGTCGTTGAAAGAACTAACAGTTGGCACAATCGATTCAGGGCTATCCTAATTCGTTGGGAAAGAAAATCTGAAAATTATCTTGCATCTCTTTATCTCGCAAGCTCTATCATTGCTTTTAACTTTTTTGATAGGTAGTTTTGAGACCGGCTCTTACTCAGAACTATATTATAGAATACTCAATCTACTAGGTTTAACGTGAATTCGGGCTAAGGAGCGAGTAAAAGTTGTAGATTGTCATTGGATCTCAAATTCAAAGAAGTTTTTTTTGGAAAAAAGGAAAATGCAACTAAACCGCTTAATAGATTAACGGCCCAATTGAAAAAACTTCGATGTCGAGTATGTTGAATCTGGCAGATATTTTTAAGTTCATCATTTACCGATTCAATGATAGCTCTTTTTCTTAAAAGAATTTTATCAACTAAGGGCATTAATTTATTCTTCATATTCTTTTTAAGTTTTGTAATAATACGTAAAAAAGTTTGGGTATTGCCGAACTGAACTTTTAGTCCCAGTTAATAAATTGTATAAAAGTTTATAACACTTGAACCTATCATATTCAAGTGTGGGAACTCCTATTTTTAGAAAATTCTTTCTCTGCCGAACTCGCGTCAACTTATAGGACTCATCAGCAAACAATACCACCTAATATAAATTAGGTTATATTATTATTCTCAACGAATCCGACTGAAATTCAAAGTAGATTCGTAATCGCTCCGTTAGTCGCCGATTGAACCAGTTTTACGTATTTAGCAAGAACACCTGTTTTATATCTAGGTTCTATCGGTTTCCAGTTTTTCAGTCGTTTATCGATTTCTTCCTGAGAAATTTCTACTTGGAGTAAATTTTTACTAGAATCGATAGTGACTCTATCTCCATTTTGAACGATTGCAATCGGTCCTCCGTCAAATGCTTCGGGAGATATATGCCCTACTACAAGACCATGTGTACCTCCACTAAATCTTCCGTCCGTCATCAATCCAACGTCTTCTCCCAATCCTTTACCGACAAGTGCGGAAGTTACAGCGAGCATTTCCCTCATTCCTGGACCACCCTTTGGACCTTCGTAACGAATGATGATGACGTCTCCTGGTTTGATTTTATCAGTCATAATCGCGTTAAAACAATCGTCTTCAGACTCGAAAACTTTTGCGGGACCAGTGATGGAAATTTTTTTCAAACCGGAAATTTTTGCGACCGCTCCGTCTGGAGCTAAGTTTCCTTTTAGAATTACAAGTGGACCCGAAGGATGTAGAGCCTCCGATTTTTTACGAACGATGGTTTGATTAGGAACCAAGTCGGACATGTCCTTTAGATTTTCTGCAATCGTTTTTCCGGTGACCGTTAAACAATCTCCGTGAAGCATTCCTTCTTTTAAAAGATACTTCATCACACCGTGAACTCCACCAACCTTGTCAAGATCAGTCATGGCGTATTTTCCACCCGGCTTTAAATCAGCTAAATGAGGTGTTTTTTTACTGATTCGATCAAAATCGTCCAGAGTTAGATCTACTCCAATTTCTTTGGCAATCGCAATCAAATGAAGAACCGCATTGGTTGAACCACCTAACACGAGTACTACGGTTATCGCATTCTCAAATGCTTTTTTGGTCAGAATCTGTTTTGGAGTGATTCCTTTTTGTATGAGATTGACAAGGGCTCTTCCCGCCTCGTAACAATCCTCCGACTTTCTAGAACTTACCGCAGGCATAGAAGCGGATCCGGGTAGACTCATTCCAAGCGCTTCGATTGCGGAAGACATCGTGTTTGCCGTGTACATCCCTCCACAACTTCCGGCCCCTGGACAGGCGTTTTGTTCGATTCGAATAAATTCTTCTCTAGAAATTTTTCCAGCGTTGAATTTACCTACGGCCTCGAAGATAGAGACGATGTCTACATCCTGTCCTCCACAATGTCCCGGAAGAATCGTTCCTCCATAAACGAAAATAGAAGGTGCGTCAATTCTACAAAGGGCCATAAGACACCCTGGCATATTTTTATCACAACCTCCGATCGCAATCACTCCGTCATGCCTCATTGCGTTAGATACGATTTCAATTGAATCTGCGATTACTTCTCTGGAAGGAAGAGAATAGTGCATTCCTTCGTGACCCATTGTAATTCCATCAGAAACTGTGATTGTTCCGTAAATTTGAGGAACTCCCCCCGCTTCCCGAACTCCTTCTTTAACTTTTTCTGCGAGTTTATTGATATGAATATTGCAAGGTGTGATTTCACTCCAAGTAGACGCGATTCCTATCATCGGTTTGTGAAAGTCTTCGTCTGTAAAACCGACCGCGCGAAGCATCGCTCTATTAGGAGCGCGGTTGTCTCCGTCCGTAGTCATAGAACTTCTTTTTTTTAGATTATCGCCCATGTTTAAGCCTCTATTTTAGCCGTTCCGAATCGTTCTTGTTGGAACAGATTTAAAAGTACAGTTTTGTGTACGATCTTTCCAGTCAAATTGTATTGTAAGAGTTCCAGCAAATTTCCAATTCGAGGTCGTAACTTCGGCCACAGCAATTTCCCCCAAATTCAAAATAGAATCGTAATACAAAGTTCAAATTTATAAAAGTTCCCACAGATTTTCTAAATCAAACTAACTACAGCCGCTGGAGCTCTCACAGATTTTGTCTCTTGCGGAGATTTTACTATTTGAACGATAGTATTGTGGACTTGTTTTAAAAGTTGGAATCTGGACTTTATAGATCGATTCTTTAAATGTGGGAACTACCACAATTTAAAAAGTAAAAGTTTATAACAATTGAGCCTGTCGGTATTCAAGTGTAGGAACTATTACAAAACTTAGGTTTGTCTGTAAAATGATGTGGGGAACTACTGGTAAATCCACAATTTGTGAGAGTTCCCACAGATTAAGTCTCTTGGGCCGTTTTTTAGGCTTCATGAATGATTTTCTAATCGTTTAAAAACTCTGGAGTTCCTACACTGGGCGATTTAGAAACAAGCGCTCCATTCCCAAAAAATCCAAAAGCCGTTTCAAGGAATCGATCATGAATTTCCAATCCATAAACATTCGTTTAAATAAAAGACTCACGATTCTTTTGATTCTGATCTGTTTTTCTTGTAAGCTTCAAGCCCAATCTAAAGAAACGCAAACATATCGTAATTTAACCGAGGCTCTCCAAAATCCAAAGGATGCTCGGATTCTGAATTTGAGCGGTAGCAAACTCGCGACTCTTTCGAAAGAAATCGGAAAACTTCAGAATTTACAAAAGTTGTATTTGAATTATAACCAACTTACGACTCTTCCTAATGAAATCGGACAACTACAGAATTTACAAGTGTTGGATTTGTATAGTAACGAACTTACGATTCTTCCAAAAGAAATTGGAAAATTACAGAATTTGCAAGTATTGAATTTAGGATTTAACCGACTTACGATTCTTCCAGACGAAGTCGGACAACTACAGAATTTGCAAGTATTGAATTTGGATCTTAACAAACTCACGATTCTTCCAGAAAAAATTGGACAACTACAGAATTTGCAAGTATTGAATTTGAATCTTAACAAACTCACGATTCTTCCAGAAAAAATTGGACAATTGCAAAATTTACAAATCCTGAATTCACAAGGTAATCAGCTTACTACCTTTCCCAAAGAAATCGGACAATTACAAAAATTACAAGAATTGAATTTAGGATTTAACCGACTTACCACTCTTCGAGAGGAAGTCGTACAATTGCAGAATTTACAAATATTGGATTTGATTTCCAATCCTCTCACGACTCTTCCCAAAGAAATCGGACAACTACAAAAATTACAAGAATTGAATTTATATGGTATCCAACTGAAAACTTTGCCGCAGGGAATCATACAGCTACAAAATTTACGAGGATTGAATTTAAACTATACCCATCTCACGATTCTTCCAAAAGAAATTGGACAACTTAGTAAGTTACAAAAATTGTATTTGTATGGTAACCAACTGACAACTCTTCCAAAAGAAATTGGACAACTTAGTAAGTTACAAAAATTGTATTTGTATGGTAACCAACTGACAACTCTTCCAGAGGAAATAGGACAACTGAAAAAATTACAAGAATTATATTTGGGCAATAACCCGCTCAGAACTCTTCCTAAAGAAATCGAACAACTGCAAAAGTTGCAAACCCTGTATTTAGAAGGCAATCAGATTACTACCTTTCCCAAAGAAATTGGACAACTGCAAAATTTACAAGAATTGAATTTAGGATTCAACCAACTAACAACACTTCCACAAGAGATCGGGCAACTACAAAATTTACAAGAATTGAATTTAGAGTTTAACCAACTTGCGACACTTCCAAAAGAGGTTGGGCAACTGCAAAAGTTACGAAAGTTGAATTTATATAACAATCCAATTGCATCGGAAAAAATAGAAAGAATTCGAAAATTACTTCCCAAATGTATTATTTATTTTGAATGAAAATCAAATCGGAGAATTTTATGAAACAATTTATAATAGTACTACGTTATCTCGTTCCTATCGAAACTGTAGACCAACATGTAACTGCACACAGAGAATATTTATCCAAAGGATACGAGCAAAAAATATTACTCGCATCCGGACCACAAGAACCTAGAACCGGAGGGGTTTTCATTGCGAGAGCAAAGTCCCGCAATGAAATGGAATTTTTCTGTCACCAAGATCCTTTTTATAGCAACGGCGTTGCGGAATATCAAATCTTAGAATGGAACCCGGTTAAATTCCAAAAAGAATTTGAATTTTGGCTTTAGATCTTACCCAGTTCGTAGACGTCTACAGGCTCTTCTCTTCCTTTTACATGGATAGAAGAAAGATGTCTACCTGGGACCGTATCTTTAATATTATCGTAAACCGCCTGAGTTACCAAGAGTTTTGTTCCAAACTCCTTATTTAAAGACTCTACTCTAGAAGCGAGATTAACCACGTCTCCGATAATTGTATATTCCTTTCTAGCTTCAGAACCTACGTTACCCGTCATTGCCTCTCCGGTATGAAGTCCAATCCCAATTTGAGTCTCTGGAATTTTACCTTCCTGATTTAAGAACTCTATTTTTTTAAGAAGTTCTAAAGAAGCCTCAACCGCATTTTTAACGTCGTTACCTCCGTCCGAAATGGGAGCTCCAAACACAGCCATAAACCCATCTCCAAGAAACTTATTGATCATACCATTGTGCACGTTTACAATATCAATCAAATGGCTAAATATATAGTTCAAATAATCGATCACTTCACCCGGAGGTCTCTTTTCGGAAAATCGAGTAAAGTTGCGAATATCTAAAAACATTACACATACTCGTTTGAATTCTGAAAAACTTTCGTTCTTTTGTTCTAAAAGTCTGTCTACCACATCCGGAGAAACATACTGTCCAAACATTCCGACTACTTTATTCTTTTCTTGAACCGCAGACATCGCAGAAACCAAAGAACGTTTCAATTGAATACCTACAAGACCCGCTGCAATTCCACTGAATAAAAACAAAAGAGATTTAGAAATAAAAGGAGCCAGGGAATTAAAAAAGTTGATTGGCATCGGAATCGGATTTTGGGGAATATAATAAATCGCTAATACTAAAAGTTCTGCTCCTGCCACAAACCCAGTAAACACACTCAACCAAAATTCAAGTCGAAGAACCGAAAGAATGATGAATATAAAAAAAGTCAAAACCGCGGGTGAATAAAGAGGAATCAAAGGAGATGCAAAAGCTCCTATGTTGAACCAAAGCAACAAACCTACGGAAGAAATTTCAATGATTACGTTTCCGAATCTCGCAATGGAAAAAACTCCCTTCCTTTTTTGAAGAAAACTATTAAAAATACGGTTTACGACTAATTCATAGATCGCGGTTCCTAAATTCACACCTAAAACGGCGTAAAAAGGAAAGTGCCCTCCCGTTTCTTTTACGATCCATTCGTGAAAAACAACAAATATGACCGACATAATAACGGACACCGATGCAAAGAAAATAAAAAGAATTTTCGTTCGGATGATCTCGCTTTTTAGGATTTCATAAGAAAGAGGATCCATCGTTGGTTTTTTAAATTTCTTGGTCAATTCTTGGATTGGATTCACCATTTTTTTAGCTCCGATTATTCTTTAGCCGGCTGATTATAAACGATCCGGTCAAAGTTGGAAATAACTTTTGAAAGTGTTATAAAAAAGAAAACAATAAATCCTAAAAGTAGTTAAAAAAGATTTAAAAAATCAATAAAAACGTAATGAACCTTACTAACGTAAAATCGAATTCAGTAGAATCTTCTCGGAAAAGTTCTGTCTCTAAACACACGTAAGTCAAAATCAATAGGCCTAGGAACATTTTAGAAGTATATTTCATTTCTAAAATGTAAATGAAATTAAGATGATTCTTACAAATCAATAGACGATTAGAAATTTTGTGTGAGTTCCCACATTTACAAAATTTATCTGTAAAATTGTGGTTTGCGGTAGTTCCCACAAATCAAGTCTAATGGCAACTTATAACTTTCAAACGGCCTCTATGGTTCTTCAATATTCTCATGGAGAGTTCCTACAATCTTGTGAACTCAAGGAGCCTCGCGGACACTCAACAGGTTTTAGGACAGACTTACACTCGGACATGCTATGTTGTGCTTGTTTCAAAACTTAAAATGTGGGATCTCACACAAAAAAACCAACGATTTCAAGTCAGATATAGTTTTTTGAGAATTTCTGCGCCTTTGTAAAATTTTGTTCATTCATTTTCTAATACTATTTTTAGGCGTCCGAGTAGTAAAATAACGCGAGTTCGCGTAAAGACTGAATCAGAACTTTACAGATCGATTCTTTAAATGTGGGAACTACCACTATTTATAAAATAGAAGTTTATAAAAATTGAGCCTGTCATGTTCAAGTGTGGGAACTACCACAGAAAAAGCTTTTATGTCACTGATTTCTATCCACTAAAATGTGTGAGAACTACCGCAAAAACACGATTTTACGAACAAATTCTACAATAGAATTGTTGAAAAATAAATTCTCCATCTATTTCTATTTCATGGAAAACGGTCGATTGAATCAGTTTTGTTAATTGAACTATGAAATTTTTCAACAACTCTATTGTAGGAACTCATACTTTTAAAAAATTCTTTCTCGTTTTTTTACGTCAAGTTTACGTTAAAATAGATTTCTTAGCTTATGTGTTTTAGAAATCTAAAGAAATTCAGAAATCGAAATTCAAATCCAATTTTGATTTTCTAGTAAAAACTCCTGCATTTGGATTCCAAAATAAGAATCCAACCCTTCTTTCAACACAGAGTCTAAAAGAAAATCCAATTCCTTCTTCCAGTTATTTCTTTTGATACTTCCCTGCCTTAAAACTTCCCACTTTATAAAAAGTTTTTGTTCGCTAAGCCTTCTTTGCGCTTGATTGAGTAAATTAGAACTTAATAATTTTAAAATAGAGTAAATTCTAAAACGATCCATAGCAGGATATAGAAAAGAAAGTTGATCCTTATGTCCCCCATATCGAACGAGTAGAAATTCATCTAAAAGAGCAACAGGAATTTGAGAAGTTATTCGTAACCAAAGATCATAATCTTCGCAAGCGGGAAGTTTTTCATCCATTCCTCCTTGATTTTGATAGAGTTCTTTCTTTAAAAGAACTGAAGATGGAGTCACACTACAAAATTCCAGACTTTGTTCAAAGATATCTCCGTCCTTTTTTAAAAGTCGAACTGGAGGATTGACCCTTTTTCCGTTTCGAATCCAGATTTCTTGGGACTGAAGAATCTCAGTTTCCGGATGTTCTTTAATATGTTTCCATTGTTTTTCTAATTTTTCAGACAACCATTCATCGTCCGAATCTAAAAATGCAATCCATTCTTCATTTGCATTTTCCACTCCCCAATTTCTTGCATGACTTACACCCTTATGCTCTAAAGATAGAATTTGAACCTTATCCGAAAACGTTTCCTGAATTTTAAAAACCGTAGTGTCAGTGGATCCGTCGTCTACTACAATGATTTCTTTTGGCGAGAAAGTTTGTTTCAGAACCGAAGAAATTGCATTGAGTATCTTAATTTCCCGATTGTAAGTAGGAATCACGACAGAAATAGGAACATCATTCATAAATTAACGTAAGTTCGACGTAAAAAAAATCGGGGCGAATCCGGCTGTCACGGCCAGCCGGACCGGGCTCTTTAGCTCTGGTCAATAAATTGCATACAGAAAACGTAATATAATATTTCACCTTAAGTTTCAATTTAGAACGCGATCCGTAGTGAGCGTTCTGCTTTAGTTTTCCTCGCATCGATCCCTTTCGCGTTAATTCACCTTAAATTAAGTAGTCTCACTGTAAAATCTCAAATTGTAAGAGTTCCCACAATTTCATCCAGAAATTTCGGTGTTAACAGTAATTCAATTCATCCGACGAACAATTTTTCGAATCCGTATTTGAGAACAGAGTTTTCTAGGTTCAGGATCCAAGGGAATCGGATTCCAAAAATTCAAAGTCGCCAATGGTTCCGTTTTCCGAATTAAAATACATTCCGTTTTTAGAATATTCCTACCTCTGGAGGCTCGAAAGAACAAAGAATTTCCATTTGAATCTTCAGTTTCTACCGGGAAAATCTCTCTTTGAAACCTACCCCAGATGGAAATAGATACATCCCCAAGTTTTTTATCCATGTCCAGAAAATACGTCTCTGCTTTAGAGTACAAAGTCATTTTACCGTTACCTTCTAAAACCCAACCAGAATTTTCCTTTTCTCCAGGAGGAAAATAAATTCCAAATCGAAACTTTTTAGTGGGAAAAAAAATCCAGGAGCCAAAAAGTAAAATTAAGATCAAACATAAAGAAAATAGAATATTCCTTAAATTTAAAAAAGAATTCGTTCGGATTAAAAAACCGGAACCTAATTTTTCTTTCCAAAACAGCGGAAACAAAGCGATCCATTGAAAATAAACAGATCTTAAATAAAACCATTCCTGAAAAAAAGAATAAACGAATACCGCCGCAACCGAAGAGAATAATACCGAAACTACTAAAGTAGACCGGCCCCTTCTTTCCGATTTTAAAAGTTCGTAAAAAAGAAAACACCACAATAAAGAATACAATACTACTCCCATCATACCTAAGCCGGAAAAAATCTGTAGATATTGATTGTGGGTTGTGTGATATGTAGAAGCCCTTATATCGCTACTCAAACAACATTCGTTGTACCATCCATAACTTTCAAAACCACCACCTAACAATAACTTTTCGATTCCTAACTTCATCCCAGAAGAAAAATGAGAAAATCTTTCCGGATCCATCGGACCCACAAGCGTCCAAACCACCCAGATAGGAAATAAAATTCCGGCCAAGACAAAATGAGAGATAAAAACCGGAGTTAACACGCGGGAAATATTTTTATTCTTAATAAGTAGGAAAAAAAAGATAAAAACCGTAAAAATACAAAACGTTAAAAAAGAAAACATTCCTCCCCTGGCACCAATTAAAAAAAAGACCGCCCCCAATACCAATAAAACCGTAAAAAACAAAACCCATACATACAGAGGTATTTTTTCCGAAGAACCCTCTTCAATTAATTTATTATTTTTGAATATTCTAATTTTAGAATTCTTAGAAACATTCAATATCCAATAAAACAAAAAGGGAAGACCCGAAACTAAATAAACTGCAAACCAACTACGGTTCCAAAACAAGGATTGAATCCCAAATCTAGGCAGGTATCGTTTTAAACCTGGAATTAAAGGATGAGGTAGGGCTAAAAATTTGTATCCGTCCAACCAACGATGATAATAATTCAGTTTCCATTTTAAGATCGGCGAAAAATATTCTATCCAACCGAATCCGATCGATACGATCATTCCAAAACCAACACCGGAAGCAAAAACCAAATAAAACGAATTTGTTTCCGAACTTTTTCCTAACCAATTCTTACGAGCGATCAATCCAAATAAGAATAAAATTCCAAGAAACAAAAGTTTGATCGGATAATACGGTTCCAACTCCGTAGAATGTAAAAACCAAAACCATCCTTTTTGGTAATATTTAAAATCTAAAAACAATTCCGGATTGGCGATCAGACTTAAAATTCCAATACCGAAAAACGAAAGTAATAACACTCCGATCGTAGATTTCCAAAACGGATCTTCTAAAATCCGATTTCCATAAAGTTTATTTTCTATAATCCCTCGAACGCACCAATAAATCCAAAGACAATCTTGTAATTCTAAAAATCTTCCTCCTGGATGATTTCCAAAAAACACTCCCGAAGCCGTCAAAAAAAACGTGGCTACCAAAGGAAACAATAGATCTAAAATCGTAAAACATACAAAAAGAAATACAAAAACGATCCTGTATTTCCAAGGATAAAAAGCAAGTAAGGGTAGAATTAATAGAATTCCAAAAAAGATCCAGATCAGGGATTTGAACGGAAGTAATTTTCGTACCCTATCTTTCATAAGGATACAAAAGTCAGTAAGGTATTTTTACGAAACGATAAAATCAAACGAACGTTCTAATCCAATAGATTTAAAATTAGCGTTTTTTTGTTTCCAGAAAAAACTCTTCCTTAAAATAGTAGTAACAGAGTTTTCTTTTATGCAACAGCTACAAGAGTCTACAATCTATCCGGATAAAAATTCTTTTCGAATTGAGTTTCGAAGAAACATTTGTTCCGTCGAAACGGAAGAAATCCAGGAAATCCTTTCTCAAATCAGAGAAATCCGTCCGGATAATGTAGTTTTAGATATGACTCCGGTTGTTGCAATCCCCTCAATGGTTCTCAATCGAATTCTAAAATTGATTTCTGAATTAAAAAAAGACCAAATTCAAGTTTCAGAAGTAAAACTGAGCCAAGGTCTACGGTCTACAACTCGTGTTTTCTAAACTCAAAATTGATCTGGGATGAAATTTTACGTTTCCATCTTTTTATCCGTTTCAGTCCTATTTCAAACTTTGGTTTTTTCCAGCGGTCTTTTCGGATGTATCCTTTCAGAAAAGGCAAAAATCTGCGAATGTAATCACGGCAGTAAAATTCAAAAACACATAAACAAAGAAGATGTTCTTTTTTCCAAAAAGATACGTTCTTTCAATCGATCCACTACTTCCAAAAAACTTCCTGATTGTCATTCCGCTCAATCGGGAGAAGCGCATTCCTGTTCCTGTAAAAAAGCCGAAAATAAACTTTCTCAGTTGGGCGCGTTTTATTCCACTTTTTTTTCCCAAAAACAAACTTCTTACATCCGGCACGATCTAGATTTTATTCAAATTATTACTTTAGAATATTCTAATTCTGGAATATCTTCTTTTTCTTTTCTTTTAAAACCACCTCGAATTTCCTAACATTTTTCATTTCATAAAAATCTTTTCTAAAAATTTTCCTTTAACGTACGTTAATCGTTCTTTTTTCTTTTAACGTTCGTTTTAGAAGACAACTTATATATTAGGAGTTATTTTATTTATGACTAAAAAAGTTTTAGTCTTAGGTTCTATCGTTTTACTTTATTTTTCTTTGATCTATTGTTCTCCAAATAAAAATAATAACGATTCCGAATTGTTATCCTTAGCCGCGTTGATTGCACTCGGAAATCAAGGAATTCAATTTTCCGCTTACGCCGGTTCTCAAAAATTAGAATGCGGCCAAACTCTCAGAGGTCACTCCAGATCTTTAGAAACGATTCCTTTCATTCCGAACGCACACATTGCAGAGAGTACTACGTTTCAATTGCACGACTTTCGTCTTTTTGTACACGGAGTCACTTTGATCCAAAACTCTGGTGAGGAAACTCCTCTCACTCTCAACCAGGACGGTAAGTTTCAATCCGGAGAAATCGCTCTTTTAGATTTTGAAAACAAAACAGGAAAGTGTAATGGTACTTTGGACACACATAACGTAGTCTCTGCGTTAATTCCTTCGGGCACATTTCAAGGTATCAAGTTCATCGTTGGGGTACCCGAAAACAAAAATCACTTAGACGCAGACAATCAATCTCCCCCACTCGATAACTCTGGGATGTTCTGGAGTTGGACGAGCGGTTATAAATTTTTAAAACTGGATTTTGAAACCGCCGAAACCTTAGGCGTAGAAACTTCGGTCCACATAGGTTCTGCCAATTGTGTAGGCTCTGGAAATTCGAGCACTTGCGCAAGAGTCAATCGGATTCCAGTTACACTGATCCCGGAAGGTGGTTTTAATCCCTCCACCCAAGAAATCAAAATCAACGTTCAAGCTCTTTTACAAGGAATCGATCTTACCACAAACCCAAACGCTGCGATGTGTATGTCCGGACTTGTGGGTGCAACAAGCACCGGTTGTCCTATCATC
The DNA here is from genome assembly GCF_000243695.2 of Leptospira kirschneri serovar Cynopteri str. 3522 CT. Classification (NCBI taxonomy): domain Bacteria; kingdom Pseudomonadati; phylum Spirochaetota; class Leptospiria; order Leptospirales; family Leptospiraceae; genus Leptospira; species Leptospira kirschneri. Next base: position 140,274 of record NZ_AHMN02000020.1, on the reverse strand, counting down.
TTTGCAAATATCGGTTTGGATCTGAATGCCGGAACTCCGATCACACCGGCTAAAGCCGTTTTTTCGATCAAGGCTAAAAATTAATTCAAAAATGCCCGAACACAAATTCTTGTTTCGGGCGTTTTGGAGATATAATACATGAGATTTTTATTATATTCTATTTCTATTTTATTTCTAATCAAATGCGGATCTGGAATACTTCCTTTTGCCCCATTCGACAAGAAAAAATCCAATACAAACGAACTTTTGTTGTTACTTTTAATTCCACAAAATTCCTACGTTTGGAGCTTACCTCCTGGTTTTCCTACTCCGGTTGTTCCTGCTTCTAATCCTATGACTCAAGAAAAAGTAGACTTAGGTAGATTTTTATTTTATGATCGCAAACTTTCGGGCAACCAAACTCAATCCTGTGCTTCTTGTCATAAACAATCCCTTGCTTTTACGGACGGTCTGACCAAAGGAGTCGGTTCCACGGGAGAAGTACATCCTAGGAATGCGCAAGGTATCATCAATGTTGCATATAACGTGCGTCAGACTTGGGTCAATCCGGTATTAAAAGATTTAGAAGATCAGATGCTCGTTCCTATGTTCGGAGAACATCCAGTAGAACTCGGACTAGCCAACCACGAAAACGAACTACTCGATCGTTTGAGATCGGAAAATCGTTATCAAGATATGTTTCGGAAAGCATTTCCGTTTGGAGATCCTTTTACGATTTCCAATGTAATTAAGGCAATCGCCTGTTTTGAAAGAACCCTCATCTCTGGACGTTCTCCCTATGATAAATATTTATATGACGGAAATGTTTCCGCACTTGGCAATTCAGTCCAAAGGGCTTCTATTCTAAGAGGAGCTCAGATTTTCTTTTCAGAAAAAGGAGAATGTTTTCATTGTCACGGAGGGTTTAACTTTACAGAAACGAGCATTCACTCTGGAACCGTCAATGCAGAAATTACATTTCATAATAACGGTTTATACAATATAGGTGGTACAGGGGATTATCCTGTAGATAATCCCGGATTGTTTGAATTTACCGGACTAACCTCCGATAAGGGTAAATTTAGAGCTCCTTCTATTAGAAATATTGAATTAACTGCTCCTTATATGCACGACGGTTCGATCGATTCTTTGGAGAACGTCGTTGAACATTACAACGCGGGAGGTAGAAACGTCTTAAACGGTCCTTACGCGGGAGACGGAAGAACCAATCCAAACAAAAACGCATTTATCTTTCCGATTGGTCTGACCGCGGGTGAAAAAACGGACTTAGTAAATTTTCTAAAAAGTTTAACGGATACGGAGTTTATAAATGATCCGAAACACAGTAATCCTTTTTAATTTTTTTCTTTTTTGTATCCTATTCGTAAACTGCACATTCGGTTCGGTTGGAGATTCCAGAAAGGAAGACACAAAGATGTTACAGAGGCTTTTATTACTTTTTAACGAAAGACCAGCCTCATTTCATACTCTTTTATACTATACAGACGATCAACAAGATTCTAATATAGGAAATTTTAATGTAGTTTCCGGAGCGACTACTTATAACCTTCAGCTACAGCCTGGTTCTAAAATTGTATGGGAAAGTATTTCCATACGAGTCAATCCAAATCCGGTTCCCACTCTTCCAGGACAAACTAGGATTTTCGAAGCAGGAGAACATTCCACCCAATCCCACACTCCGTATACGGTTCCTTTGGATCTGCCTATTTCTTCTCCATACTCTCGAGAATACAGTACTTCTTCGTTTACAGACTCCAACTTAGAATCTACAACGGAAACGATTCTTACCGGAGACGTACATACTTCTTCAGTTCCAATCATTTCAGGAATTCCTTCGGGTTATTTGGCTTCCGTAAAATATAAAATCAACTCTTTAGATCTTACTTTCCAAATTTTGGCCCCAATCGCCAAAACAGTTCGATTGAATACTTCCTCTTTTGTATTGGAACTTTTTCCCAGATGTAGATTCGATATTATTTCAGAAAACTTAGGTAGGTTTCCTATGACCTGGAAATCCGACGGAATCTTTCAGGACCAAGGTTCCGTTTCGATTTTAAGTTCCATTTCTGCTCTACCAAATCCAGTGGACATCAATCCTTATCAAAACACGAATTTATACAATCTGATTTTGGAGAATTTCAAACAGCAAGATCGAATTTTATATCAGACCGGTTGTAAGTTATTTTAATGAAACAGAATATTCTAATTTTATACTTTATTATTTTTTTATCCTTTATAATCCCCTTAGAAGCACATCACACCGGTATGGGAGGAAGCGATCAATCTTCCACTCGTTTTGTGGATCCTTTTACGGGTAAAAGGGAAAAACCCGCAAACTATGTGGTTTTAACTCAGGACTTCTTTAAACAAACAAACGAAAACAGCAATATACACACTAGTACTTTCTTCGGTGAGATAAATCTTAAAAATGGAATGTTCGCTTTAAATCTGAGCGTTCCTTATACGTATTACGAACAAAAAGACCGCTCTGATGCAGCAAGAATCGGCAAAACATACATTGGAATCAAATATCTACCCTTAGTCGATTTTCAAAAAAACTATTTTATCGTTTTTAGCGCGAACGTAGGTTTTCCTTCCGGTCCGGATACGGACAAATTTACGGGAGGAAATTACTATTCAGGTATTCCAGGTCTGACATTCGGCTATCTTTTAGGTAAGTTCAGTTTTGTGGGAAAAGTAAGTGGTATATTTCCTCTTTCTAAATTACAACCTTCTAATCTTCAGGACAATGACGGAATTGTATATTGGTTGAGAAATCCTTCCTCTTCTCCTCCAGAAGAAACGTATCTATTAAAAAAAACGAGTCTATTTTCCGGATACGTTACGTATCTTTGGAAACCTGGACTTTCTTTTTTTACCGGTTTTTTATATAGAACCCCTTACGAAGGTGTAGATCTTAAAAGATCGAATCAAGGAAAGGTTCCTTCCATTTTTAGGGAAGTCAGCCTCGGCTTTTCTGCAAACATTTCTGAAAAACTCAATTTCAATCTTTCCTATCGTCATCCTCTTTATAGAGGAGAAGATTATAGATTGTATGACTATGCGATTACGGCAGCGGTCTCGATTGAAATTTCAGAATTAGAAAATTCTAAACCCGTAAAATTAGAAGAGGTTAAACAAGAACCGGAAGAAACGACTCAAGAGACAAAGTAAAATTTTATAAAATAGAGTTGTTGAAAAATTCCATAGTGAAAATTCGTAAAATTGCTTCAATTGTCCATTCAATCCAATACAAACAGATGAAGAATTCATTTTTCAACAACTCTATTAAATAATCCCTCTATTTGGATTTTATAAAGGCTATCGGTTCAATTGTAAAAACAAACTAAGATTTACCCAAAATATAGAATCGATAGACTGGTCATATGTCGGATACGAATACAAATTTAAATCATCAATGTAAAATCGAATTTGTAAATTCTAATCTTCGTGGAATCGGTTTTATAAACGATACTAAAATCGAAGTTCCCTACTCTCTACCAGGCGACGTCTATAACGTAACTTTTTTTAAAAAGAAACGTCGCAAACCTTCCGCCAAACTCGAGTTAGTTTCTCAAACCCAAAGATCTTTTATTCCCCCTTGTTCCGCTTTTACTAAGTGTGGTGGTTGTTCTGCACAACACATTTCTTATCAAGATCAATTTCGTTATAAAACCTCCGGTCTGTTGGAAAGTTACAAAAAGGATTTTGGAATAGTACCGATTTTATATCCGGCTCAAAAAACGTTTTATTATAGAAATCGAATGGACTTTGCGGTATTTCCGGGACCAATCGTAGGTCAAAGAGAAGCGGGCTCCTTTAGGCATATTGTGAATCTGGAAACTTGTCTGATTCAAAGCGAAGAATCCAACGAAGAATTATATAGATTTAGAAATCTAATTTCGAAATTTCCAAATCTACCTTATGATAGAAAATCAGATTCAGGATTTCTAAAATACCTTACTCTTCGAAAAGCAAAAAACACTTCCGAATTGATGACTATTCTTACTTTTGTGGAAGAGTTTAAAGACACGATCGAAGAGAAAGAATTTGGAGATGTATGTTTAAAAAGTCTAAAAGCAAATCATATTCTATTTTGTTTTAATAGAAGAAAAGGGGAAATTTCTGCGACCGGAGAAATCAAAATTCTCAAAGGTAAGGATTTTTATAAAGAACTAGTTTGCGGAAAAGAATTTAGAGTTCCTTTCGATTCTTTTTTTCAACCCAACCCGGAAGGATTCCAACCGATTTTAGATTTTATCGAAAAAGAGATTCCGGATTCATCCGATCATTTAGTCGATTTATTTTGCGGTTCCGGTTTTTTTAGCAGAATTTTTGCACATAAGTTTTTGAAAATAACAGGAATGGATTCAATCGAAAGTTCCTTGGAAATAGCACGCAAACAGATGAATGTCGATTTCCCAAAGATAGATTCTTCATATTTGAAAGTAGATTTATTTTCAAAACATTCATCTTCCGAATTGAAAGTTTTATTTTCGTCTTCGGACAAGAACATTCTGATTGCAGACCCTCCCCGTGCAGGTTTAGGTGAATTCGTTTTAGATGCGTTGAAAGATTCTAAGATCTGTTATTTTTTTTACGTTTCTTGTAACCCTACTTCTCAGAAATCGGATCTATGGAAATTGAAGGATTTTTTCCAAATTCAAAAAATCTTAATTACAGACCCGTATCCTCAAACCCCACATTTGGAATCGGTCGCTTTTTTAAAACGTAAAAATTTTACGATCTGATTCAAAATTGTCGAACTCGAATAGAAGTAAAACTCTGAGTTTCTCGAGCGTCAATAGAATAGAAACGAGACTTCTTGTTTTACAAAACTATAGAATTTTTAAAATTGCCGGAAGAAAAAAACTTCATCAAATCTATGTATGAAATCAAGTTATTATTTGAACGTATAAAATATGAGCAATCCATGAGTTGAAATTTGAACTTTATAGATCAAGTGGGAACTACTGCAAAATTTCGTTCGGAAAAGTATGATTTAAAATTGTAGGAACTCATACTTTTAGAAAATTTTTACTCGCACCTAACTCACGTTAAAATGGAATTTAAATTTTGATGATGACCGTAAAACAGTGGTTTTGTGCAAAAATCGATTGGACGATGGTTCTTTTTGTACTTCCTAATGGTTCTCACAATTTTCAAAGTTTAACTGTAAATCCACGATTTGTGAGAGTTCCCACATCTATCTTTTTTTACAAAAAAATTAACCTAAGAAAAACGGATTTCTCCACGAATTCACGTTATAAAAATAACATTATCCAGAACCTGTTTTAAAGCTTAAAGTGTGGGAACTCTCACAAAAAAGCCAATGATTTCAAGTTAGATATAATTTTTTGAGAATTTCTGCCTCATTGTAAAGTCGGCCATTCATTTTCTGGTATTATTTTCATACGTCCAATTTTTACCAATTCCGCACTATCTAATTTTTCAAAACTCTAATCTTAAAATTTAAAATCAATTTTATAATAAAATTATTATATTATTTTTTAATTATGTGAATCAGACTCGACTTGATTTCTTTTTGCGAAAAATCAAAACCGAAATCTATTTTTCTTTCTCTCATTTTCTGATATAAATTATTTCCGTTATACAACGCTTCTATTTCTAAAACGATCGGTTGATTGACATTAACTTCGGAAACGCTATTGACGCCTTTAATCCCTCGAATCAGTCCCTTTATATCTTTATCTACATAGTCGTCATAAGAAACTCCTTCTATTTTAAGCAGAATCAAATTTCCCGGCTTCCATTTTGTTGATATTTGTTCCCGAATTTTAGGATATATTTTTTCAACCGCCTTTTGAATTGCTTCTTGAGCTCCGGTATTTGGATTTACGTGCAAAACGGCCCCGCTTGTATTATCTGCTGCGATAATTCTTTTCGTATTAACATCATAAATTTTAAACCGAATTACTGCTTGATATGATTTTAATTCACTATTCTCGATTTCTCCGGCGTTTGTCACTTGTGTTTGTCCGACCAATAATATCTGGGCTCCCATTTCTGATGCGGCGGATAATATTCCTGTTTCGAATGTTTGATTTCCGTAAATTACGATCGATTTTCCGGTTTGTTTTGTTAAAACTTTAGCCAATTGATTTTTTTCCAGAAAATCAAATTCTACGAATCTTTTTACGATCGCATTTTCCGATATAGAAGTGTTTGATTTTCCTAGGATCGTCTCGTCAATGATCATCAAAAATTTAGGTTTTCCTAATTCTTTATACCTTTCTTGCAATGAGTCTTCGATCAACTTACGACTTACTTTTCCTTTTGCATCTGCTTCTAATAAGTTTCCTTTTTTGCGAAAAGATCCGATTCTGGAAAATTCAATTACATATCCTTCGGTAGAAGAATTTGTCACCGTCTCTTTGATTTGCCCGTTGATTGTCTGTGATCCGCCCTCGATCAATTCCCCCAACCCTTTTTCCAATATTTTTCTTTTTGCGTTGAGTTCGAAATCCTCTTCGTTTTTACCTTGAACATTTTCTACATATACAAATCGATCCTCGATACCTTCAGCTCCATTTTGTATAGAAGTACAAACATTAACCGAGAAAAAAATCAAAACGCTAAATATCAGATCCGATCTTAGTCCACTTTCGTTTTTAATCTTCTTTTTTGTACATTTCATTATATCTTCCTATTCTAAATGGATCGTTGGTCGATCGTTATAATTTTCTCATTTTTATCGGGCGTTTCACTTTCAATTTAAAACGGTCAAGTTCAATTCTAATTTGTGGGAACTAACACAAATCAGTGATTTTATCGTCATATTCCCAACTTGTGGGAACTAACACACTTTTTTTGAGGGGCGGTGTTACGACCATCCGCCTAAACACTAAAATTTCTATAGGGATTTTGAATTCGATTCGATATTTAAAAAGAGGATTTCTGGAATTTTTATGACCAAAAAAATTATTTTACTCTTCCTTCTTTCAATGATTCTTTTGGAAACGGGTTGTAACACCGTCATCATTCGTGCTTGGACCCCTCCTTATAAAAGTCGTCCCGTCCATGAAATCAGAGTTCTACTCGGAAAAGCCGAGGGGGATCTTCAAATTCGTGGAGACGGAGTTATATCCGTCTACGACGCAAACGATCTTTTGATTAAAAAAGGAATCGACATCATCTCTCTCGACTCTTCTCGTCTAAAGGCTCCGATTCGATTTGTAAGTCAGAACACAAGTCTTGAATTCAAATCGCATAAAGTAAGAGGTTCGATTCATCTAATTCCTCAAAGTCAAGGACCGGCTCTTGTAATCAACGTGCTTCCTTTGGAAGAATATCTTTTAGCGGTTGTTCCCTCGGAAGTTCCTTATAGCTGGCCAATGGAAGCCCTAAAGGCTCAGGCGATTTGCGCGAGAACATATGCAGTTCGTGAAATATTAAATAAAAAGAATGCACTTTACGATGTAGAAGCTACAACAAATTCCCAAGTATACGGCGGAATAGAAAAGGAACATCCATTTACTACAAAAGCAGTTCAAGATACAACCGGAGTTATGGCGGTGTTCGAAGAGAATCCGATCCAAGCTTTCTTTCATTCAAACAGCGGAGGAAAAACAGAAACTCCCGAAAACGTTTGGGGTGGAAAAAAAATTCCCTACCTTTCTATCGTCCCTTCTCATTTTGATCGAGCAGGAGAAAACTTTTATTGGAAAGAAACAGTCTCACAAGATCTAATCAATTCTAAATTTTCAAATTTAAAACTAGGGGAGATTCAATCGATCCAAGTTTTATCCAGAACCTCTTCTGGAAGAGTCGACCTCATGGAACTCAACGGCACAGAAGGCACTTCTAGAATTCGAGGAAAAGAATTCAGACAAATCCTAGGTACTCCGGTTCGTTCTTTACGTTTCGGAATTCAAAAAGAATCAAACGGTTTTCTTATCAAAGGTATGGGTTCCGGCCACGGTGTGGGTTTAAGCCAATGGGGAAGTTTCGGAATGGCAAAAGAGAACTATAACTATATTGAAATTTTAAGATATTATTATCCAGGCACAGATCTAGCGAGAATTACTCGCTAAAGATCGTTTGAATAAAAAATTAGACATAAGTAATTTAAAATTTTATAAAACTATGATATTCATTCATAAAAAATGCGGGAACTCTAACAAATCCCTATTTTTACAGATAAATCTAGAATAAATAACTTTTCGTAAAATGAAAATTACATTTGATTGATTCTTATAAAATCTATTACCGTACATTTTTATTACAAATTACGTTTTAGTGTGAGTTCCCATATTCAATTTTTAGAAAAAATTTTTTATAGAAAAACGTTTTAAGCAAATTTCAAATAAAATAAACTTATAAAAATAGATTTTACATTAGAGCCGGTCTCAAAACTACCTATCAAAAAAATTAAAAGCAATGATAGAGCTTACGAGATAAAGAGATGCAAGATAATTTTCAGATTTTCTTTCCCAACGAATTAGGATAGCCCTGAATCGATTGTGCCAACTGTTAGTTCTTTCAACGACCCATCGTCTAGGTTTTCCTTTATATTTACCAATGAGAGGCTTTTCTGAATATGAGATTGAATGTTTCTTCTTTTGATTAAAACTTCTATATCTTTAAAGTCATATCCTTTATCTAAACAAAGATGTTTTGGCTTCTTTCTTCTTTTTCCAGAAAATATTAGGATTGAATTCAACGTATCTTTTACACCGTGTTTGTCATGAACGTTAGCTCCAGTCAACGTAATTGCCAAAGGAATTCCATTTCCATCTGTAAGAATATGCCGTTTAACCCTAATTTGGCACGGTCTGTAGGGTTTTTCCCAGTTAAGCCCGCTTTAACCATTGCGGATCCATCGAAGCCCAGTCCCATGCTATTTGATTCTTTACATCATAATATTTTAAAATAGATTTATAAGAACCTATCCAGCTTGATCTTTCTGATAAAGCGAAAAACTCAAGCCGTCTCGCTTCTATTGTCGTTCGACGAGTTTTGGGACGCGCTGTAAATCTTTTTGAATACTCCTGCTCGTTCCCATTCTTGAAATCTTCTGTGACAAGTTTGGCCAGATCCAAACTCATTCGGAATGGCACGCCACTGACAGCCTGTTTTCATTCGATAGATGATACCGGCCATTACTAATCGTGTTGGTGACCTCCTTTCGGATTTACCTTTTCTTTCGGGATGAATGGAGCTATTTGTTTCCAAAGTGCATCCGGTATCTCTGAATAATATTTGTCCATTTCACATTGATATGATTACACTTTCTCTGTACAAACAGTTTTGAGACCGGCTCTTATATAAAATGTTTTAATTCTAAAAATTCGCCGAACAAATATATTATGCACAACTGAATCGTACGATTATTCTTTTTAAATTTTATATAATTCCACTCATATAAATATTCAATGAAAGTGTAAGCTTCAATACCGCTGATGATTTTCATCAAAATTAGAATTATTAGGTTTTTCACTTTTCATAAATTTGAATCCTAAATCTACTGTTCTTTCAAAGAAATGACGAACGATAATAAAATCGATTTACAAAGAATCCGAGTTTCTAAATTACATAAATCGTATCAGATCGGAAAAATTAAAACGGAAATCCTCAAAGGTCTGGAATTAGACATTCCAAGCCCATCCATCATCACACTTATGGGGCCTTCCGGCTCCGGTAAATCAACTTTTTTGAATATACTTTCCGGTATAGACACTCCAGACTCCGGAGAAGTTTTTGTAAACGGAAATATGTTACATTCTATGAGTGAAAAAGAACTGACAAAATATAGAAGAGAAAAAACCGGAATTATATTCCAATTTTTTCATCTACTTCCCTATTTGAATGCTTTAGAAAACGTGGCCGTACCACTTTATATTTCCGGAATCGGAAAAACAAAAGCGCACATCATGGCGGAAAAAGCCCTCGAAAATGTAGGACTTTCCGATAGAAAAACTCACAAACCGGACGAACTTTCAGGAGGAGAACAACAAAGAGTAGCAATCGCAAGAGCACTCTGTAAACAACCTTCTTTAATTTTAGCAGATGAGCCCACCGGAAATTTAGACACTAAGAATGCAGAAAATGTAATACAACTTCTTTTAGACCTCCAAAAACAAAACGGATTTACACTTTTTATTGTAACCCACGATCAATGGTTAGGTTCCCTGGGAGAATTCCGTTTAAAAATGGAAGACGGGATTTTAAAGAATTAAACTTCATGTCTTTTCGAATTTATATCCTTTTTTTATTTGAATACTTTCGAAGCCATAAACTAGGAACATTTTTTGCGTTATCCGGAATATCATTGGGAGTTGGACTTTTTATTTCTACTACAGCGAACGGAATCAAAGCAGAAAAAAGTCTGACAGATTTCGCAATGGGATACTTTCAAGGAGAATACAAGATTAAAATATCTTCTTCACTTGGAGATCAGAATCTTCCCGTTTCTCTCATTCGAGAATTATCCGAAGATACTAACCTGACTTGGATTAAAAAAATTGTTCCCCGATTTCAAAAAGAAATCATCGTAAATGATTCTGTCCGAACCGTTTATATCGGCCTAGATTTTTTAAAAGAATCGGGCAAATTACAATACAGACTCAATAAAGAAAATGCAGAATCTTTAATATTCATAAGTCGTTCCCTTTCCGAAAAGATAGACATTTCTGAGATAAACATACGTGCAAATTCCAGAAAATTCACCATTTCCGAACCTGTGGTTTTAGAAACGGAAGGCGGCAATATTCTTATGGAAGACATTGAATCTGCAATGGAAAGGTTCGATTTAAAAGAACACGTTAGTTTCCTTTTAATACAACCGAACGAATTTCTGCCAGAACAAAAAAAAATCTTAGAACAAAAATTAGGCGTCGATTACAGAGTCGAAACGATAGAAGATATTCAAGAAAAATCTTCAAACGCGTTACGCTCCTTTCAGCTCAATCTATTAATAATTTCTTTTATTTCCCTTGTTATAGCTCTTTTTATGGTTTCAAACACTATGTCTGGTCTGTATTTCAGCCGCGAAAAAGAACTGGGAATTTTAAAGACCATGGGACTCAACTCAAAACAAATTTTTTCTCTCTTTATATCTCAGGCACTACTTTTAGGAAGTATGGGAAGTTTGTTAGGATTAGGACTGGGTTTATTTTTTTCAAGACTTGAGTTTTTTAGTCCGGAAACAACTTCTGTAGATCTTTCATATCTCAACACATACCTATCTCTACCTTTCTCCTCTTGGTTTTTAGGTTTGGGAATCGGAACCATCGGTTCTTTTTTGTCCGCCGCACTTCCTTCTTTCAGAGCCGGAAAAATTTCTCCCGTTTCTATCTTAAGAGAGGCCACTTATCCCGTAAACGAGTTTCGTTTATTATCAATAGGAATTTTTTTTCTTTTCATCTTTGTAATTATAGCTTTTCTTCCTTTACGTTGGAAATTTCCGGTTACTGGTTTAATAGGAATCGGTGGAATTGTGATCGGCTTCACGTTATGTTTTCCTTGGTTTTTTAAAATTCTAATATTCCTTTTCTTTAAATTAGGCGACTTATCTGACCGTTCCTTCGTTTTTATAAAAGTCGGTTTAGAAGAAATGAAAAACCAACCTCTTAGAAAAACTCTTACTTCCGCCACCTTAATGCTTGCGACTTCTCTTGTAGTTTGTCTATCAATTTTAACCGATAGTTATAAAAGGTCTCTAAATGATTGGGTTGAAACCGAATTTCCTGCGGAATTTACGATCATCAATGCCGCAAACCTTGCTGCGGGAATCCAGGGAGGAGTTCCACAAGATCTATTAAACGAACTCACTCAAATTCGAGAAATACAATCTTTAGACGGTTTTTCCATCAACACAAGGGCAGAAACAAATCGAGGAAACTTTACAATTCATGCATATACTTTTGCGACCTATGATAATGAGGATTCTCCAGAGCGCATTATAAAAATGGAAAATGAAATTTTAATTTCTTCTAATATGGCTTATCTACAAAACTTTAATATAGGCGATTCGATTTTAATCGAAACAAAATTCGGAAAAAAAGAATTTAAAATTCGGGGAATCAAAGAGCATTTTTTTTCGGAACGAGGAACTATCATGATGGATATTAAAAACTACAAAAAATTTTTCGACCTTGGCGGATATAACTCGATTAAGATATTCTTAAAAAAAGAATCGAATTCAAAAGATGTGGAAAAATCGATTTATCGAATTTTGAAAAAAAATTCCAACTTAAAACTGTTCAATTCAAAAGAACTTAAGGAAATATATACAGAGGGAGTGAACAAGGTATTTGGAATTTTAGGAACTCTTAAAATGACCGCTTTAATTATAGCGATGTTATCTTTAATTTCTTCCCTATTTCACAATCTCATTTCTAAGAAAAATACTTTAGGAATTCTCAAATATTTAGGAGCCGATCAAAAACAACTTGGAAAAATTTTATTGACCGAAAGTATATTTATCACGATCATTTCTGTTTGTTTTGGCATTTTTTCTTTCCCCAATCGTATTGTATGTAGTCAACAAGAATGCATTTGGATGGACTTTAAAATTCACAGTTTCTCCGGAAATACCGATCTTTTTTCTGGCATTCTCTCCTATCCTTGGGGTATTTTCCTGTTTGGTTCCGTTATACACTTTACAAAAATTGAGTTTTCGGATCAGCCGAGAATAGTAGTAAAATCAAAACTAACTTGATTCGAAACCTTATTTGCAATAGGATGCTCTCATTCTTATGAGCGCATTAAGCGAAGTAGCACTACAAATTGCTTCCGAAATTCGGAAAGTGAATCTTCGTGAAGATCAAAGAATTCCGACTTCGGACACTTTTATCAAGGAATTGATGAGTCTCTTTTCGAGAGAACCGGACGAACTTAGAAACATACTAGAAACTCTTCGCACTGCTAAAATTATATTCATCATTAAGATCGTACTTCCAGATGACAAAGCGAGTAAAATGAACGAGCCAGGCGTAGACGCTTATGCATACGCGGATCTCAAAATTCTTAACGACTTAAAATATTATTCGGAAAAAAAATTAGAACGTCTTTATGAGGCGACCTATTATAAAAAGAAATCTCCTTCCACAATTACCAGAGAATTGTTTCCTAAAATCAGGGAATTAAACAACACACCGATCGGACGGATGGTAAACATAGCCGTTATGCTCGAAGAGTATATACGAATGATGAACAATAATCCGAACGATTTTCAGGAAGAATTTCGATCTCAGGCAATGGAGGATTTACTTCTATCTAAAGGAGACACTTCAGAAGCGCCCGTTAGACAAACTCCATTGTCAAATTCTTTCGGACCAAGCCTTTCTCAAAGGGCCACAGATCGTATGGAAATTCCGACTAACATCAATCCAAATAGTCCTTGGGGAAGAATGGTTTCCAAATTTTCGACCGACTTTTTACTTAGAGTACATCTAAGAAAATGTGAATTTGAAACGGTCCGCAAATTAATCACTTCCGGGAAAATAACCAGCGAAGAAAATCTTCGCCTAATCCGTGATAGTTTATTGAAAATGGAAAAAAACGTCAACGTGGATAAAGTTCTTGCTTCTTATCTAGATGAAATGACCGAACTGAGAAGACTCACTCAAAGAAAACTCAATTCAATTGCCAAACCTAAAACGTTTTAGTCTTTTTAAGAGACCGCCCAAAACTATTGGCTTTTTTAAATTTTTAGTTCTTTTAAGATTTTAACGTGAGCAGGAACGTAAGAAAGAATTTTCTAAAAGTATGAGTTCCCACATTTTTAAAGTTTTACCGTAAAATTCTTAATTTGCAGGAGTTCCCACAAATTAAGTCACATTACGAACTTTTAAACGTTTATCTTTCCTAATTAGATCATATGTTTTCTGAATTCATCTGTAAAACCTGAATTTGCAGGAGTTCCCACATTTTGCTTTTACGGAAAAATCAGGTTTTATAAAAAGAATTTCTTACACCGAATTCACGTTTAAACTAACTTCGGTTCCAAAACTAAGATTTCATACAGAAATTTGATTTAAGAATCATTATTTTAGATTTTATAGAAATTCTCTTACAGTTTTTTTCTAAAAATCGGCTCCATTCAATTCCTATCAGGAACCGTAAGAAGTATGGAAACATTATTACTCAATTCTAATAATGAAATTTGTTCCCATCTCGAAGACAATCATTCCGAGACGGTTACTCTATTAATTCCCCAAGATACTTGGTTTCGTTTTTTCGAAAACGATAGGAAAATTCTTCCCAAGAAAATTCCCGAATTTTTAAAAACCTACGGTAAATATCTTTCTTCCCAAAAACATATTGGCAAAAAAGCAGGGAAAACCTTATACCAGCCCAGCCAGAAAAATCAAAAAATGAAACGGGTTAATGTTCGAGTTAAGTCCAAAAATTGGATTCTTTTTGGAATCCTTGCACAAGCACATGGAGTGTCCCGTTGTTATCTTTTCAATTATCTTCTTTGGTTGGAAACCTTGGGTATTGGGGATTCTATCGTCAATACGGTAAATGCGGGTGCTCCCACATTTCACAGATCTTACAGATATATCCTTGACGTCGATCTGTTAAGCCACCAAGTAACCCGGAAATTACGGTGTAAACCTAAACATCAATTTTACATACTAAAAAAACGAATTTAAAACATTCACAAAAAGGAATCAAAGGTAACCTAAATTCACGTAATGCAAATTTAGAATATTAAAAAATTATAATAATTTTAAATATATTACACACTGAGCAATCAAAAGTGCACCCAAAAGAAAAATCCATCTGCGTTTTGCGGAATAAACAAGTTTTACCTTATCCTCCGGAAAATAAATCGCAACGATAAGCGCATTTATATTTGTAATCAAATAAAAGGATTCCATCTTAAAATGAAAAGGTTTGTAAAACAAAGCGCCTAAAGCGGCAAAAGAAGGAATAAAATACAAAAGAGTTTTAGAATGAAAAAAACCGGGGTTTTGTTCTTGAACGATCACCTTTTGACCGAAATTTTTCTCTAACTCGGCTTGAAATCGATCTGGCTCCAAAAGATTCAAAACCGGAATCTGATCTTCTCGAGTGGTAATCAAAAAACGAACATACGAACGAAAAACATCTCTTTCAATCGAAACAACAGATTTCAGTTTGATTTCCAAAAACTGACCTTTAGAATTGAAAAGTTTCAAAAAATTAGAAGTCAATTCTACTTTAGCACCTTTTAAAACTTTCAATTGTCTGGAAAAATTTCTATAAAGTAAAAAACCTAAAAGTACAGAAAGAAGACCGAAAATTTTAACGAAATCGAATCTATTTTCATCGGGAACTTTAAAAAAATTCCAAATAATAAAAGCACAATAAAGAAAAATCACCGCTACCGAACGAAAAATCAGATTTCTTGTAAACTTGGCTGAATCGTACTGGAACTCACTCATGTTCCAAATTACCAAAATCAATTTTTTTGAATATAGGAAACATTTCCACACCTTCCGCAAGAATCACTTCCTTCCCACCTTCTTGACGATCCAAAATACAAACACCTTGGACAACTTTGATTCCACAATCTCTTAAACTATGGATTGCTTGAATCGTAGAACCGCCCGTAGTAATTACGTCGTCTACGACCACACATTGTTTCACCAAATGAGCCGAACCTTCCACCAATTTTTTCGTCCCATGATCCTTGGAAAGTTTGCGTACAATCAAAGGATATACATTCTTATTTTGTTTTCTAAATTCCAAACTGATTCCGTAACAGATCGGATCAGCTCCCATAGTAAGACCACCAAAGGCCTGAGGTAGTAAAATTCCAGATTCGCCTAAATGCTGTTCTACGATAAATTTACATAAAAGCTCCAAACGATCCGGAACAAGAGTAATTTCCTTACAATTAAAATAATGTCTGGATTTCTTTCCGGAAGCTAATGTAAAAGGTTGTTCCGAATAACGATACACATGAGTTCGAATGAGTTCTAAAAGTTCTTGTTTCATAGAAAGTTCTTTCTTAAGTATTTTTAACCAGTGAATTTCCAGGAAAGAATCCGGAAACCCGTTTTCGAAATAAAAAAAACTTTCAAAACGGCTTCCTACATGAATCCTGTAATCCATGCAGTCCGTAAGACTTACGTCCGTTTCTCTCAAAACGAAAGTATTCGATTTTCAAGGGAACTTGGAAAAGATCAAAAGAGTTCTCGAATTAGAGAAAAAATCGGATCTGATTTTATTCCCAGAACTTTGTATATCCGGTTACGGATGCGAAGACGCATTCTATTTTCCAAGAATCTGGAAAAAATCCTGGAGTTCTTTAATACAACTACTCCCTCATACGGAAAATAAGATCATAATAGTTGGCCTACCTATATTCCAAAATCCTTATTTATTCAACTGTGCTGCAGTAATTTGTAACGGCGCTGTAGCGGGAATTGTACCTAAATCCAATCTAGCTTCCACAGGAGTTCATTATGAAAATAGATGGTTCACCAGAGGTGAAGAATCTCAAGAAAATTTCGTAGCTCCAGATGGATCAACGATCCCTTTCGGTTCTCTCGTTTTTGAAACGGACTATTTTTCTTTCGGCGTAGAAATCTGCGAAGACTCATGGGTATTACAAAAACCTTCTATACCACTTGCAGAAGCTGGAACGGATCTAATCCTTTCTCCAGGAGCATCTCATTTTGCATTTGGAAAACAAAGAATTCGTAGACAAATCTTCCAAGAAAGTTCAAGAAGAGAGTCTAACGTATATCTATTTTCTAATTTATGTGGGAACGAATCCGGAAGACTGATTTTCGAAGGCGGTTCCATGATCGTTCAAAATGGGAAATTACTTTCAGAATCAGAAAGACTCTTTTTCGGAGATTTTAGTCTTTGCTCCAACGAGATCGACTTCGAAGCGTCCCAAGCAGATAGAGCAAAAAATTTTCGTCCTTCCGGAAATCGTTTTAGTAAAACAAAATCAACCGAAGAAAATAAAATCTATTTAGGCATAGAATTTCCTAAAAGAACCCCAAAAGTAAACAAATCCTTACTGGAAATTTCAATTTCCAAAGAAGAGGAATCATACCTGGATTTTACGAAAGCGGTGGCATTAGGACTTTTTGATTATCTAATGTATTCCAATACGAAAGGTTATACACTTTCTCTTTCCGGAGGAGCCGACAGTTCTGCGTGCGCCCTGCTCGTAACCGCAATGAAAAAAATCGCAAAATTAGAGTTAGGCGAAAATTTTTTTAAATCCAAAGGAATTCCAGAAGAAAATATACTTTGTACACTCTATCAGTCTACTTCAAATAATTCAGATCGGACTAAATTTCTGGCCAAGTCATTAGCGGAAGAAATTCAATCGATTCACGGAGATTTGACGATCGATTCGGAAATACAAAGTATCTCCGAAAAAATCTCCAAACTTACCGGAATTTTCTTTCGTTGGGATGAACATAACTTAGTTCTACAAAACATTCAGGCGAGAGTTCGTTCTCCTATCATTTGGATGCTCGCCAATTTAAACGGACATCTTCTTCTTTCCACCGGAAATAGAAGCGAAGCAAGCGTAGGTTATACGACAATGGATGGGGATTCTTCAGGATCAATTGCACCATTAACAGGAGTTAGTAAAGAATTTATTTTGAGATGGTTACGTTTTGTTTCAGATGGAAAAGACCCAATCCTTCCGGCATATCCTTCCATCAAAGAAATCATACTCTCTCCACCCAGCGCCGAATTAAAACCACAGGAAGATAAACAAGAAGACGAAAAAGATCTGATGCCCTATCCACTCTTGCAAAAAATAGAAGAGCTATTTATAGTAAGAGGAGCTGGTTTTCCTGAAATCATACAACTTCTTTCCGAAGATTCTGAAATACAATACTTACCTCCCGGATTTTTAGAAGAATCGGTAAAAAAATACATTTCACTGTTTCATAAAAATCAGTGGAAACGGGAAAGGCTTCCTCCTTCATTTCATTTAGACGATTATGGATTGGACCCAAAATCCAGCTTTCGCTTTCCGATTCTTTCAGAGGAAAGTGGATTATAAATTCTGAATATTATAAATTAAATATATATAACAATCCGCTTTAAAAAGCATTTATAAAACCTTAAAAGAATATCAATTTATAATAGAGTTGTTGAAAAATTAATTCTTGATCTGTTTGTATTGGATTGAATGGACAATTGAAGCAATTTTACGAATCTTCACTATGGATTTTTTCAACAACTCTAATAAAGTATTATAAATTCTGAGACATTTCATAGAACAAAACCCTGAACACTATATTTGAATAAGATCATATTTTCTCGTAAAATCGCTGTTTCGTGATGATATTCTAACAATAAATTCATTCTATAAAAGTTCTTCCTTAAAAATTCAAACAGTTAATCTTTTAAATTCTACAAGATCCTTGTAGAATTGATTTTTTTTCGTAGCTTTTGAATAGGATCGTAAGTTCAGAATAATCCAATGCGAAAGCGATTGAAGCGTAGTTAATAAATTGTAACTCAAGACAAAATATTATATTACGTTTCTTTCATGCAATTTATTGACTGGAGCTGAAAGCGCGGTCCGGCAACGCCGGATTCGCCCAATCTTTCTTACGCTAAATTCACGTGAGGTTGGAGTAAGAAATCAATTTTGATATGTCCGAATTGTTCGGGGAAAAATGTGGGAACTCTCACAAATCAAAGTTTTACAGTTAAATCTTAAAAATGTGGGAACTCTCACAAATCAAAGTTTTACAGTTAAATCCTAAAAATGTGGGAACTCTCACAAATCAAAGTTTTACAGTTAAATCCTAAAAATGTGGGAACTCTCACAAATCAAAGTTCTACAGTTAAATCCTAAAAATGTGGGAACTACCACGTTTTATGAAAATCGTGTTTTTAAAATGAAAACGAAATCAATTCTAAATGGAAATCCAAATAGTTTGAAAAATACTTTTGAACCAAATCTCTACAAAATCCCAGCTTGTTTGAACGCGTTTTCCTTTTCTTTTTGAACCTGTTGAAGTTGATTTTTGATAGATTCTTGAATGTTATTCAGTTTCTTTTCGGTCTCTTCTTCTCCCGAACCTTTTTGAAGATCCACAAGATAATTGATAATATCCATTCGATCCTGAGTTTGTTTTTCCATGTTTTGATAATAAGAACGAATTTGATCCTGAGTGGCTGTCCTTGCAAAAACGTTACGCGCCGCTTCCGCAATTCGGCTATCTTCCTGTCTTTTAGCCTCTTTTTCGGCAGGACTTAACTTTTTAGGAATAAGAGAATTATCCGGAAAACGTTCCCGCAACTGACTAAAACGTTCCATCTCTTCATTGGTATAAGGTTTGTTTGTCTGAGGATTCACAGGATTATCCGCATCCGCGGCGTTAGGATCTGCTTCTTTTGGTTCTCCTTTATTGGACTCAATGTATTCTCCCTTTCCAGACTTATAAAAGGAAGAATCAAAAATGGACTCGTTCGTTTTACCTCCAGAAGATCCGGAAGAAGAGGAACTCCCCCCACCTCCACCTAAAAGAAGCGCAACACTATCCGCCTCTTTGCTTTTTCTTTCTTTTTCGCCGGAATCTTCCGAAGAAAAAAGAATCCAAACGAGCACGATCAATGAGACTGAAATTCCAGAATAAATAACTAATTTACGAATGCTTATCACGAGAAACGCTCCGAGAAATTCAGGAAATTTTGATTGTAAGACCGTCGATCCAGGAAATTCTATCCTGGATTCGTTTCTAATTTTTGAGAAATCGAATCCTACGCAAGATAAAAATGCATTTTCAAATCTTTCGTTCTACGTTCCTTCCAATACTTACCTTCATTTGGATTTTATTCGGTTGTGGTATGAATACAGACGTAGCACAATCACCTTTCATATTCATTTCTCCAGTAGGAGTTCCTCAGTTCTTAAGTATCCTAGCCGTAAACGAAGGAATTACAGATACGGCTACAAAAGATACGGACTTTCAATCCGAGCCGAATAACTATAAACCTGAATTTCTAGTTCGTTATTACGTAACCAACGCAGAGCCTCAATTCGTAGGTTATAATCTATACATTACTACAGCGGCTCCTTCGGTCGCAGAAACTCTAACCTCAGGAAACGTCTACTTAGAAAATGGAGTACAACCTTCCTTTCCTCATCTTGCCTCCGAAGCTTCTACAAGTTCTTCTAAACTACAAACTCATAGAGTCCTTAATCAAATTCCTCCTCCGGGAGTATTTCCATTCATCAAGTGTGAGATTTATACGTTCACAATGAGGGCACTTTTAAACAGTGGAATTTTCTCAAATCCATCAACTCCTGTAAAGATGTGTTCTTCTTCTCGTCCTTTTCTTTGTCCTGTAGGTTCCAGTTGTAACCCAGCGGAATGTAACAACTCCTCTTGTACTACAGCAGTAAAACAAAACTGTCCCGTAGGAACTCTTTGTAATCCTTGTACAATTTCTGGATCGGAAGAAACCGGTTGTATTTGTCCTACTGGAGTTTCTCCTCCAGGTTGTAATTTATGAATTCAGAGGAGGAATCTTCGGAAATTCCTCTCGAACCTGGAACTTTATACGTTGTTTCCACACCGATCGGAAACTTGGAAGATCTCACTTTCCGAGCGCTTAGAATTCTAAAAAATACAGACCGAATTCTTTGTGAAAACTCGGGACATTCTAAAAAATTGTTTCGATCTTATTCAATCCATACTCAATGCTCCACACTTTATAAAGACCAATCTGAAAAACCCTACTTTAGTATATTAGAAGAATTGAAAGAAGGAAAAACGTTTGCACTCGTTTCGGATGCGGGAACTCCCGGAATTTCGGATCCGGGTTCTCATTTGATTCGTGTGATTCGACAAAAAGGATTTAAAGTCTCCCCCGTTCCGGGTCCAAGCGCACTGACCGCACTACTCGGAGTTTCGGGATGGCAGGCAAATCCGTTTTTATTTTTAGGATTTTTATCCGAAAAAAAAGGAAAAAAAAGAAATCAACTCTGCGAATGGAAAGAGTTCCAAGGTCTGATTATGATTTTTGAATCCGTTCACAGAATCGAGGATACTTTGAACGCCATCCAAGAAGTATTTTCGGACTGTGAATTTCTAGTAGGTAGGGAAATGACTAAAATTCACGAAGAAATCCTCCATTTTTCTCCTTTTACAACCGAAAAATCAAAGGAATTTGCTTCTAAGGGTGAATTTGTGGTTTTAATCAATACGAATCGTAAAAAAATGCTTAAAGGCTCTATAGGATCGGCCGATAGAATTCAGTAGAGGTAACAAATCATGACTATCGATAAAATCGGTGGGATCGGTGGAAGCGGGTACGAACCGAAAAGAACCACCCCGGTTAAAAAAACGGAATCAAAAGAGACTTTTGACAATGTTTCTATTTCCGATACCGCAAAACAAAAAGCTTCCGAAGCAAAACTACAAGCGGAAATTCAAACTATAACTCGCAAAATTCTTTCTACTCCAGACGATCAGGATCGTTCCGTTAAACTGAAAGAAATCAAAGAAAAGTTAAAAAACGGAGACTATGACAATTTGAGTCCAGAGGTTCTAAATACAATCGCTGATAGAATTTCAGAAACCATGTTGGGGCAATAAAAACTGTACGACGAATCACTGATTTTTACCTCTATCTAAATTAGAAAATCGCTAAGGGTCTCCGGGAGACGACAACGATGCCGATACTCCCCGATTGGGTTCACTATACATTTCCCCCAAAAATCCACTTTGAAGCTGATTGTGGCTACAAAGTGGGTAACTTCGTCAAAAACATAGGTTCTAGAACCGTCATTTTTTCCACACAACAAGAACTAGAAAACATGGACGAACTTTCCGTCATCAAGACTAGTTTAGAAAAACATATCGATGGGGTCATCTTATATGACGACATCGTTAAAGAACCTTCCCCCGAAGAATTGGATACTGCCGCCTACTTTGCAAAAATCGCAAATGCGGATTGTATCATCGGCTACGGTTCTTATGAATCGATCAGTATGTCCAAACTGATCGCTCTACTGATCACAAACGATATTTTTGCGGAGGACATGATTAACGATAGAAAGATAAAACTAAAAAAGCCGATTCCCTTAATTTTGATTCCTACTCATCCTGTTTTCGGTTTAGAATGTTCTCCTATTTCCACAATTCTATTAGGGGATGAAAAGATTACTAGATACTTCTCTCATGAACTTCTTTTTCCTGAACTAATCATAGCAGATCCTAAAATTTCTTCGTTTATGAGTTCCATGGACATTTCTAAAGTAGGGGTGGGAATTTTGGCCGCCGCCGTAGATACGATTCTTTCCAAATTTTCCACAGAACTTACGATCTCTTCCGCGCTCCGTGCAATCGAACTTTTACAAAAGAACTTAATCCCATCGATTCGAGACCCAAAAAACGTAAACTATAAAAACGGTTTATACGCGGCCAGTCTTTTGACAGGAATCGCACAGTCTTCCAGCTCACTCGGACTTTGTTTTGCTCTTTCATTAGCAAGTTCGAATATTACAAATTTAGATATTTTTCAATCCATGTCCATTCTTCTCCCTCACGTAATGGAGTACAATTTAACTTCCTCGGCGGGTAAATACGTAATGATAGCCAGAGCCTTAGACGAGGATATCACCAACATTTCTGTGATCGAAGCCGCAATTAAAGCAGTGGAAGGAATTCGTAAAATTTTTATCGAACTGAAAATTCCTCAAAGACTTTCGGAATACGAAGTGAGAAAGATGGACCTTCCCTCGATCGCAAATCTTGCAGCTTCATTTCCTTTTTTAGATTCTCTTCCGAGGGAACTTCCTAAAAACGAAATCGAAACGATTTTAATCGCTGCGTTTTAAGAGTTTATACTTTTTTTTGAATTACTTCCAAATCGATTTTGTTCACTAAGGACCAAATCGAAAGAATGAACATAATTATCCCGATACAAAATAAAAACATACAATGAGAAAGCATATAAGGTGCTGCGTGCATCAATGTAAATAAATGGGCTCCTCCTAAAATGAAAAAAAATAGAGAACCGCTTAAACTTCGTAACCAAGATAGATTGTAGGTTTTCGGTCTAAGGATCCAGTACAAAATAAGTATCTCTACAATTATCAATAAACAATAAGTTAACCCAGGAATAAGCATGAGGCAACGGAATTTTTCAAACGTGAACTAAATACGGATTCGGTTGTTTACCCGATATTAAAATGAGCGATACACTAAATAGCCAAAGAAATAGGAAGGCATAACGTCGAATCATAATGTCTCATGAAAATTGAATTCTTATTCGTACACAAGCTTTTTACGTATCCTGAAAATGACTAACTACATCAGTTTTTTTTAAATTTAACGTGAGTTCGACGTAAGAAAATATAGGCGAATCCGGCTTGCCACAAGCTGCCGAACCGGGTTCTTTAGCTCCAGTCAATTAACTACATAAAATAAATTTAATATTCTATTCCGTCTTAAGTTTCAATTTAGAACGCGATCTGTCGAGCGACCGTAGAAGCGAGGCGGCTTTAGTTTGAAAGAACGTTCTGCTGAGTTTTAAACGCGATCCGTAGAGAGCCATAACCTTACCCACAAATATCATAAAAAATTAGATTTTAAAACCCAATCTTCCAAAATAGTTCAGGTGAATATAATGAACACTAAACATTGGAGTAGTACACTCGTAACGGAATTAGATTGGGTGGAAGAAGAATATCTGTCATTGAACTTAGGAGATAAAAGATTAGATCAACGACTTAAGAAAATAGTAAGTGTAATGACAAAGCGAGGCGGAACGAGTTTGCCAGATATATTTGGCAATTGGTCAGACACAAAAGGCGCATATCGTTTTTTTTCAAATCCGAAAGTATGTTATGATAAGATAATATCTCCTCATCGCCAATCCACAAAGAAACGAATTCAAAAACAAGAAACAGTATTGGTATTAAGCGACACAACGGAAGTCTATTATAGAAAAAGGGATCACGTTGAAGGCTTGGGACCGATGAACTCTGAATACAATCAGGGTCTTCTTTTGCATCCATCGATAGCGTTTACGCCTGATGGAATTCCTTTAGGAATATTGGACTTAAAAATGTGGTCGCGGACGGAATTAGGCGCTAACCAAACTCAAGACGGAAGAAAGATGTCCATCGAAGATAAGGAAAGTGTAAAGTGGATTCAAGGATACAGAGCCCTCTGTGAATTTGCAAGAGAATCCGATTCGAAATACGTATATATCTGCGATAGAGAAGCGGATATATACGAGCTATTCCAGGAATACGTAGTTGCTGGCGAAAACGCGCCTGATATGCTTATACGTGCAAATCACGAAAGGAAGATAGAAGGTGGAGGATGTTCTTGGTCCTATCTTGAAACTTTGGAGCCTGCACATACATATACGATTACTGTTCCAAGGAAGAAAGGCAAAGAAGCAAGAGAAGCAATAATTGAACTTCGATTTGAAAAGCTAACGATAAAACCTCCTCAATATAAGAAATTAGAAAATATTGATATGTATGCGTTAACCGCAACTGAAGTAGACGGACCCGAGGAAGAATCCATCGATTGGAAATTTCTAACCACAATTCCTATTCACAATCCAGACGATGCAAAAAGAATGATCGCATATTACAAAAGCCGTTGGGGTATTGAAGTATTCTTCAAGGTTTTAAAGTCGGG
The DNA here is from genome assembly GCF_000243695.2 of Leptospira kirschneri serovar Cynopteri str. 3522 CT. Taxonomy (NCBI): domain Bacteria; kingdom Pseudomonadati; phylum Spirochaetota; class Leptospiria; order Leptospirales; family Leptospiraceae; genus Leptospira; species Leptospira kirschneri. The sequence goes on along the minus strand of NZ_AHMN02000020.1, from coordinate 115,663 downwards.
ATGTAATATTGAATCCACTCAATTTAAATTTGGCGATCGATTCAAAGCTTGTATTGCAGTCTCTGCTATCGTTGCTTGGAGAGTTATGATGTTAACATTCTTAGGTAGAAATATTCCAGGCTTAAAAGCGTCCATCCTATTCGAGTCTTTTGAATGGAAGGGCATTTATTGTCGAATTTTTGAAACTCCAAAACCACCTAACAAAGAACCAGATTTGGATACGGTTTTGAGCTGGATTGCCAAATTAGGTGGCCACTTGGCTCGTAAGTCCGATGCTCCCCCTGGACCGCTTGTAATTTTTAAAGGCCTTATGAGAGCTGTTGAAATCGGATTTATGTTCAAATTACTTACCAAAGCCTGACTTGTGGGTAAGGTTATGGCTCTCTATGGATCGCGTTGTGGGGTGGGAACTCAGTTTTACAGAGGATTTGTCGTAATTCCCACAGATTTAATATTAGAGTTGTTGAAAAATTCCATAGTTCAGTTTAACAAAACTATTTCAATTGCTCGTTTCCATGAAATAGAAACAGATGGAGAATTCATTTTTCAACAACTCTATTGAGATCCAAATACTTGTGTGGTTGGTTATGGTGAGAGCGTTCTACTAAAATTCCCGAAATTAGAACCAGTTAGAATGTTTGAAATCCTCTTTGATGTATAATAAATTTGGAGGAAGCATGAAGAAACGATTTAGTGAAGAACAGATTCACAAGGTATTGAAGGAATCGGAGTCAGGGGAATCGACTCCAGAAGTTTGTCGTAAGTATAGAATTAGCGGAAATACGATTTACCGATGGCGTATGAAATACGGCGGAATGGAACTGAGCGATTTAAAACGAATGAAGACCTTGGAAGAAGAGAACAGTAAGCTGAAAAAGCTCTATGCAGAGTTGGCCTTGGAAAACGAAGCGATCAAGATGTTACTTGAAAAAAAGTGGTAAGCCGGGAACAGAAACAGGAAGCGATAGTGCTCATCAAGCCAACACTTGGAGAACGGAAATCCTGTCGCATCCTGAAAGTATCTCGAACCGGCTTTCGAAACAGATTAGAATACTTTGATAAAGATAAGGATCTTAAAGAGCGCATTCGAGAATTGGCATATAAGTATAAAAGAGCAGGTTACAGACAGATCCATAATTTTATACGAAAAGAGAAGCGAGGAATCATAAGCGAATTTATCGATTGTACGTGGAATTGGGGTTAAAATACCGAATCAAACGAAAACACAAGCGCTTGTCTCTGCCAACAGTTCCTAAACTTCTACCAAAAGCACCTGGAGAAAGATGGTCAATGGAGGACTCTCTCTATTCAGGCAGAAGATTCAGAATCTTGAATATAATCGATGACTATGGTCGTTTATCGATAGCAACTCAACCTGAGTTTTCAATTCCTTCTGAAAGAGTTATAAAAATTTTGAATGAAGCAATCAAAGTTTATGGTCTGCCGAAACAAATCGTTGTGGACAACGGTTCTGAGTTTACTTCAAAATCTTTTTTAAGTTGGGCCTTGGAACAAAAGATTGATATTCATTTTACTACTCCCGGAAAACCGACGGAAAATGCTTTCATTGAAAGTTTTAACGGTAAGATGCGAAACGAATGTTTAAATGAAAATTGGTTTAAAAATATTGAAGAAGCCCGATGTCTTGTCGAAGTTTGGAGAAACTTCTACAATTCAGTGAGGCCGCATAGTTCACTCGGGGAGGGGATAACTCCGGAGGAATATTTAAGACGATCTGCTTAAGGAGATTTTTAATACTTTACAATGGCACTAATTTCGGGGGCATCTCAGAATAATATAACGTGAGTTCGGTGTAAAGAATCTGTTTATCCTAGGTCAATTTTTTAGAAAAAAATTGGACTTGGGAACTCTCACAAAGTTTAACAGTAAAACTTTAGGTCGTAACTACATCCCTACTTAAATGTGGGAATTACCACAATTCACAGATTTTAACAATTCGATTTTAAAAATGTAGGAGCTATTACAAATTCCAACCACTCAAAATGAATGTTTAAAAATTCGTAATACGACAAAATTTGTGGGAACTCTCACAAATCGTGAATTTGCAGTAGTTCCCACATCATTTTACAGACAAACCTAAGTTTTGTGGTAGTTCCTACATTTTAAGAATCAATCAGTAAAATTCAAATCTCAACTTTTTTCAGAATGATGAGTCCTTACGTCGAACTCACGTGAATTTAGGAAAAGGTTTTGTTTTCAAGCGAACCTTCAATTTATTGACTGGAGCTAAAGAACCCGGTCCGACGGCGCCTATTTTCTTTCTCTGAATTCATAGGATTAAAGCATAAACTATTAAATAAGTATTTTGTTATATAGTTCTGAGTAGTTATATATCCGATGAAATCTTTTGAAATAAAGAAAAAAAAACTTCCGCAAGGTCCAAATCTTCCTTACGAGTAATTTTAAGATTCAAAGGATTCGATTCCACAATAGAAGAAGTTTTCCCAAAAGTTAAAGCCCAGGAACAAAGATCGGTGGGAATCGAGTCCACAGAAAACGTTAGCAGTTCTTTCAAAACATCGCCACGAATCCCCTGAGGAGTTTTCATAAACCAGATGTGTTCCCGGTCTAAAAACGACACGGTTTTTCCATTCAATTCTTCTAATACAGTTTCGGAAGTGCGCGAAGCCAAAGTGGTTATCCCGTCGGAACGCACTTTTTCACAAAGAGAATCTAATTCTTCCGCAAGAACAAAAGGCCTGGCAGCGTCGTGAATCAAAATAATATCTTCGTCTTTAAAATCCAAAACAGACAAACCGCATAACATGGAAGAATGCCTAGACTCTCCACCTTCAACGATCCTATCTTCGTTTCCTAAATAAGGGGAGCAGATCGATTCAATTTTTTGGATCGATTCGGAATGAGAAACCAGTACGATTCGTTTTTGTTTTCCCCAAGTTTGAAATCTTTTTAAAGAATGAAGAAGAATGGGTTCGCCGTTTAATTCCAAAAACTGTTTCGGAATTTTAGAACCCATTCTAGAACCGGTCCCGCCGGCTAAAATCAAAACGTAGATTTTTTCAGAGAGAAACAAAGACTTCATTCTGAAAGATCTGTTCCCAATTCTGACGTTTTCGAATCAGCTGAAAACTTCCATCCGAATTCAGTAGAACCTCAGCCGTTTCAGGGAAGGAGTTGTAATTTTTCGTAGACATAGAAGAACAATATGCCCCAGCACCTTCCATAACAACATAATCTCCTAATTTAGCTTCTCCTGTTATTCTTGTAACCGGACCGCCACCATCCGCTTGAGTAAATAAATCCCCACTCTCGCAACAATGACCAACATACACATAGTCCGCAGTTTTGCCGGAATGAACTCCTTCTTTGGGAATAACGACTAAAGGATGTTTGGCGGCATACAAAGAAGGTCTAGTATTTACGTCCATACCTGCGTCTAATTTAACAAAGGTATAACCACCCTCCCCAGTGGAAACAATATCGTCCACGGTAGTAAGTATAGAACCGTTATTCACCATTAAAAACGAGCCAGGTTCGATTTCTAAATGGAGTTCAGTTCCGTGTTTTTTTGCAAATTCCTGAAAGAGTTCAACCACTGGCGGACCGATCTTTTGAAAATCAGTAGTTTTTTCATCTTCCATTCTACCTACCTTAAAACCACCGCCTAAATTTAAGATCCTACATTCCGAAAACTGAGCGGCAATATCAAGCGAAACTTGAGCGACCACTTTCCAGACGTCCGGATCACTTCCAGATCCGATATGAGTATGAACCTTAAAAATTTTCAGATCAAACTTAGACGCGATCTCTTTCACCCGATTTATATCCTCGTACCAAACTCCAAAGGAAGAAGTTTTTCCACCCACGTCCGTCTTTTTAGTCTGACCGGAACCAAGTCCCGGATTAAACCGAACACTGACTTCTTTTCCTGGAAATAAATTTCCAAAGGTTTCGAGCTGACGAAGGGAACAAGCGTTAAAAACCACTCCACTTTCTACCAATTCCTTAAGACCCTTGGCGAGTTCTTGAGAAGTCAACATGATCTGCTCCGGTTTAAATCCGTAGTGGATCGCTCTCAAGACTTCGTATTCAGAACTTGCGTCAATTTGAATTCCCTTTCGTTTCATAATTTCTAAAACGGTACGATTGGGATTGGCCTTCATAGCGTATCGAACGGTCAAACCGTAAGCGTTCGGAAACGCAAGAGCGACCTCACAACTTTTTTCGATTCGTTCTCTGGAATAAACAAAAACAGGAGTTCCAAATTGTTCGGCGATGGATCTCACCTGTGGTTCTGTTAAAAATTTTAATTTTTCTATTGATTGCATAGTGAAACGTACAATTCTAAATGGTTTTAGAACACGCTCCGAAAGGGTTCCGTTTTTTAAAAGGCATTTTCAGTCATGGCAGGTAAAATCACTCATCTAGAAGTACTTTCTCAGATTTGTAAACATCTGGATCACGGAACCGCAGACCAAAGAAAAATCGCAGTTCTGATGCGGGCAGAATCCAACCGAAAGTTCGCAAACATAGGAGCCATCGCTCCGGATATATTTTATTTTTATCATATATTTTCTCCCCACAAAACAAAGAAGGCCACCAGATGGGGAGACATGAGTCATCACAATTTAGTCGCGGAACTAGTACTGAGTTTTTTGGATCTGATTCTACAGACAGAAGAAGGAATTCACAGAGATCGTTATATCGCGTTTACATTGGGTTATATATGTCATTGTGTCGTGGACATAGTCACTCATCCGTATATCTTTTATATCTCCGGAGATTTTTACAATAAGGACAAAAAAATCAGTAGTCTCGCACAATACAATCATATGAGAGTGGAAAACGCACTGGATTCTTGGTTGTTAGACTATAGATGGGGAATGACTCCAAAAGAATACGACTTTGTACATCACGTAGACGCCATCTTTAAATCCGAAAAAAAAATCTGGAAAATGGACCCTATGCTCTGGCATTTTTGGCTACGCGGACTCAAATCCACTTTCTCCGAAGAATTCAAAAAATATTATATAGGTTCTGAAGATAAAATCATTCCGGGAGATTTGTTAAACGAATCCTTTTTAGGTTATTTAGAATTTCATAAAATTATGGATTCTAGAAGTAGATGGGTACGAGGAACGCTAAAATTTCTAGATCAGATCACGTTTCACAAAGTCAGGTCTTCGGTACTCATGCTTCCGCTCAAAGAACATATAGACAAACGGATTATGAACGAAGAAAAAAAGAAATGGAACTATCCCGCAGATCCATCGATCGTAAGAGAAGATTCTTTTGTAGAACTGATCAACAGTTCCGCACAAAACGGCAAAGAAGCACTGACCCACGCCTGGAATTATCTGGAAAACAAAATGAGCCGATCCGCATTTTTAAAAGAATACCAAGGATACAACTTGGATACTGGACTCCGATTTCAAGGAGTAGATAGTATGAAGGAATTTTCACCGTTGGAAGAAGTTTAATCGAACATGAAACAAGAACCAGTCAGTTATCTTTTCCGTTTTTTCGTCATTCATTTCCGGGATAAAATCCTATCTAGGATTTTAAATTCCGAAAACCCACTTAAACAACTGCTCAAACTCTGTTCGGCCTTATTGTTTTTGAACGGGTTTTTATTCGTATTCTCCATCAAAGATTTATGGAGAGTTCCAGAATCCAATCAATACGAAAAACCGTCCGTATTATATGGATTAGGCGAAAAAAACGAATACGAACCGATCGCAGAATTTTATCGTTTTTCCAGGGTCGTTTTGAACATCAAAGAACTTCCACCGGAAGCGGACGGTAAACCGAACAAACTCATCCGAAGTTTCGTCTCCACCGAGGATAATAATTTTTATTCTCATTGGGGATTGGATCTGCGTGGAATTTTTAGAGCGTTTATGGTAAACATACTTGCGGGAAGGATCAAAGAAGGAGCCTCGACGATCACCCAACAAGTAGCAAGACTTAGGTTCTTAAATACAGAACGTTCTTTTCTTCGTAAAGCAAGAGAAGCCTGGCTGGCACTACTTTTAGAAGTGGTTTTCGATAAAAACACACTGATGGAAATTTATCTCAACGAAATTCCACTCGGACATGGAACGATCGGAGTAGGAGCCGCTGCCAGATTTTATTTTAGAAAAGACGTAAAAGATTTAACCTGGGGAGAATCCGCACTGTTAGCGAGCCTTACCACAAGGCCCACCGAATTTTCTCCCTTGGTAAATCCAAATTCATCCAGCGCCAAGGTCAGAGTTGTATTTAAGAAATTTGTGGAGAACGGAATTTTAGACGTCAAAACCGCGGAAAAAGAATACGAAAGTTTTTCAGAATATTATATTACTCTAAATCGTTCTCCCAACGATTCCGCATTTGGAGACAGACTCAATCGTTTTCCATACTTTACAGAATACGTTCGTAAAAATCTGACACGTTATATTCCAAAATCCACACTTTACAGCGGTGGTCTCAAGATCTATTCCACCTTGAACATACAACACCAAATGCAGGCTGAAAAAGCGTTGTATGCAGGACTCAAAGCGCAAACCGCGTTATCCAATCAAAGAACGTTCACAAAAATAGACGCGTTCGACGACGCCTACGGAGAAATCTACGATCTATTATCGATGTTAAACGACATCCCGGATTTTAAATTTAAAATTTCCAGATCGGCAAGAACCTTCAACCGCGCTTGGCAAGAAGATTTAAGAGACGAACTCAGCGCTCTCAATTTATTGAGCGGAACCGAAAGTTTGGGAGAAACGATCGATTGGAACTACAAAAACCAACAAACGGAAGACTTTCTTTTACCGGTCGAAGGCGCTTTGATTTCGATGAGACCGGATACCGGATATATAACCGCAGTGGTGGGAGGTTCCGGATTTCGTTCTGACAATCAGCAGATCCGAGCCTTTCAAGCCTATCGTCAACCGGGCTCTGCGTTCAAACCTATCATATACGCTGCAGCTATGGAATATTTTAATGAACATCCGGATCCCAAAAAAAACGTAACCGCTGCATCTCTTTTTTCGGATTCTCCTTTGCAATACGTATTAGAAGACGGTGATGAATGGAATCCATCCAATTATACGGGAGAATATTCAGGATTTATAAAATTGAGAGAGGCCTTAGAGCTTTCCAGAAACAGCGTCGCCGTCCGAGTATTGGAACATACGGGGATCAGCAATCTGATGCCTTTTTTAGAAAAAATTCTTCAGATAGAAAACAGACCCATTCCTAGAAATTATTCCATCTCTTTAGGAACTTTTGAAGTATCACCTTACGAATTAGCGCGTGCCTATGCGGTGATCGCATCCGGAGGCAAACAAGTATTTCCTCTCAGCGTTCTTTATGTAGAAGACGGGTCCGGCAAAGTGATCAAGGATTTTAGAGAAGAAGCAAACAAACAAGAAAGAAAACAAATTCTTTCTCCAGCGGTTTGTTTCATTCTTACTTCCATGATGGAAGACGTAATCAAAAAGGGAACCGGAACTGGCGCGGCCTCGTACGGGCTCAGTCGTCCCGCAGCGGGTAAAACAGGAACCACGAATAACTTTAGAGACGCATGGTTTGCCGGTTATTCTTCTGAGTTAGTCAGCGTGGTTTGGTTAGGTTACGACACTGGAACCTTATCGATGGGAAAAGGGATGTCGGGTGGAGTAGTAGCGGCTCCCATTTGGGGAAGGTTTATGTCCAACGCACTTTCCAGAGAAAAATCGAAGCCGTTTCACTTCGGAGAAACGGGAGTAGTTCGCAAACAAATCTGTTCTATTTCCGGAAAACTTCCTGGCTCTCATTGTCATCAAACCGAAGAAGAGTATTTTACCAAGGAAACCGTACCGAAAGAAGTTTGTGACGATCATCGTGGGGCCGGTTTTATTCCGGAGCCGGAACCAACTACTCATCATACACAGCCAAAAAAGAAGCAGAAAACGAATATTTTCCAGGGAGACGATGATTTGATTCGTTAATTCCGAACAAAAATACTTGTCGTTTTGGGATTGAATACACAAATAGATTTACGGCATGTCCCGAACCAAGGGACAGTTTCGATTGTTAGCAGGAGTTTTAGATGGCCATCGGCAGGGAAAATAATAACAGCGTAATCGGTCCAGGGTCCATATTTGAAGGGAAATTTTATATTGCGGGTTCTCTTCGGATCGACGGTAAATTCGAAGGAGAGATCAAAACGGACGATACTCTTTATATCGGAGAAACCGGTAAAGTAAGAACCAATATCTCGGCCAGAGAAGTGACCGTTTCTGGAACCATGATCGGAAACATCAAAGCCGAAAACGAAGTTCGTTTAGAAGAAACCGGAAGACTTCTAGGAGACATCATAGCACCTGCCCTTCATCTTGCCAAAGGAGTGGTTGCCAAAGGAAATATAACAATCACTGGCGGACAAAAGAAAGACGTAAAAAAAATCGTAGAAGAATCTTTCGGCGGAACCAGAACCTTAGATAACGGAAAGGACGAATAAGTCCTCTCCCTTTGTATTAGGAAAGGGCGAAAAACGGCCGATATTTTTTCTATATGATCTTCAAAAAGCCCAGACAACTGACCGCAGGAAAAGAAATCCTTAGGACAGAAAGTTTCACCCTGATTTATCTGGGCGCGTTTCATTTTCATTATTCTTTTTATTTTAGAGGAAACCTCTATCACGGAAATTTGGATTTTCGCAGAAGAAAATTCAGACTCATTCCTATCTTTGCATCCGTACTTATTTTTCTTGCGATCTTGGGATTCGGAATGAATCCGAGTAACGCAATGATAGATTCTTCCAGACACGAGGTTACAGAAAACGATTCCGAAGACTTAAAAGCAAAATCAGGGGACGAAAAATTTTTGGAAGAATCCGAAAAAGCGAAACTTACGATTTTGATGGCGAAAGAATTAAAGAACCCTTCCGAAAAGAAAAAACAATTCAAAGTTACTTCGTATCGCGTAAAACGGAATGAAACGTTAGCCGAAATAGCAACCCGTTTTAAAGTTTCGATGGAGTCCATAGCCGGTTCTTCCAATATCAAAATTGAAGATACTCTTTATCCGGGACAAGTATTGAGTATTCCGAATAAACAAGGTCTTCTTTACAAGATGAAAACCGGTGATACAGTCGCCAAAGTAGCCAGTCTTTACAAAGTCAATTTAGACGAGATTCTGTTGGAAAACAAATTAGACGATCTAGATATTCTTAGACCAGGTCAGAAAGTGTTTTTACCAGGCGCGGTGATTCCAGATCCTACACCTAAATGGGTGATCCCGGTTGCATCTAGAATTGTAACTTCTAATTTCGGTTTTAGAACCTTTCCTAGAAAAAAGTTCCACGAAGGTCTTGATTTAAAAGCATTTTACGAACCAATCGCAGCAGCCCGAAATGGTAAGGTGATTTATGCCGGTTGGATGGGTGGTTACGGCAACGTAGTAGTCATCGAACATACGGACGATTTCAAAACTCTCTACGCACATAACTCTAAACTGTTCGTTCAAAGAGGGGATTACGTTTTAGCAGGAAAGAAAATCGCAAGATCAGGTTCTACTGGTTATTCTTTCGGACCTCATTTACATTTTGAAGTTATCAAAAATGGGCGGCCCGTCAATCCTTCCAAATACTTAAAGGGACTTACATTTAGAAAGGGTGGCCCTACTCACTGATTCTCCATAGAATTTTTTAAATTAAGATTCACCCCAAAACTAAATCATCTTTACATCTTTTAATAAAACGTTGTAGTTCCCACAGACTCCGAAATTTCAGTGTAACCCTTTGAAAATGTAGTAAAACTTCAAACAAATATAATAGTTCCTACAATTTTGTGAATTGTTCGTAAAATCGTGATTTGCAGTAGTTCCCACATCATTTTACAGACAAACCTAAGTTTTGTAATAGTTCCCACACTTGAATACGATAGATTCAAGTATTATAAACTTCTATTTTATAAATTGTGGTAGTTCCCACAAATTACGTCTCTTTTTATCTTTTTTACGATTTTAAATCATACTTTTCCGAATGAAATTTTGCAGTAGTTCCTACATTTAAGAAATCAATCTATAAAGTTCAGATTCTAACTTTTTTCAGAATCATGAGTTTCTTACGCCCTGCTCACGTTAAAAAAGGTGCTAAAAAATTAATCATGCGACTTCTCGAAAAATGATCGAAATCCTTTACAGCGCCGGTCTCAAAACTCTAGTTTAACGTGAGTTCGGCATAACAAATGCGAAAGCGATTATTATGCTGCGATCCATAGAGAACAGCACCTGAGTTTGAAAAATTCCGAAGGAATTGGAGCGAAAAGAACTCAGTAAAACGCTTTTTACAAAAGCGTTAACTCAGCGTCTCGCTTCTACGGTCGCTCGAAGTAACTCAGCAAAACGCTCTCTATGGATCGCGTTTTAGGTCGTGAGCCAGTCCACTATGAAATTTGCGAGCTGCGACGACGACCCGTAGGGAGTCGTTGCATTGAGTTTATTATTCGCCCCAATTTTCTTACGTCTAACTCACGTTAGTTTACTTTGTCAGAAAGATCAAGCACAGGCTGGTTTTACAGCTTTAAATTGCATTTAATCATAAATGATCGAGGTGAAATATTATCATTTATGAAACCTCCTGAAAATGTGGACGATAGGAATTTGAAAGTGATCTTTCCACTTGTTAAAAATATTTACGATAAGAACCTTGCAGCTTGATCTTTCTGATAAAGTAAAATACAGTTTTGGGACGCGCTGTAAACTTTTTGGAGATACATAAGCCAATCTTTGTTTGAAAGTCTTTATGAAAAAGGAATTCAACTCATTACAAAACTTAAAAAGAATATGAAGAATAAATTAATACCTTTCGTTGATAAAATTCTTTTAAGAAAAAGAGCTATCATTGAATCGGTAATGATAAACTTAAAAATATCTGTCAGATTCAACATACTATACGAAGTTTTCTCAATTGGGCCGTTAATCTATTAAGCGGTTTAGTTGCATTTTTTCCCAAAAAACCTTCTTCAAACTTGAGATCCAAAGACAATTTACAACTTTTACTCTCTCCTTAAGTCGAACTCACGTTAATTAGCTTTTTTCGTCTTCCAGCATTTGTCCTAGATCAATCAGGTCGGTTAACCAATCAGAAAAATTACCAGCTCTATCTCTAATTCTCGCCTGAAGTAAAAGTCTTCTTTTAAATTTTGCAAAGGATCGGGGGATCTTTACAAGAATCATTTTACGATCGGATTCAAATTCATACGGAAAAATTTGTCCATCCAAAAGTATCTCGGCTCCTCCCGCATATCCTGAACCTACATCAGATATAGAATACATTCTTTCAATGACGGCAGTTGGTCGGACCTCCGGCGTAAATCTATAACGGGAAATTAAAAATGGATGATCAATTTTGGGTTTAGAACGATCTTCCAAAACTGCAACAATTCCTATCTTAGTTAAAACGGCTCCGATTCCTCCAATCTCCGAAAATGTTTTTAGAATCACCCAACGTTTAGTTCCTTCTTCGAATAGATAAAGATTTTCTCCTTTTCCTAGCTTTTTACCTTTCCAGAGAAGTTTGGCTTCACCAGACCAACTAATTCCGGTAGATTCAATTTCGATCAGTTCACTCTTTAAAACCAAACCTTCAGGTAGAAAATTTTCACTGGCTGGAGTTCCGACCACTTCGAAAAAAATATTCCCTTTTCCGAATGTATTTTCTTTCGGAGTCTTGAGTAAAAACCTACGATCCGAAGACGAATATTCCGTCTCAGTTTTTTTCTCCGAATGTCCTTTAAAACCAGAATTAGAAATTCTTATTTTAAGGGAAGAATGGTTTTCTTCCTTATCTCCTGCTATGATCTCCAGGGGAATTTCTTGGTTCACTGAAAATTCCCTAAGATCAAGACTTGGTTTACGAGAAGAAAAAAGATTATAAACATAAACAGGTGGATTGAGAGAAGAACGGTTTGAATCATAAATGGATTGATGATCTCTCGCCTCCGCATAGCTCATTTTTTCAAACTTTCTTTCATAGAGAATTTTTCCTTCGGACATAAGTCTCGCAAAATAAAGATTGTTCTTATTGCGAGAATTCATGCGATCGAACGCACCAAGTTTGATCCTAACTTCCCCACCTAACTTGAGCGGCTCTGGGTCATTGAGTTCATAAATCCCCTCTTCTTTTTTCTGAAGAGGGATTCTAAATTTCTGACCGTCAGAAGAATCTACGTAAAGAACTAACAATTCGGGCGGAGTTCCGTCCCGATCATTCATCTTTAAATACGCAAGAGGATTAAAAGTATCTCCATTTCCATGAAGTTCAAAATGTAAATGTGGAACTCCGGTACCCGATTCCCCGATTCTTGCAATCGGTTGTCCTTGTTTTACGGAAAATTTATGATCTAAAAACTTTACGGAGAAAATTCCATCACTTAAAAGATAAAGCGCTTGTCTCAAATTCTCCAGTTCTTTTTTTGCACCTTCTAAATTGAAAAGATGTGCAAATTTAGCTCTTAACCCGGAAGAAGAACGAAGCATTAGGTTGAGTCCATATCCGGTCGGAGATTCGGAAATAGATTCTACAACTCCATCAAAAGGAGCAATTGCAGGAAAACCGTTCAAGTGAAAGGTTTTAAAATCAGCTCCCATATGTAAATGGTGAGTTCTATATTCTGCAAAAGAACCTGAAACGGGTGTTTGCACTTCCATAGGAAACCTAAGTTTTCCTTGTAACTCTGGGAATTCTGGTCGGTCCTCCGCCCACAGTTCCCGGAAAATCAAAAAAAATAACAGGACAACATAAATTGAAAAAACGAAAAATCTTTTCATCTTCCGAAAAAATGGACCAAAAAATGAAATTTGTAAAGCTGAAAAGGGAATCGAAAAAACTCCTTGCACGGAGGTACGACCACAAAGGACCTTTCCAACTATGTTTATTGCCCGACTGGCGATTTTGGCTTTAGTTTTTCTACAACTCAATCAATGTGCATACTTTACAAGAGAACCGGGAAATCCTCCCAAGATAGGCGGAGTACCAATCCCTGATGAACAGAGGAAAATCTATATTCAAAACTTTCGAAACAATTCGTACGGAATGGGAGTCCAGACACTCCTTACGGAATTAGTTCGAGCTGAGATAGATACTAGAGGAAGATTCCTTCAAACCAGAGAAAAATCAAACGCCTCTTATAGACTCTATGGAGAAGTCGTCCATTACCAACTCGTCGGAAACTTACTCGATCAAGGAGGACAATCGATCTCTAGAGAAATGACGATCATAGTCCGTATAGAACTACAAAAAGCGGGTGGACAAAAAATAATTCTGGAAAGAGACGAGATCCCAGTGAGAATCATATTCTCCGATCAAATTGGGTTCAGAGAAAGTGAAAGCCAAGCTCAAGCTAGACTATTAAAAATTATGGCAGTTCGGATCGCAGAAGAGACAGAAAGGGCTTGGTATTTTTCTATTGCCGGAAAGATCGATCCCTGATAATCTTGACTCGTCCTTTGGTGATCTAACATGAATCGAGAAAAACAAGAAGCCATTCTAAATAAAACGGAACCAGCAGTCCGTATGGAAATGCAGACATTTTCTGAATATTTACAAAAAGAAGGCTTAAAAATTACCAATCAGAGAATGTTAGTAGCCGAAAGAATTTTTTCCCTTCACAATCATTTTACCGCGGAAGGGCTTTTAGAAGAGTTTAAGGATCAAAGAGATCAAATTTCCAAAGCCACAATTTATAGGATACTTTCCATAATGGTTTCAGCAGGTCTATTACAAGAACATAATTTTGGAAAGGATTACAAATATTACGAACATATAATAGGACACAAGCATCACGATCATATCATCTGCACAGTCTGCGGAAAAATCGTGGAATTTTTAGACGAAAGAATAGAACAACTTCAAGAACAAGCGGCCAGAGAAAACGGTTTTAAAATCACCGGTCATAGCTTGAACATTTACGGAACTTGCAACGAACATTCTTCTAGTAAATGATTTTTCAAACAACTTCGGAAGACACTCTCACTAGAGCCAGAACCGGAATTTTAAATTTAAACGGAATAGAATTAAAAACCCCTGTATTTATGCCCGTAGGTACAAGAGGAGTCGTTAAAACCCTTTCAGCGGACGACTTAGAAGAACTTGAGTATTCTCTAATATTAGGAAATACATATCATCTATATCTCAGACCGGGGACCTCCGTATTGGATCGTTTTGGGGGACTCAAAAAATTCTCGACCTGGAAAAAAGCACTTCTAACAGACAGCGGCGGGTATCAAGTATTCAGTTTAAATTCACTTTTTAAGTACGAACAGGACGGAGTTCGTTTTCAATCTCATATAGACGGGAGCAGACATTATTTTACTCCTAATTCAGTGATAGACATACAAAGAAGTATCGGTTCCGATATAATGATGGTTTTAGACGACTGTGCGCCTTTCGATTCTGGCCCGGAAAGGCTCAAACAATCCTTAGATAGAACCCATCGATGGGCAGAAATGTCGGTACAATATTGGGAAAAGAATAAGAACTCCCAACATCTTTTCGGAATTTTTCAGGGAGGAATTGATCTTGATTTTCGATTAGAAAGTCTAAACGCGATCACCTCACTGCCGTTTGACGGAATCGCAATAGGAGGACTTTCGGTCGGAGAACCTCGCAAAGATTTCATTCGAATTTTGAACGGTATTGCAACCTACACAGATCGAAATCGTCCTCTTTATTTGATGGGAGTTGGTACGGTCCCGGATATTTTAGATGGAGTGAAAAATGGAGTCGATATGTTTGATTGTGTACTTCCGACCAGAAACGCAAGAAACGGCCAAGTATTTACAACTTTAGGGAAAATCAATTTAAGAAACGAAAAATGGAAGAACTCCGATTTTCCTATAGACTCGAATTGCACGTGTAAGGTGTGTAAAAGATATAGTATAGGGTACATCAGACACTTACATCACGTAGGAGAGATCACTGCATTCTCGCTTTCGACGTATCATAATTTACATTTTATGAAAAATTTTCTTACAGAGATCCAAAACTCCATTCAAAAAGGAGAATTTTTAGAAATCTATGCCAAGTGGAAA
The DNA here is from genome assembly GCF_000243695.2 of Leptospira kirschneri serovar Cynopteri str. 3522 CT. Lineage (NCBI taxonomy): Bacteria > Pseudomonadati > Spirochaetota > Leptospiria > Leptospirales > Leptospiraceae > Leptospira > Leptospira kirschneri. The sequence continues at coordinate 100,624 of NZ_AHMN02000020.1, read as the reverse complement.
AATTTGTATGAAAAGCCCGAATTTTCCGGTTGACTATTTAAAGAATCGACTTTCCTTTAGTAGAGCTGGCTGGAAAGAAATAGAAAGGAGTTGCTGATTATTTATGGAAATAACCAGAAGAGAAAGCGGGAACATTGTCATTCTGGACATAAACGGAGAAATCGATCTCTACAATGCTCCAGAAATTAAAGATGTAATCGCGAAACTCATCGAGGAGCAAAAATATTATACGATCATCAATCTCGAAAAAGTTTCTTATATAGATTCTTCTGGTATTGGTGCTCTCATTTCCAGCCTTTCTAATCTGAAAAAATATCAGGGTGGACTTAAGATTATCAATGTTTCAGGATCTGTAAGAAAGGTATTTGAACTAACAAAGCTAACTTCTTTTTTTGAGATTTTTGATAATGAATCAGAAGCAGTTTCTGCTTTTAAGTAAATCGGAATTTTAATTTTATCCTACCTTTTCTAAAATCTGGTGCCACAATGAAATCGACTCAAAGAAAAATACTTTCTTCTTTTATAATCTTACTCGCAGGATTTTTTATTTCCTGTGGAGCCGAACTTCCTATTGAGGAATTAAGTGATGCAAAGAACTCGATCACAAGAGCCAAGTCTGCAGGTGCTGAAAAATACGCTCCTGCAGAATTAGAAGAAGCTCGCAAAAACTTACTCACAGCTCATCAAAAAGCTTCGGAAGAAAATCTTACAGAGACTAAAAAATCTGCGTTATATGCAAGAGCCAAGGCTTTAGACGCTTCTGAAAAATCCTTCCCGTCTTCTGTTGATGATGCTCGTAAAGAATCTAGCTCTTCGATCGAATCCGCAGAAGAAGCCTATGCTTCCCAACTTGCTTCCGAACCTTATAATACTTCTGTACAACTTCGTAAAGAAGGTGATTCTCTACGCGAAACTGCTGACCGCACCTTAGAATCGTATCCAAAAGAATCTGGAGACGATGCAAAACTAAGAATGAGATTGGCAGCGTTTGATCAGTATGAGGCTTCTCGTCAAAAATATGCGGATTCTAAAAAGGCTGCGGACGAATCCAAAGTATTAGCTCTTTCTCAAAAACAACAGTTGATCGATTCTTTTGCGGACATAGATAAAAATCTAAATGACGCAGATAAGTATGCGGAAGGAAAAGATCCGGAGGTTTCCGAAACTAGAAATCGTCTCGATTCTTCTAAATCTAAAATAGAAGAAGGGAAAATCAAAGAAGGATATTCCGAAATAGACGATATTCGTAAAAAATCCGGAGAACTAGTCGCTAAGAATATTAAGATTTATGCAGAAAAGCAGAAGGAACTTGCAAAACAAAGTGTAGCATCCGCAACTACAAGGTTAGCTTCCTTCGATCGAAATAAAATCAATTCCTCTAGAGATTTTCAAGTTTCTTACCAAAGAGCGGAAGAAAATTTAAAAGCGGCTGAAGAATCCAGAGTAGCCGCAGAAGATCTATATTCTTCCGAAAAATATGAGGATTCTATTTCTCGTTCCGAAGAAGCAATTCGTCTTTCCAGAATCGTAGTAGACCAAGCCACCGAGTTAGCTGAAAGAATAGAAAGAAAAGCTACAACTGACAAGATTGCTGGTCGTGATACAAAAACAGAAGGGAATAAAAATACTAAAAATCAATCTACAACCGAAGGCAAAAATTCTTCATCTAAAATTGGAGAAAACGGACTACCAGAAGGTTGGAAACGTTATGTGGTTCGTAAAAAAGTCCCTGCGGATTGTCTTTGGAGAATCGCAAAAGACAAAAGACATTATGGGACTTCTAAACTCTGGAGAAGAATCTACCAAGCGAACCGAAACAAAATCAAAAATCCAAATTTGATTTATCCGAAACAAGTATTATTAATTCCTCCTCGAAAAGGCCCTACTCAATTGGACAAAGTAGAATCTCCGTCCAGAAAGAAAAAACCGGCTACAGAAGAAGTAGAGGCTATCGAAGAAAATCGAAAACCGGCCACACATTCTTCTGAAGATTCCGAAACTGGAGAATCGAATAACAAGAAAAAGGCGGAAACAACTCCTCCTTCTACCGATACTTCAGATGACGAGACAGGTGGAGAATCTTCAGAAAATGAAGAACCTTCACCCGAAGAAGAAAATGGAGAGGAAGAAAATTCGGAAAACCTTCAATAAACGTTAGTTAGCTGAAATTGATCCTAAAAGGCTCGGTAAAAAACACCGGGCCTTTTTTATTTTCAAAAATAAAAACGTTCAACGAGATACTGAAAACTGGATAATTAATTTCTATTTCTAAGAGAAATGGTTATTTTGCATGTAACACTCAAGGTGACTCATATAACATAAGTTCGGTGTAAAAAAAATTAATGTGGGAACTCTCACAAAAACTTGAAGTTGCCGTAAATACTAAAATGTGGGAACTACCACTTTTAAAAAATTCTTTCTCATTTTCTTACATCGAACTTATGTTAAATAACGTGAATTCAGTATAACGCGAAAGGGATCGATGCGGGGTCAATAAATTGAATCTAAAGACGATTGTTGTATTATGTTTCCTGTATGCAATTTATTGACCGGAGCTAAAGAGCCCGGCCGGCTGCCTTGGCAAGCCGGATTCGCCCCGATTTTCTAACGCCGAACTCACGTTAAATAAGGATTACTACTGAGAATCACATAATAGATTATCAAAAAATTCCGCTTTTAAGTGATAATTCCGCACAAGTTCAAGGTGACTTATTATAACTCTTACTACTCAGGACAAAATAAAGTATCCTATATTTTATACTGAAACACTATTTTGTGTAAAATGAAACTCACTTAATTTTACAGAGATCATAAGAAATTATAGTATAATAACGGTTAGGTGGAATATTTAAAAATAAACTTTTCAATAAGTTCAGTCACTAAATCCGGTTGTTCTCTGTGAACCCAATGGTTAGAAGATATTTTATGAATTTCTAATTTTTCAACATAATCATAAGAGTTTTCGTAAACCTCTGGCAAAACGATAAAATCTTTTTGAGGAACAATCAACTGCACCGGAACTTTAATATGAGAAGGAGACGAAATGACCGTTTTACCAAACAATAATTCTCGGAACAGGTTAATGGGAACGATGGCAGAGTTATAAATATCATTTTTGCTCACCTTCCTCAAAGAATCCTTTTTAGGAACCCCACCCCAATCCATGATCCATTCGTAAATAGATTCGCCAAAGTTTTGCCAAATGAGTTCCGGCAATACAGGAATTTGAAAAAACCATATATACCAGGAACGAAACCCCTGGTCGATCACCTTACTCCAGTTACCTAGATCAAAACTAAAAAAATCGTCGATAATCCGTTTTCCAGCAAGCCAAGGATGAGGACCGGAAATCGCAGTAAAAGAACTTACACATTTTGAATATTCAAAATCACTAATAAATAACCAACCGAGAGCGGCTCCCCAGTCGTGACCTACCAAATGTACTTTTTTACCTTTGGAAAGAAAACGGATCGCCTCCGATAAATCGGAAAGAATCATCGTATAATTATATTCAGATTGTTCTGAAGGTTTGGAAGATCTCCCAGATCCCCTTAGATCAATTGCACCTAACGTAAATTTTTCCTTTAAAACATTAACCTGTAAATCCCAAGTTTTATGTGTATCCGGATATCCATGAACAAATAAAATCACATTCTTAGAATCCGTTTCCGAATAAGAAAGAAATAGTTTCACTTTTTGATTTTCTAGATATGTATATTTCAAACTTTCGACTCCTATTGTCACTTTAAACTAAAAATTCAAAATACTTAAACTACAAATGTCAGTAATATGAACCTAAATTACTGATCTCTATAAAATTGAGTACCTTTAATTTTATCACAAAACACTGATTCCATGCAAAATATTAGATACTTTATTACATAGTGATGAGTAGTACATTCTCTTTAGAGAAGACGACATACAATTTTTTCGCAAAAAAAATTATACCGCAAAGTTTTTACGTAAAAAAACCGGCCAAATCCTCTTCGTTTAAGTTTCGTTTTCCAATTTTTTATAGATGCAACAGTGCGCGTATTTTTTAGTTTTTATTTTTATTTCTTAATAAAATCCCAGTGGCCTCGCAACCGTAGTTTATGATTGTAAATTTACCAGTCTTTTTACGAAATTTGATTCTCTGTTCTGATTGGATTTTAAAATAGATTTTTTAATTCTGGTTTCATGTCGGAAAAACGATCCAATTCGCTTAACGATTTTGGAAATCCTATGGTGATGTTTCGAAATCGTATAACCAGAATGGCTAAACACTGGAAAAAATGGGCTCGTAAAAGAAACATAGAATGTTTTCGAATCTACGACCGTGATATACCTCAGGTCCCTGTCTGCGTGGATCTTTATGGTCCTCTCTGTCATATCTCTGTATATAAAAACAATTACGAAATTTCAGATGAAGATAGAATAAAAGAGAACGAAGAAATCAATAGAATCGTCTGCGAAACCCTCTCTATCGATCCAAATCAAGTCTTTTGGAAAAAAAGAGAACCTAAAAAAGGTAAGGAACAATACGAAAAACAATCCGAACAATCTGAACTATTCGAGATAGGAGAGAATGGTCTTAGATTTTATGTGAACTTATCAGACTATGTGGATACAGGGCTGTTTTTAGATCATCGAATCACTAGAGATTTTGTTCGTAAGGAATCCAAGGGAAAAAAATTTCTAAATCTTTTTTCTTATACCGGATCGTTTACCGTCTACGCAGCGTCAGGCGGAGCCGTAAAAAGCCTAAGCGTAGATCTTTCCAACACCTATTCCGACTGGGCCGAAGAAAATTTGAAACTAAACGGTTTTTCACTTACAAAACATTGTGTACTTAGAGCGGACGTAATGGAATGGCTTCGTCATGAAAGAAAAAATCCGGATCGAGAAAAATATGATCTGATCGTAGTTGATCCACCTACTTTTTCTAACAGCAAAAAAATGACTGATATTTTTGATATACAAAAAGATCACGTCGAAATTCTAAATACACTCTATCGAGATTTTGCGCTTCCAGGCGCAGTTTTGTTTTTTTCTACAAACTTTAGAAAATTTGAATTTTCTAAACAATCCATTTTATGGGACAACTTGAAAGATATTTCAAAGTTTACGATCCCGGAAGATTTTAAAAACGAAAAGATCCATTTTTGCTGGAGAATGGAAAAGTCAGTTTGAATTCTCGATTTCAGCAGAGTAACAATTTCTACACTTTAGAAAAATATAAAATAGAATTCCCAAAAGTCCGTTTTTAAAATATAGTAGCCCACAAACTACACCTTTCATAGTTTTTTTGAACAGACTTTTTGCCATTGAACTCTGATAGTGGTTTCCAGATTCAATTTTTTATTGGAAACTTTAATTTTATATTAGAGTTGTTGAAAAATTCCATAGTGAAAATTCGTAAAATTGCTTCAATTGTCCATTCAATCCAATACAAACAGATCAAGAATTAATTTTTCAACAACTCTAATATAGACTTTTTCCATACACGTATATTCGATCCTTATATTAAAATATTTTACTTTTTAAATATACAGTACCGAGTAAAATTGTGTTACAGAAGGCGGTAACATTAAACATTCATAACATCTGACCAAAAACGAAATTTTAAACTAAAACGTTCCTAGATTGAAATAAATACCCTTGTGCCAAAGGAAATCCCATTTCTGCGGCCATCAAAAAATCCTCGGAGGTTTCGATTCCTTCTAATATACATAACATATTCGATTCTTTTGCAAAGTCTAAGAAACCCCACGCGATATTTTTATAAGATGGTTTGGTTTTAAAAAGTCGCAGCCAACATTTATCAAATTTAATAAATTTAGAATATTCTAAAAAATTAAAACAAAAAAGGTTTTGATCTCCACCTACGTCGTCAAGAGCAATTGGAACGTTTTCTCGCCTTAAAACATCCAAACAAAATCGAGTATTTTCGATTAAAGTAGAATCAGTATTCTCAATAATTTCACAGACTATATCTTTTTTCTTACTTAAAAGTTTTCGCCATTCGGCGGCCTGTGAACGGTTTTTACAGACGTGTGGATCCAAATTCAAAAATAAATGTTTGTCCCGCGGGCGATTTCGAATCTGAAATCGTTTCAATTCTTTTTCAAATTCAAAAAATAGATCCGGATCTTGATGAAGTTCGTTAAATATAAACTCCGGACAAATATTTTCCCCTTTGATACGGAATCTGGCTAGGGCCTCATATGCATAAATTTTTCCCGTTTCCAAAGATAAAATCGGTTGATACTCCGTATGAAAGCTTCCGGTTTTTAGAATTTCAGTCAGTTGTGTAAGAATTTCTCCATCATAACTTTGTGTGGATGAAGTTTTCAAGTTCGAAGAATCAACTATAGACAAGTTTTCGAATTCAGTTAGTATTTCTAAAGCCATTTCATATTTTTCATTAAACGGGAAAAGAGTTTGTGTATCGGTTGTCGAAGCTGATTTTGAAGACCATAAATCAGCGTTAGGTGGTAAATCAAAAATTTCTTTCACATGAACCTCCTTTTTCAATTTTAGAATGTAACGTTTTTCGAGTCAACTCAAATGAATTTTAAACTTAAATGCCTAAATTATGACATGCAGAATTTCTCCAAACCTTCATCCTTTTCAATTTTACCGAACGTTTTTTCCAAATCGAATTTTGTGTTCATGCCGATTTCTACAGAATTAAGTTAGAATATCTTAAATTTTTGAAGTGAATCACAAAATTTTAAACACTCTATTACAATTTGATTAAGCTCTTAAGTAGGAAAACTAGGTAACAGAACAACCGAAAGTCCTTGATAAATACAAAATTCCCACTGTAGCAAAACTCTTTTTTAAACACTATAATTCGTAAAAATAGAACCAATCACTCAACTAACATACTTAAGGTGAAATACTTTTTACATTGGGACTTGTATCAAACTAGTATTATACTTTCGAGTTTATAAAAGTTTTACTTTAAAATTTGAATTTATAATAAAAAGATACTGATCTCCAAAAAACAAAACCATTTTTAGATTACAAAAAGACCTAGCATTCATTAAGCGAAAAAAGACCAAATTGTTAGTGTTCAAATAAAAACTTTTTATACTTACTCGAGGTCGCAACTACAGACGACATAAATTTATAACTATATTTCGAACTTAATTTTTAAATCAGTAATTCAATCCACCTCTATAAAAACAAAAATCGAATTTTACATCAAATAATCTCACCTAACTAGTCTTAGTTTAAAATTGATCTTATAAAAGTTTTCTTAATCTAAATACTTAGATGTATTTGTTAGCACTTAAGTGCCAATATTATTTACAATAAACCATCAGATATATGCCTTAATCATGATATTTAGATCAAAACTAAATTTAATTTCAATTGAATTCCATTTTATTTTCAAAAAAACATAATTTTAGATTTACAGATAATCCGAAAAATGATCTCTCCGTATCGCTTCATTACAATCAAAAAAGCTTATATAGAGATAGAGTTCTCTTCTTAGATCAAACAAGGAGATAAATATTTATGAAGATTCAATTGGGTATTCGAAATCGATTTAGGAAAGTGGGACTCACCCTATGTTTCCTATTTTTTTTGTTCGGCGTAAGTTCGATTAACGCCTCTTATGCGAGAGAGATTCTTACTTATGATTTAGTAGGTCGTAATTTCTATTCCCTCAAAACCACCTATTATACAATCAATGTAGTCCATTACAGATACGTAAGAGATCCGGGTGGTCCGATCGTTTTCAACCCTAAATCGGTTTTGTTCGTTCACGGCTTCGGAGATAACAGCTCTCTTTTTGAACCTCTGGCAAAAGAATTGATCCTTAAGGGAAAAGCTCAAAGTGTTTATATCATGGATCTTCCCGGTCACGGAGGTAGTACGATGGCTCCTGGAACATCGGAATATCCAGCTAACTACAGTCAGTTGAGCGTTACAAATTACGCAGACGCTCTCCGCGCCTTACTTGGTAGAATGACCAGCACAGAAGGTAAAAAAATCCAGACTATCGTCGGTCATAGTATAGGCGGGTTAGTCATCCAAACGATACAAAGTTTATTTCATAAAAACGGTGGTGGCCTTTTAAGTGCATTCGGTATCGAAAACACGATCTTACTCGGCAGCGATATTCCTTCTCCTTTACCTTGGTATGGCGGAAACGCTCCTATGAGTGATCCAAATTCTGCAAAAAGTTTTGTTTGGAATTTTAGAATATTAAAAATTTTAGGTAGTATTCCAGATCCGCCTTATGCCGAATTTGGTTGGCTCGTAAAAACTCCAGACGACTTTTATATTAATACGAAATACGCCGTAAACGGTGTTCCGGTCACAGGAGCACCTACCACCGAACAACTAAAAACGATGAGTGATCTAGAACCCTATGTAGCGGCCGCAAACATTGTCGGACTAGATTATACCGCCCAAACTACAAATGCCGTTCCTAGAATGTTTGTGACACAGAATATATGGAACGGTTTTAATCTGAAAGTTGTGTGGATGGACAAAGACGTTTTTTTCAGCCAGTCGGAAACACAAGGTCTTGCTCAATATCTTCAAGAAGGTTTGAACGCGATCACCATTTCGGATCCGGAAGCGACTCATAACTCTCCGTTTTCTAAACCGTCTATTTTCCTTTCTCTTTTTTAATTTCTTTACGCCTCCGCCGCACCTTTGGGTGCGGCACTCCAACAAACTGCTTTATACTTTTATACAAAATAATACTTTAATATACTAATATTTATTTACCGATCTCCATAAAATCGAGTTCTACAAATTTCGTGATAGAGTTTTAGTTGGGGCCATTCAATGTAAAAGCGATTAAAGCGTAAATATTGGATTGGGTATTCTGTTATACAATTCCGAACAGATATTTATTATATAACTTCGAGTAGCGTCTTGTAATTTTTACTTAACTTATGTTACATGATATAAACTGAATATTATAAATGAATTGCAAGCCTATAACCCACTCCTGGTTCTGTCAAAAGCAACTCCGGACTGGATGGGTCCAATTCTATTTTTTTTCTTAAACTTGCTACGTGAACTCTCAAAGATCCGGATTCGTTTTTTGCAAAAGGTCCCCAAACGTGACGTATGATCTGTTCCTGTGTTAATACCTTTCCTGCGTGTTGAATCAATAAGGTCAAAAATGTATATTCGATCGGAGTCAAATGCACCGTGGTTCCAGATATTTTTACGTTTCTATTTGATAAATCTACGTATAAATTTCCGGATACAAAAATAGGAGATCCTGGATCCTGAGTCTTATTTCTAAGAGCGACCCGAATTCTTGCCAGAAGTTCTCCCATACTAAACGGTTTTGTAATATAGTCATCGGCTCCTCCGTCCAACAAGGAAATTTTTTCTGGATCGGAAGAAAGAACGGACAATACGATCACCGGCGTTTCACTCCAAGATCGTATCTCCCTCAATGCAGTAATTCCGTTGCCATCCGGAAATTGTAAGTCCAATAAAATCAAATCCGGAGAATCTTTAGCGGCTTTGAGTATCGTTTCTTGAATCGTGGCAGACTCGATCACTTCGTAATGAGAAGCGTTCAAACTGATTCGTATCATCTTGCGAATACGATCGTCATCGTCCGCCACCAGAATTTTAGGATTCATCTTTTCAACTCGATTTGATCGGAATTTCGATACAAAACCTGGCCCCTACCGTTGTTCTATTTTCTGCGGTTAGAATACCTCCGTGTGTTTCCACGATGGATTTGCTTATTGAAAGTCCTAATCCACTTCCTACGTGATTTCTATTTTTACTTCTATAAAACTTTTCGAATATCTTTTCAAGATCTTCCTTAGGAATCCCCGGACCTTCGTCTTCCACAATATATTGTATTTTATCTTTTCTGCATATAAGCTCTATAGAAACTGGAACACCTTCAGGTGAAATCTGAACCGCATTGAATACTACGTTAAAAAGCGCTTGTTCCATCAATGTAAAATCCATCCAAGTCGGCACTGGATTTTCCGGTAAATGAATCACACAACGACTGTTTTTCACCGTTTGTCTCAATCTTCTTACTACTACGTGAATCAGATCGGATGGATCGTGCCAATCCATTCTCAATTTTAAGAAACCGGATTCGTAACGACTCATGTCTAATAGATTTCCTAATAATAGATTGAGAATCATACTACTTTCGTTAATTTCGTTTAACAATTCGATTCTAGCTTCTCTGGAATTTTCTATCTCGGGTTCTAACAACGCAGTCACCGCTCCTCGGATCGCAGAAAGAGGGGTTTTTAATTCGTGCGATAAAGAATTAAATATAATCGTATAAAGTCTTTCAGATTGATTGGCCAAGTATCTAGTTCTAGTTTCTTCAGACAATAACTCCCTTTCAAGCGCAAGCGCGATCTGATTTCCCATGGTAAGTAAAAGATTTTCTTGATCCAAATTCAACCTTTCGTTTAAAACGACTCCTATCACTCCTATCACTTTACCCGGAGCAATCATAGGAAAGTAGGTTCCTAAAGATAAGGATAACGTGTCCGTAAATTTTCCTGCTGGAATTTTATTTTTATACACCCAGTTAGAAACAGCGGTTTCTTTCGGGTCAGGAAAAAAATTTCCAGCCCTGGAAGAATTGAAATCTATGTTTCCTTGATTTTCTAAAAGTATAACTATCTCCGTCTGAAATACCTTTCCAAGATATTCGGCTCCGATTTCAGAGATACGTCTTACGTCTCTCGCGTGTCCCAACTCCTTGGACAATTCGTATAAAGTTGTTAGGCGAAGTTCTCGATTGACCAATACTTTTTCTTTTTGCCTCAATCTAGATGTGACATTTCCTATGATGATCGATATAAAAAGAAAAGCGCCGAACATAAGTACGTCTTCTAACTTCTCTATAAAAAAAGTATATCTGGGTGGAATGAATAAAAAATCCCAGAAAATTCCGGACAATAACCCTGCCAGTATCGTAGGTCCTTTGGAAAAAAAAGATCCAATTCCCGAAACAAAGAATAAATAGAGTAAGGAAATACTCCAATAACCAGCAATTGGTTCCAAAAATAAACTGATACAAGTAGCCAACAATATCAAGGTTAGAGAGGTTAAGTATTGTTTTCCTCCCGAAGAAGTTCTTAAAAATCGATTCAAAACGGATTCTTCTCCAGAAACAAAAGAATATGGAACCAAACAAAGTTCGAAATTAGAAGGCATCCTAGCCAGTTTAGACGCGGTTGAATTCCATCTTTTCCACCAATCTGCAGAAGTTTTTTCTATCACCACACGCGTTATGTGCTTTTGTTCGGAAATTCTTAAAATCGCTTCCACTGTATCTTCGTCTGCCGCGTAAAGAATTTCACATCCTAGCTCTCTGGCAAAACTCAGATTCTTTTCAAGTTGACTTAAGTTTTCTTTGGTAAGATTTTCTCTTGTTTGATTGTAGATCGCAAACAATTCTCCGTTCCGTTCATAAGCAAGTCGTTTCGCATAACGTAATAAAGAGTAAGAATTAGGACTAGAACCGATCGCCACTAGAATTTTTTCCCTAAACTTTGCTGAATCCAGAGCTACGTTGACGTGTCTCGCCGTGTAATTGAGTGCGGTTTCACGCAAAAAGGTCAGGTTTTCCTTCTTAAAAAAATGATCTCCCGCTAAGTTCGCTTTTTCAGGGACGTATACTTTACCTTCCTGAAGTCGTTTTCTAAGATCGTCCGGAGAAAGATCGATCAACACAATTTCATCCGCCATATCCAACACAGAATCTGGAATCGTTTCTCTAATTTTTACAGAAGTGTTTTTTTCTACAGCCTCCACTTGACTTTCCAAATGTTGAACATTCAAAGTCGTGAATACATTAATACTATGATTTAAAATTTCAATTACGTCCTGATACCGTTTTACGTGTCTGCTGCCCGGGATATTTGTATGTGCGAATTCGTCCACCAAAACCACTTCCGGCTTTCGTCTAAGAATGGAATCTATATCCATCTCTTCGAATTCGATTCCTCTATGTTCTATTTTTTTTCTAGGTAATATTTCCAAACCTTCCAGAAGTTCTTCGGTTTCTTTTCGGCCACGTGTTTCTATGTAACCTACCACCACATCCACGCCCTCTTTTTTAAGTCCTCGAGCGGCGTTTAACATCGCGTAGGTTTTGCCCACACCCGCAACCATTCCGAAAAACACTTTGAGTCTTCCGGAAATCTCTTTTTGTTCTTCTTTTTGGATCTTACGAAGTAACTCGTCCGGGTCCAAACGAGTAGTTTCCGTATCTTCGATCATTCTAATATTGTTCCAAATTCGGAGTCCATCTTCAAGTTCAATAAAAGTACATTGATCCTGTTTTCTCCTATATAACCTTTTTCTATCGATTTTTCCACTATGTCTTTTAAGCGTAGAATTTGGCCTTCCGTCAATTTACGCGACTTCGCCACACGGTTTATCTGAAACAGAGCCGAGTTAGGACTAATATGCGGATCAAGCCCAGAACCGGACGCAAACAATAAATCAGGAGGAACTTGCGTTTGTTCTGTGTGTTTTTCAAAGAGGATTTTTTTTCTTTCTTCCACCTTTAACCTTAAGGACGCGTTAGTCACACTTGCATTGGACGCCCCCGTTTTGTAATCAGCCACAGAAGGTCTAGGCCAGAAATATTCGTCTTTTATAAACTTCTGTGCGATCAACTCCGAGCCTACGGTTTTACCTTGGATCACTACCTTACTTCCGCCAGATCGAAACGGGAAAAAACGTTCCGCAAATCCAGTGACCACGATCGGATATAAAATTCCGGTAATTAAAGTAAGAATCAAAAGAAGTCGAATGGAAATAGAAATTATATTCAAGAAAATCATAAAGTTTTCCTTAAGTGATTCCTAATAAACCTAACATCAAATCTATACACTTTATCCCTAAGAACGGAACGATCATTCCTCCCAAACCAAAAATTAAAAGATTTCTTTTTAATATCCTATCAGCACCTAACGGTTTATAGACGACTCCCTTAAGAGCCAAGGGTATAAGGGCGGGTATCACAAGTGCGTTGAATATCACAGCGCTTAACACCGCACTTTTCTGAGAACCTAGTTGCATCAGATTAAGAGCAGATAAAGGACCTACTTGAGACGTAGCATAAAAACTTCCGAACAAAGCGGGCAAAATAGCAAAGTACTTCGCTACGTCGTTTGCAATACTAAACGTAGTCAGCGCTCCTCTTGTCATCAAAAGTTGTTTTCCGATTTCTACTATTTCTATCAGTTTGCTTGGATTACTATCAAGATCGATCATATTCCCTGCTTCTCTTGCAGTTTGTGTGCCCGTATTCATAGCCACACCTACATCCGATTGCGCTAACGCAGGTGCATCGTTAGTTCCGTCTCCGATCATCGCAACCAGATAACCTTTGGACTGTTGTTCTCTGATTTTTTTCAGCTTAGTTTCCGGAGTCGCTTCCGCAAGAAAGTCATCCACTCCCGCTTCAGCAGCAATCGCAGCTGCAGTCAAAGGATTATCTCCGGTAATCATCACGGTTCTAATTCCCATCTTTCTAAGACTTGCAAATCTTTCTTTGAGTCCTCCTTTGACTATATCCTTTAATTCAATCACACCTAAAAGCTGATCCTCTTCGGTTACTAAAATTGGAGTACTTCCTTTTTGTGAAATTGTTTGAATCGTATCTTCCAGTTCTGCAGAAATTTTTTGACCAAACGTATGTAGATAATTTCGAATCGAATCCCCCGCTCCTTTTCTAATTTTTCGAACGACCTTTCCTTCCTTTTTTAAATCCACTCCACTCATTTTTGTAGAAGCGCTAAAAGGTATAAATTCACCTTCCATCTCGCTTAAATTTCTTTCTCGAATTCCAAATTTATCTTTTGCTAATATTACGATGGACCTTCCTTCCGGAGTTTCGTCTGCAAGAGAAGAAAGTTGCGCTACATCTGCCAAATATTTTTCATCCACTCCTTTGGCGGGATAAAAATCTCTAGCCTCTCTGTTGCCTAATGTAATCGTTCCTGTTTTATCTAATAAAAGAATGTCTATATCTCCGGCGGCCTCGATCGCTCTTCCACTTTTTGAAATTACATTAAAACGAATTAGGCGTTCCATTCCCGAAATTCCGATAGCAGATAATAATCCTGCAATCGTGGTAGGAATCAGACATACTAAAAGAGAAATTAAAATCGGAATGGAAAGATTTGCGTTTTGTCCTCCTTCTTTAGCAACAAACTCCGCAAACAAAGGAAGGCTCATCACAGCGATCAAAAATATAAACGACAAACCGGACAATAACATCGTAAGAGAAATTTCGTTCGGCGTTTTTTGACGTTTGGCTCCTTCCACCAATGCGATCATCTGATCTAAAAATGTTTTTCCTTGTTCTGCGGTGATTGAAATTTTAATCCTGTCGCTTAAGACTTTGGTTCCACCGGTAACCGCGCTTCTATCCCCTCCACTTTCACGAACTACAGGCGCAGACTCTCCGGTAATCGCAGATTCGTCCACGCTTGCGATCCCTTCTAAAATTTCTCCGTCTCCGGGAATCAAATCTCCTGCTTCACAAATAACTATATCACCAATTTTTAATGAAGTTCCAGGAACGTTTTCTATCTTATTTCCTACCAATTTTTTGGCGATTATATTGGATCTAGTTTTTTTAAGACTATCCGTTCTTGCTTTTCCTCTTCCTTCCGCAATCGCTTCCGCAAAATTGGCAAAAAGCACCGTAAACCACAACCATAAGCTTATTTGTAGATTAAAGGAAGAGTAAACTCCCTGATACAAATCTTTAAAGAAAATCCAAGTCGTAAAAAGTGCGCCTAAAAATACAATAAACATAACCGGATTTTTGGCCTGTAAAAATGGATGCAACTTTTTGAATGTATTAAAGATCGCTTCTTTTAAAATTGGGGATTCTATAAAAACTTTGGACTTACGGTTCATCGATTCTCCTTAAAAAGTCCCATCCTGAAACATTATAAAATGCTCAAGTATCGGACCGATAGTAAGCACCGGAAAAAAAGTAAGCGCGCCTACTATGATGATAACGGATAATAACAACACATAAAAGGTTCCTCCTTCCGTAGAAAAAGAACCTTCTGATACGATCTCCGATCTTTTTTTCTCGGCGAGACTTCCAGCAATCACTAAAACAGGCAGAATCACTCCAAACCTTCCTAATATCATCGTAATCGCTATCATAACATTATAATAAGTAGTATTTGCGTTCAAACCGGCAAAAGCGCTTCCGTTATTTCCCGCTCCCGAAGAAAACGCATAAAGTATTTCTGATAGACCGTGAGGTCCTCGATTTGTAAGAGAAGATAACGCGTCCGAAATACTTACCGAAATTGCGGTAAACAAAAGTATAATTGTAGAAGGTAATAAAATTCCTAGGATGGACATCTGAATTTCTTTCTTTTCTATTTTTTTACCTAAATATTCCGGGCTACGGCCCACCATGATCCCGCTTAAAAATACGGTTAGCAGAACAAAAAGTATCATTCCGTACGTTCCGGCTCCCACTCCTCCAAATACAATTTCTCCTAATTGTATATTCAACATTCCTACTAGACCACCGATCGGAGAAAAACTATCGTGCATGGAATTTACAGATCCGTTAGACGCTACCGTTGTGGAAACTTCCCAAATAGAACTGTTTAAAATTCCAAACCTCATTTCTTTTCCTTCCCAAAAACCAAAGGCTCCACTGATCGGGTTCCAAGAGGATTCAAAAGTCCAGACGATTAAAATTCCAACGCAGAGTATCGTAAACATCACACTGAAAATCACCCATGCGTGTCTGATATTTCCGGTTATTCTTCCGTATAAGAAAACACAGGCGCCTGGCAAAATCAGAATGGAAAACATTTGTACAAAATTGGAAATTGGAGAGGGGTTTTCAAAAGGATGCGACGCGTTTGCTCCAAAATACCCACCCCCGTTTGTTCCTAATTGTTTGATTGCGACCTGAGACGCAACCGGACCTAAAGGAATGGTTTGGATATTCCCTTCTAAAGTAATCGCTGAGAAGGATTCGGAAAAAGTTTGTACTACTCCAGAACCAACCAAAAACAAAGCAAAAACAAAAGAGAGAGGAAGAAGAACGTATAACGTTCCTCGAATCATATCCTTCCAAAAGTTTCCAAAAGCGAAAATATTATAATTTACTGATATTCCTCTTGAAAGCGCAAGAAGCACACACAATCCAGTAGTTGCACTGAGAAAATTTTGTGTGGTCAATCCTGCCATTTGGGAAAAAAAACTTAACGTAGATTCTCCACTATAGGCCTGCCAGTTCGTATTTGTGGTAAAACTGACCGCGGTGTTAAATGCAAGGTCCCAACCTAATCCTGAAAATTTTTCTGGATTGAGTGGAAGATAATTCTGAAAAAATAAAATTAAAAACAATAATAGAAAACCGAAAAAATTGAATACAAGCAAAGATAGAGCATATTCTTTCCAATCCATATTTCGATTGGGATCGATCCCACAAAGTTTATATAAAAAATTTTCGAAACCAGAAGTTTTATATAAATACACTTTATACAATACAAAACCGAATAAGGGAGAGAAAATTAGGATCACAAACAGAAAGATCGAAAGTTGAATCCATTCCGTTACCATAAAAACTCCTTAAAACTTTTCCGGTCTAAAAATTGTATATGCCAGATAAATGATACAAAATACACCCATACTCAAAGCCAAAATAGTTTCTAAATTCATAATATTCTTTTTCCTGAAACTAATCTTTTAAGACACAAGTAGATCATAAATTTTGAACTGAGTCAATAATTGTAGAGTTAAGTTGCGAAAAAGAAAGTTAAGAAGTTGTTAAGATTTTTAAAAGGTATAATTAAAAAAAAGATATTACAATACTTCTGCCGATAAGAACGTGATGTCATCTGCAACTTCTTTACCTGAAAGAAAAGTTTGGAGATCAGAAAATACCAACGAAACGATTTCCGAAATTGGCTTGGAAGAATGATCTAAAATTAATTTCAAAAGTCTATCCTCTCCAAACGTTTCTTTAAATGGATTACATCCTTCTATCATTCCATCAGAAAAGAAAAACAATTTATCCCCTTTTAATATTTTCAAAAAATGAGAATCGTATTCCTTACTTTCAAGAATACCTATAATCGGTCCGCATCGAGTCAATTTTGTTATCGTCCTTCCGGAAAGGTAGAATTGATCCGGATGTCCTGCCGCCGAGTAGTAAAGTGTTCCTTTTTTAGTATCAACGTCAACGACTAGGCAACTAAAAAAGAATTTAAGGGTTTTATATTTTGCTATGATAGTTCGATTCAGTTCGGTGATCAAACCTCCCGGAGATGTATTTAAATATTTGAGACTTTCATATTCGGATTTAATCAACATTGTGACTAATGCAGCCTGAACCCCGTGACCAGTAGCATCCGCTAAAAAGATCCTCACCTTACCCGTAGAAATTTCTTCATAGTCGTAAATGTCACCTCCTACATACATCATAGGAACGTACTTCGTAAAGATATTAATTCCGCCTAACGTAGATTCTGGCTTTGGTAAAATTTTATCCTGAATCTTTTGAGCATAGAGCAAATCTTTTCGAAGTAGATGAATCGTATTATCGAGTTCGGAAGTTCTTTGTTTTACCTTTTCTTCTAATTCCGCATAAAGGTTAGCATTTTCTATAAAAATCGCCGCTTGTCCAACGATCAGTTTCAAAATTTGAATATTACTTTCAGTAAACATTCCTTTGACGAATTCATTTTCTAAATAGAGTATTCCCTTCAATTTTCCAATGTGCGTTAAGGGAATACAAATCATAGACTGTGGATTTTTTTCTTTGATATATTGATCGCTAAAATCTTTAATCGCAGAAAAATCAAAAGTAGAAATCAATTTACCCGTTCTAAAAACGTAATTCAGATAAGAGACCGGATATTGAGGTTTATCTAATTCCGGAAATTTTTCAATCTTAATCCCTGTCTTTTCGTTTTGTCCAATAAGATAAACCATTGGATTTTTATCGTACAAATTAAAATAAACTGCTTTTGTAGCTCCGGCAGTCTGCATCGTTATCTGCATCAATTTCTTAAGAAGATTATCTAAAACAATCTCTTTAGAAATAACATTATAAGCTTTTAATATAATTTCCCAATCCAAAACAAGATCTTGTGCTAAGGATTTTTTTTCACCGTTTTCGTTCAGAAAACAAAGGTGGAGTCGGTTCGAAAAACGACTTTTTAAATCAGACACTTTAGACAAGGCTCCCCATTTGGAATACAAATTGATCGCGTATCCTAAATAATGATTTCCAAGGGAAAAATTTCCAAGTTTATAATGAAACACCGCAGCCATTTCGCTCGATAAGGCCTGAAATGAGATAAAACCTGATTCTTGAAAAAGTTTAATTGCCCTTTCATAACCTACAATCGTATCGTAAACCTTTCCGCGTATTCTTTTTTTCTCGGCGTTAAGAAGCTCCAGAAGTCCCATAAAATTTTCCGGACAATCTCTACTCCATCTTTTAAAGTATGAAAGTATAATATTCAGTTTTTTTAAATATTTAATTCTTTGAAAAAAATTGAATTTATGAAAATTAGCTAAAATTACAATTCCATAATAAAACCAATATTCGGCAAAAGGAATCAAACCAAAAGCGTTCCGAATCAACTTTTCACACTTTGTAGCATATAATATAGCTTTTTGATATTTACCTGAAAAATAATAAAGTTTAGTGAGGTCATGATAATAATAGGAAAGTGCCGTGTAATTTTTATCTTTTATTATTTTATTTTCAAAATCTTGGTATCGAAACTCAGAATCTTCTAAAGAATCACAGGAAGAGGTTTTTCCCGCAAGAGCCCTGATAAACTGATGAGAACTTTTTGAAATTACGGAAGCGAAATCGTCTCTTGTAATTTTAAAATACTTTTCCGCATTATCTATGTCCGTTAAAAGTTCATTGATAGAATATGAAGCAAAAATTTTTTTCTGGATCTTGGCCTGAAGACTAAATCCGGCAAAAAAAACATCTCCGTTTTGTAAAGCCCCATTATGAACTTCGTCTAACAGACCTATATCGAAAGAGATATGCCTTACCCAGTGACAGATATAGGCAGAATATACGTATTTTACCTTCCACTTTACAAGATCGAACGGAATTTTTTTGTTCAAATCCATTGCGAGTTTAGAATAACGCACCGCCTGATTCAGATCCCTCAGAACCTGATTAACGATCATACCGTATCCACTGTATACAATTGCGCTACTTCTAGAAACTCCTTTTGTCAAAGAAACATTAAACATTTTTAATACAATAAGGGCAAATAAATTTTGATTGTAGGTAAAAGCTGAAGGACCCAACTCCGCAAAAAGATCGATCAAAGCCTCGTATTCGGGTTCCGAATTTTCTTTTACACAAATAAGTTCCAAATCGGATTTTTTTATGGATAAAATTATAGAAATTAACAATTCCTTAAAAAGTGCCAAAACAATCCTGCAGTAAAAAGAAGGTATATAAATTTTAAAACGTCTCATCCCTCGCAAACCCGCTAAAACCGCATCCTCTATCTTATTCATTTTAGAATACAAACGAACTAGAATTGTCTCCTTACGAACGTATTGTAAATTTGTTATATTTTTATTTTCTAATAATCTTAAAAAAGATTCCACCCTTTCATAATTACTTAAAAGATATTCCGTTTCCGCAATTTCTAAAATTACGTCTACATACAGTTCAAAGTTCTCAACGGAAGCCTCCTTATTCAAAAAATTCAAAGCAAAATTCAAATATTGAAGAGAACTTTCATATGATCCTGAATTTTTAGCTTGAAGACCCGCTTTATAATTTAAAATCGTAAGATCATTTTTTATAGACTCTTCTTCGAGCGTATCAATTGTATGATTAAGATGTTGTACAATTTGAAAAAGAATCTTGTCTTTAGATCGTAATCCGTAAATTGTAAGTAGGGTCATTCCTATGTGTTTGTGGATTTTTTTTCGTTTTGATTCTTCCAGTAAGTCATAAATAACTTGTTGAATTTTATCGTGTGAAAAACTAAAAATTCGTTCTGAAAACAGCTTCTCTTCAAAAAGAAAATGATTCTCACTAAAAAAAATATTTAAAAACCCTTCCTTTACTGCAAACCAAAGTAATTTCTCTAACTTTGTAGTATTAAAAAGACTTAATTTAGATAAAAATTCTAAAGTAAATTTTTTTCCCAAACAAGAACATACACCCAAAAGTTCCTGAAGTTCTGGAGAAAGAGCTTCAATCCTAGCACAAAGTAGATCCACTACATTATCCGAAATTGAAAGCCTTTCTATCTTTTCAAGATCCCATTTCCAAAGTTTAGATTTAAACTGATAAGTGATGAGGCGTTTTTTTTGACAAATCTCGAGAAGTTGAATAATCGCCAAAGGATTTCCGGACGTTTTTTTTAGAAAGATAGAAGTTGCAAATTTAGACTGTTCTTCCCATCCAGGAAATAAATCCTGAATAAGTCTATAAACGTTTTTTTCATCTAACAAACCTACGTTGATTCGGTTTATCTTAGCCTTGCTGTTCTCAATTTTTTTTAATACACTGGAAAAAGTATTTGAAGGACCAACCTCCTCAGATCTAAAAGATAGAATACATAATAAATTTTTAATTTCCGAATGTACTAATATAGTTTCTATAAACCTGAGGCTTGCTGAATCAGCCCATTGTAAATCGTCTAAATAAAGTACAAATGGCCTACTAATTTTGGTAAGAACTTTGATAAAATTACTGAGTGTATGGTAGAAACGATTCTGATTTTCATCCGGAGGAAGTCTGGACAACTCTGGCTGAGGACCCAAAATAAATTCTAGCTCTGGAAACTGATTTAAAAGAATTTTCCCATTGTCTCCTATATGTTCATAAATTAGTTCTTTAAATTCTTGAATTTCTTTTTCATCTTTAGAAAGCAAAATCGAAACCAAATCTTGTAAAGAATGAATCAGTCCTCCAAACGGCATTGAAGTTTCATATTGACTGAACTTTCCTTGGACAAAAATATTTGAAATACTCTTTAAAAAGGATTTCACTAGCGCAGATTTTCCTGAACCGGAAACACCAGTGATAAAAACAACCCTAGTTTCTCCTTGGGACGTCTTATCTAAAGAAGATTGTAAAACTAAAATCTCTTTTTCTCTTCCATATAAATTAGAAGAATCTAATATAATTTCAGGATTATCTTTTGAACCAGGAATAAATTCAGAATTAATTTTTCCATTTTGAAAATCTTTAAAACAAATTTCTAAATCATATATCAATCCTTGAATGGAAGCATAACGTAAATTTAAACCTTTTTCGAGCAACTTAGAAACGATAATAGAAATTGAAATTGGGAAATCATTTCTAATTGTATGAATAGGAGCGGGTATTTTAGTAAGATGAGAGTGTAAAATTTCGTTTCTATCTTTAGAAACAAACGGAACAGTTCCGGTCGCCATCTCATAGAAAATAATTCCCAAAGAATAAAAATCAGTCCGAAGATCCAAAATACGGGATAACCTGCCCGTCAATTCAGGTGCTATATAAGAAAAAACTTCAAGAGGTAAGCTAGGTGTATTAGAAGGAGAAATATCCTTACCCGAAAAAGTAGAAGATGAAAAGTCCGCAATCCTTACTATCCCAGTATCTGCTTGAATCCAAATATTCTCTGGATATAATGACTTGTGTAAAATCCTTCTTTCATGAATTTCTTGAAGTGCAAAAGAAATTTCTAAAGCAATTTCGAAAAATTTATGAACGGAATCTACTCCATTAGGAAAAAGTTTTGAGAGTGGAACTGAATTAAAGTCCTCTAATATAAGAACCGGAACGTCTTCATGTCGTATTAATTCAAGAGGATTTTGGGTTTTTGATCCTTTTATAAAATTTGAAATCCTAAAATCTCGATAAATCTCTTGAACATCCGTCTTTTTCTGAGAAATTGTTTTGATAAGAACTTTTCTTCCAAACCTTTGGTCAAAAGCTTTATATATAATAAATTTATAATTTTCAGAAAATAAATCTAATATTTCGAAACCGGGGATTTTCATTCTTTCTCTTTAAAAAAATACGAGTCCGAAACAAAAACCTGAAGAATATAAAATAGCAAATTAAAACGAAATATATATACGTTCTTCAATAAATTCGTCAAATTGTTGTCCTATATGTTTCGACTTATAATATTTAACTTTCATAATATACCTATTTTAGTAAATTGAAGCACCGACTTATTATCTTTTTAAATAAACTTAGGATCGAATCATTCAAAATATCTAACAAAAACACTTAGCGGCTTGGATGCCACTTACTACTGTACTTTCCACACATCCGGCGTTTAACACCGAATTTTCGATCCAATCCCCTGTAATCACAAGATTAGAATATCCATTTTTTCCCGCGGAAAGCCTGTATTTTGTAGAACCTTTTATAGATAAAACATATCTTTCCGTAGGCTGAATATTTAAACGAAGATACTGGGATTCGATTCTCTTCGACCCCTTGGTCTTGTTCGGATCCAACAATAAATCCCAATTGAATCCGGCGGCTTGTACAGAATTAGGCCAAATACTTTGTGCGTTTTCTTGTAAAAATTGAATTACTCTTTCTTTTAATTTTTCCATCTGCTTTGATATATTTGGATCAACTAAAGGATCGATAGGGGCGATTCCTGGCGGAGAAGGTCCGCAAAAATAGGCAATATGATTTGGTGAGAGAGAATCAGACCAAGATTCTCTATTGATCAAATGACTCATATCACACCAAGTATCAAAAGGTTCTACATATGAGCCCAATACGGGAGGTTCATTTTTCCAATACTTCCACCCTAACCCTGCGATATCCGGATACATCCAAAGTTGAAACGCATCCGTTAGACACGTTTGAACCGATTCTATCATTTGTTTCCAATTGGAATTCTGTTCTAAAATTTTTGGACACAAAAATGGAATTGCACCAATGGAAATCCCAAACACAATTCGATCAAAATCTTTTCCATACTCTAAAACAATTTCTTCTTTGTCCTGCCATTTAGACCAATAGTCTTCCAAATCTATATGATCTTTTTTTAATGTTTCTCCTTCTACAATCTGATCGTAAATAGGTTCACTCGGCCAACAACCGAGTCCTTTTACGTCGACCAAAGGAGAATATTCATCTTTTTTTAAGTTTACCTGTTTACCAATTTTTACGGTTTGAATCCAGGATTGTCCATCCGAACTTCCTGGAATCAATTCCCTCACTCTATGAAAGAATTTAATCTGAACTCCCCGTTGTTTCAATATTTCATATATAGGAGTGAAAATGACGTCTCCCATTCCAGCTTGCATTCTATATGCAACCGCGCCTTTATAAGTGAATAACATTCTCAAAGCGCCTTTGAGAGCCGTGCCGGCGGCAAACGTATATTGACTTCTTCCCGCAAAAACGAGACCGTAAATCCCCTGTACAATTGCGGAGTTGATCGTAAGTTCGTTCGCTCCATGAAGTTTCAACCATTCTCTATAATCAAAGTCGTCTATACTTTCAAAACCATTTTCAAAAACTTTGTCTCGGATCATTCCTTTAATATTCATAAGACTGAAATCGACGAGAATCCAAAACCTTCTCGCCTCCGTATTCGATTCAATTCTTTTCTCCATCTTTGTCCAAAGACCATCAACGAATTGATCTATAAGTTTCAGAAAACGATCATGGGAAAAATCTTTGCTTAATTGATTCAAAAGATTTTTCAAAACGAGAATGGCTTTTCCAATCACGTCCAAATCCGTTTCGTCCGCCGCGTCCCCTATCCATTCTAAAATTTCTTTCCAAATGGTATGATCTTTTGCACATTCATTTTCGGGGAAAATATATTGCTTACGATTTTTATAATATTCATTCAAATATTCTAAAATCATAGAAGGATAAACCGCAGGATCTGGAAGTTCAGTCGTATCACCCGGAATCCGGTCGTTCATTGGAAAATGAAACGGCCAAGGTTGATAACTTCCATTGACGAATTCCTGAAGTACAAAAAAATTAGCCGGTTTAAAAGCTTCTTCCCAGATGGCTAATGGACTGGTAAGAGGTCTTGAAAGTTCTTCGTAACATTTTCTAATCAGTTGAAAAGCGTGATCGTAAAATCCGAACCAGATATGTAATCCGTGTTCTTCGATCCTGTTAAATACGTCTTGATTTCTACCGCTTGCACCTTTTCCGCCAAGCCTCCAACCTAATTGATAAATCGTAATATCGTAATGTTCTTTCCAGTCGGGTTTAGAAGTGATCTCGTAAGCTGTAACGAGAGATCCCAATCCCCCGCCGAGTATAATTACTTTTTCTTTTTTATTTTTCATAAATACACCTAACAATAATTAAATTATATTTTAAAATTTTATTATCGCCTACAAACCATCTTAAAATCAGTTCAACCCTAATAAACGATACTTCTTTGAGACAAAATTCTAGACGTTTTGATGAATAATTCTCCCTGGAGAAAAATCGAAATCAAAATCGCACCAAATTCCAAATTGAATCGGTATTGAAGTACTTTTTAAACCGAAATCTGAAACAAAAGGAAAGTATGGATTACTTAATACATCTAAAATGTAATTTCCTTCTAAATCTCCACCTTTACGAAAACAGGTAACGTTACTACTCGCTTCTACGATCGCTTGATAACAGGCCAATGTAGGATCGGCCGCATCCCTAAATTGTTTTAAAAAAACCATTATAATTTCTGAATGAAATAAATTGTCCCAGAGATTGATCGTAATATTAGCGTCAGGAATTTTGATTTTAGAAGGATCATCAAAAAGAATTTCAACGAGATGATTTCCGAGTTTAGAAAATTCATCGTACGATTTTTTTGTTCTAGATTCTCCGGGAGTACAACTAAGAGTAAACATCCTTTGAGAAATAGCCTGACGATCTTTACCACGAGGTGTAATCGCGTCCACAGAAAAGTATTCCGGAGGAACTCGAAGAGAAGGAATTTGGAATTGACCTTGAATTTTATGAAAACCATAAATTTCTCTTCCGGTTGCCATAGCAGTAGATATGTCCACAAAGAGATACGGTTGATAAAAACGGATTCCATGAATCTCTTTTTCAAAAAGAGGTATCCAAAAACCTACATCCGTTTCTTCTACCCAGCCACAATCATTACCCGGAGCAAGGTATTGTTGCTTTGCAAATACTAAAAACAAGTAGTCGCTAAACACGTGATAGTGTGCCCTTCCACTTGCAGGGGCGTTTAATTCACGATCCACAATCGATTGAATTGCATTCTGATTTCCTTGTATACAAAAAGCATAAAATTCAACTTGTTTCATCCTATAAGGGGGAGGAAGTTCCTGTTCTCCTCCTCGCATTATATAATTCTTCATCTATTCACTTTCCCCTTTTGAGGTTTAATATTTTCTGAAATTATTATATAGTGTAAATAATAAAAATTAATTTAATCCGAAGTTTATCTTTTGACTCATGTTTACTTTAAAAACGAAAACAAAAAATGTGTTTAAACCTTTGCAATTTTTATCATAAATAAAAATACATATTTCTAAAGGGAGATCAAAATAAACTAACGTCACTTAGGTTATACTTAAAATAAATTTATCTTCTTAATATAACATTAAAACTATATAATTTACTAAATTAATAATATTTTTATACTTGATCCAAATCAATTTAGGATGGTATAAAAAGTACGTTCAAATTTAAACTGTTTTAAATCCATGGTTCTTATTCAGAACCATACAATCAATTTCCCAGTATTTTAGGGTTTTGCAGTAAAACTTACGGCTCTCCATTTTTTAGAACTAAAGCAGAATGCTCTTTATTGGATTGGGTTCTTTTATGTAGTCATAAAGTAAGAGAAAAATTCCATACTCTATAAAATGAGTTATTGAGACCGAATTTTTACTAAACGTTTAAATCAATCTTCTGAAAATTCATTCCTAGATATCCATCTACTTAGACTTAAAACTAAAGAATTTATAGTTTATATTCTTGACTTTAAAAAGCGGACCATTTTATGATGAAGCGCTTTTTGCGAACCTGTTTCTCCCGATCAATTGCGGCCCATTCGCACTCAAACGAATAACCACCGTTTAGCGATTGAACAGTTTTGCTTAACGTTTATACAGTATGGCGTCAGTAGGTTCGCGATAATTATGTCTAGAGAAACTAATAAATCTTTTCCTAATACATCAATTAGAGACTGTGCAGCCGCTGTTTCTTCCTTTGTTTAAGTAGGAAGTGGATTGAAACGGGTTGGCTTTCAAACGATGAGAAAAAATCAATCAGGTTTCTTCCTTTGTTTAAGAAGGAAGTGGATTGAAACTTTGTAATTAGTGTTTAATTTTGATTCTTTATTTGTTTCTTCCTTTGTTTAAGAAGGACTATTTTATGTGGGATCGATTCCTAAGACATGCGTTTCTTCTTTTATTTAACATAAGTTCGATTTAGAACTTTCTGAATTTATCTATAAAAATCACAGATTGTATAAATTCCGATATTCAGCTTTTTATGATAAATTTCAGGTTTATAAAATGAATTGATTCAACCCAAGTTCTTTAAAACTACAGCAAATCTTTATTTAAGGAAAGGATACAAAAGACCGAAAACGGCAAAATCTCTAGACTTTCTTCTTCTTGGAAAACAATTGTTAATTAATATTTTAGAGAATTATAATATACTTGATTAGAATTTCTAGAAATTTTTATTTTACCGCTCTATACTCAAAACGTACCACAACTCAATTTTCTCCAGTTAACTTACAGGTGTCTCAAAACCAAATCGCACTTTATCAGAAAGATCAATCTGAATAACGAAAGTGCCTCACTTCTATTGACGCTCGACAGATTCTTATTATATTAAATCACGTTATCGCAAGGTTTTATTCTTTACCTTGAAAGAAAATAATTTAAAATAAACGAACATGAAATTTTTTATCAGCTCCGAAATCGACGGACGTTTCAGTCAAAACGTTCCAGACAAATTTCGCCGCGTTAGAAAAAGCGTAGAATCGATTCTAAACAAACATTTCTTAGATAAAGACTATGGAGCCAATATTAAATCCATTGGTGTGATCCCTATCTTAATTCGTACGGATCTTAAAGAATTTTATAAAGAGCGTAGACTCTATCAGAAAAAACAAAATTCCGCAGACTACCGACTTTATATTGATTTTGAACATTTCGAAAAAGCGAATGACGATATCGCAACTAATCTTTTAATTCAAAATATTTTAGCAGTAGTTCAAGATCTGGGACGAAAAGTTAGTTCTTTCGATGCGACAAGTTTAAAAAACCAGATTAAAAATTTATTTCCTCTACATATATCACCTAATACTCATTAGCTATATTATTTTATTTCAGAATTTATCTGTTACTCAAGATTATACAATAAGATACCAAATCGTTTTAAACTTCAATAATGTAAAGAAAGATTGGGCGAATCCGGCTTGCCACAGGCAACCGAACCGGACTTTGGTTAATAAATTGTATACAGTAAACATTATATAATAATTATCTTTAGTTTTAATATACAATGCGATCTGTAGAGGCCATAACCAACCCACACAAGTTGAAGAGGATTTTAGAATCAAAATTGAACTCAAGCACAACACTTCCTCAAACTCAATGCATCGGCTCCCTGAATGCCGATCCTTAGAGAAGCATTTGCTGAGCTTCCTGGATCGCGTTGGAAACTCAGCGTGTCGCTTTCCTAAGGATCGCGTTGGAAACTCAGCGTGTCGCTTTCCTAAGGGTCGCGTTGGAAACTCAACACAACGCTTTCCTATGGGTCGCGTTGTGGGGCGGGGCCGATCTTTTTACAGAGGATTTGTCGTAATTCCCACAGATTTATATTAGAGTTGTTAAAAAATTCCATAGTTCAGTTTAACAAAACTATTTCAATTGCTCGTTTCCATGAAATAGAAACAGATGGAGAATTCATTTTTCAACAACTCTATTGAGATCCAAATATTTGTGGGTAAAGTTATGATGGGGAGTGAGACGCTTTAGTTTGAGAGAGCGTTTTGCTTAAGTTCTCTCACATCGATCCCTTTCGCGTTATACCCAATTCAAGTGAAGTAGTTTTTAAAATCGTTATTTTACTGTGAAACTCTAAAGACGTGGGAACTACCACAATTTAAAAAATGGAAGTTTATAACAATTAAACCTATCGTATTCAGATGTGGGAACTCTCACAAATCACGATTTTACGAACAAATTCTAAAATTGTAGGAACTACTACTTTTAGAAAATTATTTCTTAAGCTAAACTCACATTAAAATGGGATTTTAAATTTTGATGATGGCCATAAAACAGTAATTTTGTGTAAAAATCGAATTGGACGATGGTTCTTTTAGCGTTTCATAGTAGTTCCCACAATTTTCAAAGTTTAACTGTAAATCCACGATTTGTGGGAACTCACATAAATTACGTCTCTAAAAAAAGAGATTGAATTTTGAATGCAGATTTCCTGCACACCTAAAAGCAGCCGTTTAAACAAACAAAAAGAAAAAATATAACTTTTGAATATAATTAAATTTTAATATTTATTAAACCATTTAACTATAATACGCCAATCATCTATACTTAACCATAGAACGACAATGATTTATATTTAACCACCCGTCTTAGGCAATTTATCATCCGTAACGACCGGTTCCTTATCAACAACCGTGATACCATTTTTCTTATCCACGGTTCCACCTTCCACCATTACTTGTAAAGAACGAAGCCCCGGTTTGCCACTGGATAACCATTTTTGAAAGTTGGAAATTTTTTGAACACAATAATGAAAACCTCGATCCGTAGAAATCTCCGATCCGGGAGACCAAGGAAACAAATCCTTACGAACCGAAATCGTTCTCACCACAAGAGAATTTTCTGCAATTGGAAGATTGAGGATAGAGTTTTTAAATTCTTGAGGATAAGCGAAATATTCTTCCGCATTACTAAAATAAATAACCCCCACTTTACGGCCTATTTTTTTCAAAGTGTTGCCAATACCGGTTAACGTAATATTCCCTAAAAGATTTCCTCGAACCGGTAAAATTTTTCCTTCAATAGCCAACTTTCGAATATAAGAATATTGTTCATCGTCTGTCTGAAACATCTTATAATCATATTTCTTAGAAAGCATCAAATTGGTTCTATGACGTTTTCGAATAAATGGAGAGGCCTGTTTATAAACCTTTTTGTAAATTTCCGGATCCGAAAAAGAAACCTGAATCAATTCAAGCGCTTCCTTTTCCCCCTCTTTTCCCCAAAGACGAATGAAATCCTCTTTCTTTTCACCTTTTTGTAGAAAGAGAATCGTGATCATATTCGCGTGAACCACAATCTGAGTGAAATCCATAAGATAAATAAAATCCGACTTAGCCCAAGCAGCAATCGTAAGATTTTGTTCCGAACCAACTCCAACGTAAACGTTTCCTAAATTTCGAACGTGAGGAATGAGAAGATCCAAACGGTCTTCGTTAGAAACCGTAGTGTCACCCACGTCCCACTTGGTAGGAACGAGAGTTTCCTGAGGAGTTTCTTTAAGTTTAGAAACTATATCCTCCCCATTTAAAGAACCAACTTGATTTTCTTCGATTTTTTTTGGTCCAGAGCAGAACGAAAAAACAAAAGAAAAAAACATAAGAATAACATAAATTCTTAATT
This sequence comes from Leptospira kirschneri serovar Cynopteri str. 3522 CT, assembly GCF_000243695.2. Taxonomy (NCBI): domain Bacteria; kingdom Pseudomonadati; phylum Spirochaetota; class Leptospiria; order Leptospirales; family Leptospiraceae; genus Leptospira; species Leptospira kirschneri. Next base: position 71,011 of record NZ_AHMN02000020.1, on the reverse strand, counting down.
TAAAATAATTGAACATATTATTTATTTACATCCCTTGCACAACGGAATCCGAAATGGTGATATTCTGGAAAATTTTCCGGAATATGAGATCTTCTTTTAGAGCCTCTCGCATAATGAGCGGGCCACCACCAAGAACCACTTTTTAAAACTTTTTTCTTATAACCTGGACAAACTTCCTTTCCGTCACAAGGTCCCTTAGGATCTTTTCCTCTACAAAAATCGCCACAAGCCTTAAAGGAAGTGGAATACCAATCCGCGGTCCATTCCCAGGAATTTCCAGCCATATCAAACAATCCATAAACTCCAGGAGCTTTTGTGCCTACATTTGCAGTCGGCATTAAATGAGGTTTTTCCGTCTTTTTAGAGACACATCCTTTAACGTCCCCTACTTCAATGACCGCTCTTTCACATGTTGCCGGTTCATTTCCCCAGGGATATAAATTTCCGTTCGGCCCCCTGGCAGCTTTTTCCCACTCCGCTTCCGTTGGAAGTCTTTTACCGGCCCATTCACAAAACTCTTTGGCAGTATACCAACTAACTCCTGTTACAGGTTGTTTAGGGCCTAAGTAAGGTTTACCATAACGTGGACCGATATAATTACACTTTCCGGTTTTTAAACACTCTTGGCATTTGCCTGCGTTTTTACATTTGTCAAAATCTTCGTTGGTGACCTCATAGACATCCATATAAAAGTCACTTACATAAACCTTCTCTTCCGGTTTTTCATCTGCATCGTAAACATTACTTCCGCGTATAAATTCTCCGGCGGGAATACATTTCATTCCTGGAATTTCTTTTCCTCCACAAGCCGAAGGATCAGCAAGCAACTTACACATCCATCCTCGGTAGGCGATCAAAATCATCACCACCAAAAAAAGAAAATTTCGAATTTCAAATTTCATATAAGATCCTAACCAAAAAGATTTAAAACTAAAAAGAATCTTTTAGAATGAGGATAGACTGAAAAACGAAACGGACAAATCAATCAAGTATTTAAAAAAAATCTCTGGATTCTGAAAGCGATAAGAACAAACTAGTTCCAATATTTTATAAAGAATGAAATCGTATCTTCCTTCAAATACCGTATTTACAGTCTGCATCTGTCTGTTTTTATTTGTTTCCTGCGCAGGTTTCTTCCACAAAAAGATTCCAAATTCTCCCTTAAATGATCCAAGAAAAATGTTACTCGTTCGAATTGATCCGGGACGACTGGGAGAATTTAAAGAAAAAACCGGAGGAAAGTATAAGATCAGTTATCAGGAATCTGATTCTTATTATTCCGTAATCAATAAACAAGACATAGATAAGTTCGGATTTCCATCTCCCGGAATTTCCGTCGTCAAACAATATCTTCCATTTAAATATTATTCAGGCAATTATCAGGAATTGATCAACGAAAGATTTACGAGTCTTGAAGATTTAAAAAAGGGTTATAAAGATAATATATTAAATATTCATTATTTACTTGGAATCGCAAATTTATATTCGGAACAAGCCAGAATGGAGGTGATCGGCAAAACCGCCAGAGGCAGGGAAATTCCGGCCCTACTTATTACAAACACAACCACTCCGGACGAAGAGAAAATTTCCGTACTTTTCAACTGCGCCCATCACGCAAACGAAGTCATATCCATTGAACACTGCTACGATATAATTTATTCCATATTATCTAGACCAAAAGAATATAAAGAAATCCTAAATAAGATGAAAATCTGGATTGTACCCATCGTAAATCCGGACGGTGCCAGACATTTTTGGCACGTATCTAATCTGATGGGAAGAAAAAACGGCTATCCGGGTTCCGGTCCGGTCAACGACAAGTTAAACCCCGGAGTGGATATCAATCGCAACTATCCGTTTTATTGGGGAAAAGCTGGAGGAGGATATTCTTCTTCTAATCCTTCTAATTACTTTTATAGAGGTCCCTCGCCTGGATCCGAATCGGAAACAAAAGCGATGATGGATCTTGCAAATCGGGAAAGGTTTGCGGCGTCCATTAGCTATCATGCATATGCAAATTGTCTGTTAATTCCATATTCGATCGATTCTTTAAATAATCCGGAACCGGACGTAGCAAAGGAGTTAGGAAAAAAAATCGCAGCTTCGGTGAATAGTTTAAATCCAGAAAAGGAATTTGAAGCAAAAAAAAATATCTATCCGATAGATGGAGTCGATCAGGACTATTTCTACTTTGCACACGGAACACTCGCTTATCTATTGGAAACCACACATCTCAATCCGGAATACAAGGAAGTGGAAAAGGTAAACGTATCCTTGAGGAAAGCTTGGAACCTATTGTTAAACGAAGTTCTGGAAGGAAAAAAGATTTTTCTAAAAATCACGGATGAATTCGGAACCCCGCTCGAAGCAAAAGTAGAAATCGAAAGAGTAAAATATTTTCAGGAAGAAATTAGAGTTTCTAATCCAATCAACGGTTTTTACTTTCAACTGTTTCCAGATCGAAAGGAAACCAAAATTAAAATTTTGAAAGAAGGTTACGAAACGGTGGAAATACAAACCAGACCAAACGGCAAATGGGAACCTCTAAAAATCATACTTAAGAAAAATAGAATATAATGTTTATCATAAGACACGAAATCTATCTAATCCTCTGCACTTTGATATGGGGAGGAACGTTTACGATGACTATTTTTGGTCTTAGGGACACTTCGCCCTCTATATTTCTGGGACTTCGTTTCGGAATCGCAAGTATGATCTTTTTACCGATTGCTTGGAAAGAATTTAGAAATGGTAAAATTTGGTATCCGGGGGCGTTTTTACTCGGGATGTTTTTATATCTCGGATTTGCATGTGAAACAGTAGGACTCAAAACTACAACTGCAACCAAATCTTCTTTTTTAATAGGAACGTTAGTCGTTATTACTCCAATTTTTGAAGCGATTTTAAAAAAGAGAATGCCCGGAAAAGGAAATCTTTTAGGTGCTTTTGTGGTTTTTACCGGAATATGTCTGATATTTGCCGGAGAAATCGGAATGGAAGGCACCCTAACAATTACGAGCGGCGACTGGATCACGTTAGGTGGAGCAATTTTCTTTTCGTTGTATATCATACAAATGGATCGAGTAAGTACTCAAATACCGATCCGGGTTTCCGTATTTTATCAGTCCTTTGTGGCGGGATTTTTCGCGTTGATTTCTATAATTGTACTACATTTTGTCGGAATTGAAAAAGTTAGACTAAATCCAAGTATAAGATTAATTCCGGGAGTTTTATATAACGCACTTTTAGCTTCCGTATTGACTACTTTTCTACAAACCAAATTTCAACGTTATGTGTCACCTACTCGAGTGGGAATCATTTTCTCCTTGGAACCCGTTTTTTCTTCGATTATCGCCTTTCTATTATTAGGTGAGACGTCCGGACCGGTACGAATCGTAGGATGTACAATCGTATTTTTAGGACTCATTCTTGCGGAATCTATCGGAAAAGATCAAGATTTATCAACAGAAAATCCAAATCAATAATAGAGTTGTTGAAAAATGAATTCTCCATCTGTTTCTATTTAGAGTTCGCCCAAAACAGTCCAATGTGAGAACTACCACTTTTAGAAAAAACTTTTCCATCTGGATTTATCGTCTGTTAGGTGGTTATTCCATAAAATTGAGTATCTAAAAGTTTATCACAAAGTATCGTTTCATATGAGTTCGGTATAATTCGATGCGAAAGCGATTGAGGTATAGAGAAACTAAAGCAGAACGCTCTCTACCATAACCAACCCCACAAGTATTTAGATTTCAATATAGATCTGTCGGAATTACGACAAATCCTCTGTAAAACTGAGTTCCCACCCCACAACGCGATTCATAGAGAGCGTTGTGCTTTAGTTTCCAACGCGACCTGCAGAGCGACCCTTAGGGAGCCGATGCATTGAGTTTAGGAAAGCGTTGTGCTTTAGTTCAATTCTGATTCTAAAATCTTCTTTCAACTTGTGGGGTTGGTTATGGCTCTCTACGGATCGCGTTCTAAATTGTAACTAAAGATGAAATATCATATTATGTTTCTTTCATGCGATTTATTGACTGAAGCCGAAAGCACGGTCCGGCAACGCCAGATTCACCCAAACTTTTTTACACTGAATTTCACATTACTAAAGCATAAACGATTTGGGATTTTATTACATAGTTCTCAATTAGTTGTCCCGACAAATGATCTCATTTAAAAAATATTTACAACAAACTTAAGATCCATTCGCAAGTAAAACAGGAAATAATAAATACAATTTTGTGTCATGATTAAAACTCCATCCGCAATCAAAACAAACAGGAATGAATTCAAAATACAATCGAATAAATCATAAAATTAGAATTTTATTTTATTCTTAAATACTAAAGTCAAAAAATGAATTCCGGCCAAACATTTTTATACCAACACCTAAAAAAGAAACCTTTATCTCAAAATACAGTGCCAATATACGGACTTATATTTGAACTTGTTATCAAAATAAACTCCAAAAAAGGAAAATTCAAATCCTAACCTTAGAAACAATTGTTTTACTTAGCAGACATAATTCTTTTAAAACAGAATTCAAATATTACACCTCTCACTAAAACAAAAGATCAAATTATGTCTAAGTATGTTCAAAATGTATTTTTAAATCATTTTATTACATTTTATCATTTAAACCCTATAAACAAATAGAGTAATTACAACTCCATAAGTTCAATTTATTAAATTTATATCTACTATATCAAATATTTCTTGCAAACAGAATATTCCATCCTTCAAGGTATTTAAAAAGCCTTTTCCAGATCCGCCCTTTGAAGTAATATCTGGAAAACATTCGGGGGACAAGAATTTATGGCAGCCAAAACTTTTTCTAAACCCAAAATAAAAAAGGGAAAAACCTCAGTTAAAAGCGCTTCTAAAAAACAAACAAAACTCAAAACCACATCTTCTTCGATCGAATTATCAAAAAGTTTTTTAGATCCAGAAAATCCGCTTCCTGTAGTTTATCAACCAAACTCTACTACACAAAAAAGCAAACAAATCCTAATCCAATGGATTAAAAGCAACAAACGCGCGTTAACTGATGATCTTAAACAATATGGGGCAATCCTTTTTAGAGGATTTAATGTGACCTCTCCTCAAGATTTTGAAGAAGTAATTCTAAACGTAGACCCCAATCTAAAAAACAATTATCTCGGAACGTCTCCCCGTAATCAGGTGACAAAATACACGTTTACTGCCACGGAACTTCCACCGGCCTATCCTATCATGCAACACGCAGAGATGAGCTTTTTAGATTCTCCACCTAAAAAACTTTTTTTCTATTGTGGAAAAGCTCCGAGTAAGTTTGGAGAAACACCTATCACCGATCTTAGAAAAGTATTAAAAGAAATTCCGACTTATATACGAGAAAAATTCGAAAAAGAAAAAATACGATATTCTAGAGTTTACGACGGACCTTCCAGCCAATCCCGTTTTCAATTTTGGAAAACCAAACGTTGGGACGAAATGTTCCAAACAAAAGATAAAAACGAAGTCGAAAAAATTTCTAAAAAACAGAACTTCAAAGTAGAATGGTTTGGCAAAGATGACCTAAGACTTGTAAATACTACATTAGCAATTCGTAAACATCCCGAATTCAACACATCGGCATGGCATAATCATTCTCAAGTGTTTCATATAGATGCGGCTCGTAAGGAATACTGGAGAATATTTGCACGCCAAAAAACGATCCGAGGATTTTTAGTAGCGACTACTCTCGAACTTCTTACTTTTATCAAAAAAATAACTACTCCAAAAGAATACTTAGACACACATTGCACTTACGGAGACGGTCAAGAAATTTCAAGCATCGAACTAAAACAGATCCAAAACACATTTTGGAGCAACATCTCTCTTTTTTCCTGGCAAGACGGAGACGTATTAGTGATAGACAACTATTCTGTATCTCACGGAAGACATCCGTTTACCGGACCAAGGAAAATTTTTGTAGCTTGGGCGGACTAAAAACATGCAGGAATTAGATTCCGTTCGGATTCATTTCAATGAAAGTAATTTAGCTTTTTTGAATTTACTTTTAGGGTTGATTATGTACGGAATCGCCTTAGAACTTAAATTTGAAGATTTTAAACTGTTAGTTGATAAACCCAGATCTTCCATCACCGGAATACTGTCCCAATTTGTATTGTTTCCGTTTGCCACTTATTTACTTCTTTGGATTTTAAATCCTTCTCCCGGAATCGCACTTGGAATGCTTTTAGTAGCTGCCTGTCCAGGAGGTAACATTTCAAACTTTATCACTCTACTCGCAAAAGGTAACACAGCTCTTTCCATTTCGCTTACTGCGTTTTCATCTGCGCTTGCAATCTTGATTACTCCGTTTAATTTTTTCTTCTGGGGAAATTTATATCCCCCTGTAGAAACAACGTTAAAAACAATCTCCTTAAATACCTGGGACGTATTTAAAGCAATCTTAATGATATTAATAATCCCGATCCTACTGGGTCTTTTGACAAAAAAAATTCTACCAAAAATGACCGCAAAAATTGTTAAACCGATCCGAATACTTTCGGCTCTCATCTTTGCCGCGTTTTTATTCATTGCACTTTTTGCAAACTTTCAGATTTTTTTGAACGTAATTCATAAAGTATTCCTTTACGTTTTTCTAATGAACGCGGTTGGATTTTTATTGGGATATTATTTTTCAAAGCTGATGCGTTTGGACGAAAGGGATTCCCGTTGTATTTCTATAGAAACCGGAATTCAAAATTCGGGACTAGGACTTGTTTTGATCTTCGCGTTTTTTGAAGGTCAGGGAAGTATGGCAATTATAGCGGCGACCTGGGGAATTTGGCACGCAATTGCAGGAGTAACTCTGGCTTGGTTTTGGTCTAAAAGAACTTCTACACTTTAAAAATTTAAGCCATATCCTTGCGATAGAGTTCTGCAATTTTAGGACGAACTTTAGATTTCGAAAAAAAGCGATTTTCGTTCAACTTTCCTTTTCGAATTTCTTTTTGTTTTTCTTTGGGTAGATGTAAAACTGTTTTACATTCTAACGTACAACATCCTTCAAACTTTTCGGAACAAGATGGACACTGAATAAAAAGTACATGACATCCAGGATTTTCACAGTTTACGTGACGATCGCATTTAGCACCACATTGATGACAAGAAGAAATAACTTCATTTCCGATCGTCTCTTGAAGCCTTCCGTCAAATACAAAATTTTTGCCTTTAAACTTAGATTTAAGTCCCTGTTGAGAAACTTCATGGGCATAAGAAATGATTCCTCCATGAAGTTGATTGACGTCCTTGTATCCATGATGCCTAAGCCAGGCACTCGCCTTTTCACAACGGATTCCTCCGGTACAATACATTAGAATTTTATGATTTTCTTTTCCGTTTAATAACTCCAACAAAATCCTAAGTTCCTCACGAAACGTATCCGACTGAGGAAGAATCGCGTTTTCAAAATGACCGATTTCACTTTCGTAATGATTTCTAACATCCACTACGATAGAATTTTCATCTTCCATCTGAAGATTAAATTCTTCCGCAGAAAGATGTTTTCCAACGTTAGTCACATCAAAGGCATCATCGTCCAATCCATCGGCTACAATTTTCTTTTTTATTTTTAAATCGAGTTTTAAAAAAGACTTGGAATCGTCTTCCACCGCAATTTTAAACGGCATATCCTTAAATTGATTTCTGGAATCTAAATTTTTTCTAAAAAAATCCAGATTGTGAGAAGGAATTGATAGTTGCGCATTAATTCCCTCTCTTGCGATATAAATTCTTCCCAGAACTCCGAGTATTTCCCATTCGGCGTAAAGTTGATCTCTGAGTTCCTGAACGTTTTCTAAAATCACATAACGATAAAAAGAAAGAGTCGTTCTGGAAAAATTTTCTTCTTCAAGACGCTTGCGAAGAATCTCTTTTCCATAGATATTATGAAGTGGACGTTTTTTCATTTCAGTCTTTTTCGGAAAATCACCTTGGTTTGCCATACATTCTTAACTCTGAAATTAAGACTTTTCTTGACAAGCGTTTCTTCCCCATTCGCAAACCTCTAAATTTGTTTTGATCTCAAAAACCAAAGCTGCACAAATCTTAGATAATTTTTCATCCATTTTGATGATCGCTTAGAATTATATAATAGAGTTTCTAAAATTCTGTCTCTAAACGGAAATCAGACTTAAAATCCATGTTACTTTATTGATGTAAAAACTTTTAATTTTAGTAATCTGAACTATGTATATAATATATTTTTAATATTTTGTGCTGAAACAGCGTTTTTATTACTTGGATGAATGAAAACAATACTATGCCAACTTGTTTTAAAAGTTAGAATGCGAAAAGCCAATCATTCTGAAATAAACTTTATCACAATTTCAATCCAATTTTTGAATGAGAGGATTTGTCCGAACAAATTACAGTTTAGCGTAAAATGCCTTCTGCAATCGTTTTATAAAAAACTTTTTATAAATGTAATAGTTCCCACATTTTCAAAGGGGATTCTATAAAATGAATTTGATAATTGATAATCCGAATTACATAAGATACAAAAGTTCAACTCTTAATATTTTTGTCTTTAGAGTTCATAAAGATTTCTGAATATTAAATTTTATTATACAACTTCTAATTTATCTAATTCTATGTGTCTTACAAACTCCCAAGTTATCAAATGAATTCTACCAGAACGTATAAAAATAATACCCGAAATTAACCCATCGATTTTACAAAAATACGGAGGTTCTCAAAAATTACGTCTAATCCGGAATTGTGGGCCGTTTTTAAAGGAAGTTGTATATTCCAACTTTTGAAACAAGCTCATGTATTATGCGTCCGAGTAGTAAAGAACCGTTTCTCATAAAATAACGTGAAAAGGATAGATGCGAAAGGAAACTAAAGCAAAACGGCTCCCTATCATAACCAGCCCCACAAGTTGAATAGATTTTAGAATCAAAATTAAACTAAAGCAAAACGCTCTCCTGAACTCAATGCATCGCTTCCTAAGGGTCGTTCGAAGTAACTCAGCGTCTCACTCTCTATGGATCGTTCGACAGGTCGCGTTTAAAACTTAAGGTGAAGTAGTATATTACGTTTCTTTCATACAATTTATTGACCAAAACAGATAGCCCGGCCGGGATATCTGTGGCAAACCGGATTCGCTCAGATTTTCTTACGTCGAACTCACGTTAAAATAGAAAAAAATCATTGTAACTAAAATGTAAAATAATAAGAACTTTGGAATAAAAACTTTTTACAGATATTTACACTCAACACGCGTTAAATAGCGTGAGTTTGACCATGATTCCATTTTTTTGAAAAAAGTTGAGGACTAAATTTTGCAAATTGATTTCTAAAATGTGGGAACTACCGCAATTTATAAAATAGAAGTTTATAACAATTGAATCTATCGTATTCAAAGTGTGGGAACTACCACAAAACTTAAGTTTGTCTATAAAATGATGTGGGAACTATTACAAATCACAATTTTACGAACAAATTCTAAAATGTGGGAACTCATACTTTTAAAAAATTCTTTTTTATTTTCTTACACTCAACATGCGTTAAATGTCTCTCCCAAAAATCCAATTCTATTAGGACCAATCCAAAAATCTTTCCAACTAAAATTCCTTAATTTCTATATGAATATAAAATAAAATTCATTCGAATTCGATCCAAGCTTCAAAATTCATTTGAATGGTCCTAAACAAAATTTTAATTTCTCTGAGTATCTCCGATCGTACTTATAAACGTTTTAGAATAATTATAAATTAAAAATAATTAATACTTTTCTAATGCAATTTAATTTCGTTTAACAAAATTTGACACAAAAATTACACCATCAATCCATTCTCATTTTATAAACTATTTATAATTCAATGGGTCCGGAATTCTCCTTTATTTCATTTTATATCCTGAAAAGACTTTTAGCTAAGTAGATAGTACTTTTATTTAGAACTGATTCCTCCAATCTTAAGAGAAAAAATCCTTCGATTTGGTTTGAGTACAAGAGTCCGTTTATATTTTTAGGAAATAAAATATTTATTTTGATCGTCTTGACTTAACAAATGGATTTTTAAATTTCCAAATATCTTAGGTCAAAAAAACGTTAGAGGTGAGAGTAGAATGGATTTTTTTCCGGATCTGAATTTTATTGATTATTTAATTTTTCTAAAGGAAGTATTAAACCGGTATCTAGAATATCTTTACTCTGCAAGCATAGTAATCAGTTTTCTGACCGGCCTTTCTGGCTTTTACAAAGCAACTAAAAATCGTTTAAATTTTGTTCGAGGAATTTTTTTAATGAGCGCTTGCTTTTTAATTATCGGACATAGCAAAGCTTTTTCACTTATGACTTCGGATCCAAATGGAATGTTAAATCTCGAAAAGCGCGTCTTTTTTTCCTATTACTATGGATTTGCGGTTTGCGCTTCTTTATCTTCCACTTTCTACGTCATGTATCTTTTTGGTGTATTACAAAATCCTCTACGTCTGAGTCTATATAGTTTTCTTTCTTTTCCAATAATCTTTCTCATTTCTCTAATGATAGAAAACTTAATTTCGATCGTTTATTTTGGAAAATCGGTTCTTTTTACCTTACAATTCTCCGCTGGGATTTTTAATCTTTATTATGCAATTAAAAATAAGATGAAAAAAATCTATCTCAATTATCCGGTTCAAAATTTTACACTTTGTACGGCACTCATCATACATTCGATCGGAATGTGGCTAGATGCTCCGAACTTGATGATCCTTGCACTTTCTTTTACGGGATTTTTCATTATTTATTTTTTCATATTAGAATACAATCATCCTGAATTTTGGAAAGTGAGTTTTTCTAGCGAACTGATGGAAGTTAAATCGGAAGATAGTAAAACACAAACTCTACAAACCAATCCTAAAAATTTAGTCGAACGTTTAGACATCTCGCGTATCGAAGAGAAAATTCAAAAATTTGTGGAAGATAGAGAATATTTGGACGAAGAAATTCGTTTGTCCGATTTTTCAGCTTATATCGGGCTTTCACTTCACCAAGCTTCTTACTATTTGAACAATTATAAAGATCTCAGTTTTACGGATTTTTTAAGCTTTCATAGATTAGAAGAAGCTAAACGTATGATCGAACAAAGACCGGATATTAATCTTTTAGAAGTGGCTTTGGCGAGTGGCTTCAATTCTCCTTCTTCTTTCAGAAGAGCTTGTCTAAAATTTACCGGCAAACCTCCAAAAGAATTTAGAAACTATGTACTTCATCAAACGATTCCTTCTATAACCTTGGAACTCCAAAACCAATTAGGATAACTTTTGCGTTCCATCCTATTGGATTGATGGAACGAATTCATTTAAATTTTTATCAAGAACTCTTACAAATTTTAAATTTAATCTCTTTAAAAAATGTAGGAATCACTATTTTTAAAAACCTTTAAGAAATAATTTTTGAATTTGAAGATAGCTATCTTTAAATCTTAAAAAAGATTCTTTTTTAAATTCCCACTGACTATTCAGACGTATAAAAATAATACTTATTCTGATGTGGGATCTCCTTCAACAAATCAGGATTAAACACCATTTTTTGAATGGCTTCCACATCTTTACAAAGTCAACAATTAATTTTTGATCTGTTTTTATACATCCGAGTAGTATATAAAAAATAATTTTTTATTATAAAGTACTGTTTAACGTAAAATGTGGGAACTAACACAAACCATGATTTTACGAATCAATTTTAAAATGTGAAAAACTTACATTTTTAGTGTTGTGTAAAGTGTTGGTCTTTAAATGTTCCTGCAAAGTAAATCCTCCGAGAGAACTGTGTGACCTCTCTGAATTGTAGAAGTTTCTCCAATCCTCAAGGCTTCTTCAATATTTTTAGAAAATTCTTTCTCATTTTCTTACGCCAAACTCACGTTTAATCTATAGTTTCTGAATAACCGCGCCTGAATTTTCACTTCTAAAACCAAGATTTGTTTCAAAATTTATGGTATTATTATACAATTCATTCCAATATACTTTGAACGATCCTTCATAAAGTTCCAACAAAAAGAATTGCAAACTTCCCCGCCTCTTCAAAATGGAAACCGAAATACCCAAATTCACTAAACAGCTGTTCATGAAATCGCCGAAAGGCGAAATTAAGCAGCGAGGTAGAACAATGTCAAACGCTTATGTAATCGATGCAGTTAGAACTCCAAGAGGAAAAGGTAAAAAAAGAGGAACACTTGCAAGTATTCATCCGCAAGAACTTTCCGCCGCCACCTTAAATGCAATTCAGGAAAGAAACGGAATCAAACCTGAAATTGTAGAAGAAGTAGTCATGGGATGTGTATCTCAAGTAGACGACCAAGCGGCTTGTATTGCACGTTATGCTGTCATGTCAGCTCTTTGGCCAAACTCAGTTCCTGGTTACACCGTGAACCGTTTTTGCGGTTCCGGTCTACAAGCAGTGAACAACGCAGCAAATCACGTTCAATCCGGTTCTATGCAAATTGCTCTGGGTGGAGGAGTTGAATCCATGTCCAGAGTCAAAATGGGAGCCGATATGAACGGAAGAGATTTTAATATCGGAAATCCGAATATTCAAAAACATTATAATTTAGTTCCTCAAGGAATTTCTGCGGATCTAATCGCCACTAAGTTTGGAATCTCCCGCGAAGAAGCGGATCGTTTTGCAGAATCTTCCCAAATCAAAGCAGACAAAGCAATCAAAGAAGGTTACTTTAAAAAATCGATCATTCCAGTAAAAACAGAAGATGGAACCGTAGTAGATACAGATGAAAATCCTAGAATCGAATCTACATTTGAATGGCTTTCGGATTTGGCTCCCGTTTTTAAAACGATCGGAGAAAAAGAATTAGATGCAATCGCTCTTAAATCTTATCCGGAAATTGGAAAAATCAATCATATCCACACGTTAGGCAACTCTTCTGGAATCGTAGACGGAGCCGCTTCCGTTCTTCTTGCTTCTGATGAAGGAATTAAAAAATACGGCTTAAAACCTCGCGCAAGAATCGCCGCTATGGCTTCTACCGGTGAAGACCCTACGATTATGTTAACGGGACCTGTTTCCGCTTCTAAAAAAGCGTTGGCAATGGCAGGACTCAAACCAGAAGATATAGACCTTTGGGAAATTAACGAAGCGTTCGCTTCAGTGGTTCTTTATACTCAAAGATCTCTTGGAATTCCTCTCGAAAAAATCAACGTCAATGGAGGTTCCATTTCTCTTGGACACCCTCTCGGAGCAACCGGCGCAATCCTTCTAGGAACCGCGTTAGACGAACTTGAAAGAAGACAAAAACGTTATGCGTTGATTACTCTTTGTATCGGCGGTGGTATGGGGATCGCCACAATCATTGAAAGAATATAAATTCTTTACTTCATCCGGGCTTTTTTCCTTTGGCCCGGATGTTTTTGTTGTCTTGTAAATTTTTCCTACCGCATAAAATAAACTTTCAAAAAGAATTCAATTTGATATTAAAATTACTTTTTGTAAAGAGTCTGTCTCAAAAACTTAGAATGAATCTTTTTGAATCGTGGTAATTCCGATAGAAATCGTTGTATTGTACGATTTATAGTTTTTTAACATTCTTTTGTTATTGGAGTTATCGAAAAATGAATTCTCCATCTGTTTTTCGTTACATTGAAATGGACAATTAAAGTAGTTTTGTTAATCGCCATTATGGAATTTTTCAACACTCTATTATTGAAGTATAAAAGACTGGTTACTTTATTATTTAACGTGAGCAGGGCGTAAGAAATGCGAAAGCGATTATTATGCTGCGATCCATAGTGAGCAGCATTGAGTTTATTATTCGCCCCAATTTTCTTACGTCGAACTCACGTTATTTAGAGTCCTGAGTAAAAATCAACGGATAGAATTTTCCTCTAACTTGCTGATTTTATGTTTCGAAAATCCTCTATAAAAATGAGTTTTCAAAGTCGCAAAACATTCATTTTACGCAGATAGTGATTTTAAAATTCTTATCTTTGAATTTAAAAATCGTCTGTATTTTATATTGAATGTTTATTGGATAATTTGTTAGTAAAACTTAAATAGAACCTTCTATTTTTATCCGGAAGAATGGATATTTTTTATATTGCTAAAATCAAAATTAAAAAATAAAAATAAGATTTATGTTCAATCACTCAAGAAATTGAATATAACTTCTATCATAACATTCGTTCAGGATTTTTTAAGGACATATAACAAACGATATAAAAAAGAAAATTCATTTTTATTTTCCTTTGTAGAATTTTAGGAACTTTTCAACCTTTTTACGAAAACCTGTTTGACACTAATCTATGAACTTCTAAAGTTCCCCCTGTATCCGGATTCAAGAGCCAAATACAAATCTTGCCGGAAACACAATCAAATTCCAATCGAATCGTGAGTAAGGAGTTATCAATGATCCGTAACATAAGTAAGGCATTGCTCATTTTAGCCGTAGCACTATCTTCGGCTGCAAGCCTAAGTGCAAAAACATATGCAATTGTAGGATTTGGGTTACAGTTAGACCTGGGACAATTAGGAGGAACCATCACTAAAGACGGTTTGGACGCTGCGAGTTATTATGGTCCAGTCCGATCAACAGATACTTGTACAGTAGGTCCAAACGATCCTACTTGTGTACAAAATCCAGGAAAACCTGCAGGTGAAGGAAATTATCTAGGAGTTGCTCCTAGAAAAGCGATTCCCGCTGAAAATAAATTGATTACCCTCGATAGAACTACTGGCGGTTTGATCAATGCGAGAAGCACCAAAGGAGCCATGGTCGGAGGAAATTTGATGGTAGGTTACGAATCCGACTTTGGTAAATATTTTTTCTGGAGAGTTGCTGCAGAATATACTCAAAAAATTTCCGGTGGTATTACAAAAGCGGACATCGCTGGTTATAGCATTGTAGACATGACCTGGGGATTTAGTTCTATCGTCATTCCTGCAACTGTTGGTATTAAATTGAATGTTACTGAAGACGCTGCTGTGTATATGGGAGCCGGTCTGAACTACTTTAACGGTGGATGGAGTTTAAACGGATCCAATAACCTCAAAGGAGGTCATGACATTTTAGCCGCAGCGGGAGCAGGAAGTGTTGCAAACTTAATCGCAGACGGAACGGATCCAATCACTACTCGTGAGCACGTTCGTTTTAGAACTTCTGGAATTGCTCCTAACTTTTTAATTGGAACCCAAGCCAGAGTAACCGACAAAGGACACGTTTTTCTTGAATTAGAAACGATCATGTCTGCTGCGTATGCAGTTGGTAAAACTCAATCTGCTGGAGGAGCCACGAATCTTTCTCCTTTTCCAGCGTATCCGATCGTTGTCGGTGGGCAAATCTACAGATTCGGTTATAAACACGAACTCTAAGATTCAATCAATAATAACGATTTCTAATTTAAAAAGGCTCTCTTTTAGAGAGCCTTTTTATTTTCTAAACCTGTTCTTATAACCTATCAACGACTATTCTAAAGCAGTTTTTATAAATATAGTTATATTAAAAAATTTTTATGCCTTTGGTATTTTAGGTATTTCTAATAGTTGAAATTCACCTTCGAGAGATTTTAAAAATTCAACTAAATCCTTTTTCTCTTCTTCAGTAATTGTAGATTCTTTTAGAAGTGGGTCTTGGATCGAATTTTTTGCCCCTCCATTTACGAAATGATTTACTGCGTCTTCTAAATTTGTAAATTCTCCGTTATGCATGAATTTGTTTTTCTTGCTAACGTCCCTAAGACTTGGAGTTCTCACCTTTTGAGTGATTCCACTTAGACCAGTAGTATGTTTTTCGGAATCCGAAAAGTTCGGTCCTTTGTGACACTGAAAACATTTCGCCTTGTTCATAAATACGTCTAATCCTCTTTTTTGGGCCGGAGAAAGCGCGGATTCTTCTCCCATCACGTAACGATCAAATTTAGAATTTTTAGATAGAATCGTCCTTTCAAATGCTGAAATCGCTTTTACGATCCGATCCATGGTTATTTCAGGAGAACCAAAAGATTTTTCAAAAAGTTCTCTGTATACCTGAACACGATTGAGTCTGGCTACGATAGTTTTTTCATCTTTAAGCATTACAGTCGTATGAATTCTTTCTTTTACGATCTCTTCCAAATCATTTGCTTGAGAGTCCATAAATACGTCTTTATACAAACCTACATTGGTAAGAGAAGGAGCCGAAGAATTATGAATCTTATTTTTAGGCAGAGAATTTTTTTCTAGATCCAGTATTTCCACCGAATGACAAATGGCGCAGTTCGTGTCTCCTTTGAGTGAAAGTCGTTTATCAAAATAAAGCAGTTTCCCCAACTCCACCTTATCTTTATTATATGGATTGTTATTAGGATGAATTACATTTTTTACGACGAAACTTTCTAATTCTATTTTTCGATCCGGTTCTTTACAAACGCTCAGTAGAAATAGAATCGAGATA
The DNA here is from genome assembly GCF_000243695.2 of Leptospira kirschneri serovar Cynopteri str. 3522 CT. Classification (NCBI taxonomy): domain Bacteria; kingdom Pseudomonadati; phylum Spirochaetota; class Leptospiria; order Leptospirales; family Leptospiraceae; genus Leptospira; species Leptospira kirschneri. The sequence goes on along the minus strand of NZ_AHMN02000020.1, from coordinate 54,608 downwards.
AAAGTGAAAATGGACAAAATCCTATTCATTTGGACCATCCTGAGTCAATGGTTTGGGTCTGAACCTACACTGTCAATTCGAATTTAAAACAATTTTAATTACACATTCAATTCTGAAAAACCAGTGAGCAGGGCATAAGAGATTTGTTTTATAAAAACCTGATTTTTCCATAAAAATAAATGTGGGAACTCCCCGACTAGAATCACAAAAAATAAATGTTTAAAAATTTATTATACGACTTAATCTGCGGGAACTCACAAATCGTGAATTTACAGTTAAACTTTGGGAATTGTGGGAACTACTATGAAACGTCAAAAGAATCATCGCCCATCCGATTTTCTACACAAAACCGCTGTTTTGCGGCCATCACTAAAATTTAAATCCCATTTTAACATGGGTTCAGCGCGAGTAAAAATTTTCTAAAAGTAGTAGTTCCCACAACTTTAGAATTTACTCGTAAAATCGTGGTTTGTGAGAGTTCCCACATCATTTTATAGACAAACCTAAGTTTTGTAATAGTTCCTACACTTGAATACGATAGATCCAAGTATTATAAACTTCTATTTTATAAATTAGAGTTGTTGAAAAATTAATTCTTGATCTGTTTGTATTGGATTGAAATGGACAATTGAAGCAATTTTACGAATTTTCACTATGGAATTTTTCAACAACTCTATTGTAGTAGCTCCGACAAATTACGTTTCTTTTTATCTTTTTTATGATTTTAAACCATACTTTTCCAAATGAAATTTTGCAGTAGTTTCCACTCGATCTATAAAGTTCAGATTCCAACTTTTTTCAGAATTATGAATTCCTTGCGTCGAACTCACGTTAAACGCTTCTCTCTATGAATCACAATATCGGATCAAGTTATTGGTATTTTAGAAAAATAGGATATAGTTTTATAATCTTCAGGAACTTGACCAGAACTGAGGCCTATCCATGACGACAGAAATTCCCCCAGATTTCCCTAGACCGAATTTATTTTAAATAAAGTGAGCAGGGCCTAACGCGAAAAGGGATCGATGCGGGAAAACTAAAGCAGAACGCTCTCTACCATAACCAACCCTACAAGTATTTGGATCTCAATATAAATCTGTCGGAATTACGACAAATCCTCTGTAAAAAATCGGGCCCCACCGTACACGTTTTGGGTGGAGGAAGAGAGGTGGTGGGAAAATTTGAAAGATTTTTCTCTATCAGAAAAACATACTTTTTGCAAGTAAAAAGTCTCATTCTTGTCGGAACACTTGAAAAAATGTACGTTTTGGATCGCGTTTGAAACTCAGTAAAACGCTCTCTACGGATCGCGTTTTATATTAAAACTAAAGGCGATTGTTATATAATGTTTTATGAATACAATTTATTGACCAAAGTTGAGAGGCTTGCCTGTGACAAGCCAGATTCGCTCCAGCTTTCTTATGTCGAACTCACGTTAAATAGGAAAAGAAATTAAGCTATCTATCTATTTTGTAGTCGCAAGATGGCTCGATCATAGTCCACAAACAAAATAAAAAGGCGCTCGATGATAATACCGAACGCCTATGTTCTCTCTGGTCGAAACTTTTAAACTTTCGTTTCGATCCGAAATTCAATTTTATCAAATTGTTTCCAATCGGAACATACTTTCAAAAATTCTAATTTTCTTATTTAGCAGATGCTGCCTCACGAATTACATAAGCGGCAATCTCGTTTTTCTGAATCTGAGTTGTTCCTTCAAAGATACAAAGAATTTTCGCGTCTCTCATTAGTTTTTCGACCGGATATTCTTTTGTATAACCGTATCCTCCGAAAATTTGAACCGCGTCTAAAGCACATTTCATCGCAGTTTCAGACGCGTGAGCCTTTGCAATTGCGGAATATTTTGGAAGCCTAGGATCCTCTGCGTCGGACATTCTCGCTGCGAGATAAGTAACTTGACGGGAAGTTTCTAAACCGATAGACATATCCGCGAGCATATGTTGCACCGCTTGGAAACTAGAAATCTTAGATCCGAACTGCTCTCTTTGTCTTGCATATTTGGAAGCGTAATCAAGAGCCGCTTGAGCAACCCCCACTCCCATCGCCGCAACATAAGGGCGAGAAGCGTTCAATGTTTGAAGCGCATAAATAAATCCTAAATTTTCTTTTCCGATCATATTTGCTTCTTCTACCGCACAATCTTCAAAGATGATCTGACGAGTGTCAGAAGCACGGATTCCAAGTTTATCTTCTTTTTTACCAACGGTCAGTCCGGGAGTATCTCTTTTTACATAGAAACAACTTACTCCTCTGGTTCCTCTTCCTTTGTCAGTATATGCAAATACTGTATAAGCTCCTGCACTACCTCCACCTGTGATCCACTGTTTGGTTCCGTTGATAACCCACTTATCACCTTTCTTTACGGCTGTGGTACTCATTCCGGGAACGTCTGATCCTGCACCAGGCTCAGAAAGACAGAAAGATACTCCGTACTCTCCATCGACCACGGGTTGTAGCCATTTTTTCTTCTGCTCGTGAGAAGCACCTTTTAGAATTGGAAGAATTCCGAGCCCCGTATAACCAAAACAAAGAGAGATTCCGAGACATCCTCTGGAAAGTTCTTCCGTGACAAGACACTGTTCAACAGAACCAAGTCCCCAACCACCATATTCTTCGGGAATGGTTAAACCATTCACTCCTAGTTCTTTTCGCATACGATTGATGAGTTCTTCTGGATGTTTATTTTCTTCGTCCCAGTGGATAGCAACTTCATGAGTGATTTCTTTTTTCACGAAATTGCGAATCTGGTCTCTGATCTCGAGCTGTTGTTCGGTAAATTCCTGGTACATCGGTTTTGCCCTTCTTATCTTAAGAGAATATTCTAATCCTACTTTTTTTTTACAGTGATTAGATCAAACCAAAATATAAAGTAAAAAACCAAGGATCTGTTTGTTTTTTATTTTTTTTATTCATTCCACGTTGAGAACTTTTCAAGCCCTCAAAAAATCTTTCTAAAACTAGTTTACTTTTTGAATTTCAAAGAACGAACGTTCTGTTCACAATTTCTAGAATATTTATAATCGAGATGTCTTTCAATTGTTTATCGATGAAATTCAAATCACTTTTTCTTTTTTCATCGTTTCTATTTCTTCCATAGTATACCCTAAAGTTCGATAGATAGTCTCATTATGTTCCCCGTGACTCGGCGGATCCAAACGATATGTTACGGGAGTTTCGGAAAATGAAAAAGGGGCTCCAAACTGAAAATAATCTCCATAATCCGGATGTTTTTTTTCCTTAACCATTCCATTCTCCTGGAATACCGGGTCCTTAATCACCTCTTCTATTGTTTTTACGGGAGTCAGGCAAGAATCCTCATTTTCAAAAAGAGCATTCAAATCTTCGAATGTTTTTGCGGAAAAATAGGAAGTAAGTATTTCTTTCCATTTAGGAAAGTTTTTTTCCTCTGTAGGTAATTCTTCCAAATGTTTATCCAACCCAGTCTGCCGTAAAAAAGTTTTAAAAAACATATCTTCAAGAGCGCCTAATGCTACCCAACGACCTTCCTTAGTCTGATAAACATTATAATTTGGTAATTTACCGGAAAGCAGTTCATTTCCCCCTTCTGGATTTTTTCCGGTGGCTCCGTAAATCCCTCCATACAAGGATAAAAATGGCAATGACGAATCCATCATGGAAACAGAAATCTTTTGTCCCTTTCCTGTTTTTTCTCTCGCGTACAATGCCGCCAAAATTGAAGAAAGAGCCGTCATAGTCCCCCCTCCTATGTCTGCAAGTTGGTATCCTGGAATCTGAGGTGTTTTTCCGGTCTGCGAAAGTACTCCGGAAAGTGAGAGATAATTTACATCGTGTCCCGCAAAATTTCTATATTTTCCTTCCGTTCCATATCCGTAAATTCCACAATAAATCAATTTAGGAAAACGTTCCTTTAAATCGTCATACCCATATCCCATTTTGGCAAGTCCATCCGGTCTAAATCCCTCCAAAAGTATATCAGCATTTTCTAATAATTTAAAAAGTATCTCCTTAGATTTCTCTTTTTTTAAATTGAGAGTAATTGCTTTTTTATTTCGATTGAGCATCAAATATAAAGAAGGGGCTCCGTTCTCTTTTTTAAACATTATTCGAGTTGCATCCATCGCCCTGGGATTTTCTACCTTTATCACCTCGGCTCCCATATCTCCCAAATACATAGAACATAACGGACCCGGTAGTAATAAACTTAAATCGATTACTTTGATTCCGGAAAGTGGACCTTGATTCATTAATTTACGACCTCTCTTCTCCCATTCGGATAAAAAGATCTATTTGAGATACCTTTTTTTATACTTAGGATTTCCGCACTACGATCCACTTGCAAATTCTAAGTAGTTCCATGCGAAAGCAATTGAAGCACTCAAGCAGAATGCTCTTTCAAACTAAAACGTCTTGCTTTATGATCATTCGAAGTAACTAAAGCAAAACGCTTTCTACGGATCGCGTTTTATATCTAATAAATTGAATTCAGAAAAAAGATTTTGTTTTTAATCGAACCTCATGATCGGAACTGAAAGCACAGTCTGCGACTCAGGATTCACCCCGATTTTCTTTCGCTGAATTCACAGGACTAAAGTGTAAATGATTGGACTAGGTTCTTTTTATAAGTCCTAAGCAATAGACACAACTTCTATTTTTTCGTAAAAACCCACTGTAGTTTTCTAGAAAAAAATTTATTCTAATTCTTATGAAAGATAATTATGTTCTCTAGAATTTTGATTTCCGTTCTAGTATTGGTTTCCTGTTCCCCTTCCTCTGTTTATAATCCTAGTATTTTTATGAGTCAGGCTTGGTTTGAAAACACGATCCTGGACTGTATTCTTAAAGAATGTTATCTTTGTTCTCTCAAAATTACAGACAAACCTGTTGTTAGTTTGTTTGCCGGTACTGGTGTTGCAGAAAGTATAGATGGTACAATTTCCACAGCTTCTTTCAAAACCCCTTTCGGCTTAGAAGTAAATACTTCCGGAAATATTTTTGTGAGTGATCAGATGACCAACCTGATTCGCAAAATTGATCCCTCCGGAAATGTAAAAACTCTTTCTACAAACTTACCTTTACAAGATCCTTCCGGTATCAAGTTCGATCCGCTTACTGGAGACAAATATGTTTCCTGCAAAGACAGTGATCAAATTTATAAGATAGATCCTACGGAACAATTTTCTTTGTTTGCCGGAAGTTCTTCCAACTTGAGCGGTCTTCAAAACGGGGATAGGCTCAATTCCTTGTTTGACGGCCCTTTTTTTATGGACATAGATTTAGAAAGAAACTTATACGTGGGAGAGTTAAGCAATCATACAATTCGAAAGATCAATCTAGACTCAGGTATGGTAAGCACTTTTTCCGGAGGAATTTCGGGTTATTTGGACGGAGATCTAACCTCGGCTCGTTTTAAATCTCCATTAGGAATTGCTTATGATCGTAAAACGGATAGTTTATTGGCTGCGGATATTCAAGATCATAGGATTCGAAAAATAGATCTCAAAACTTCTACCGTATCCACTCTTTTGGGAAACGGAATTGGAGCAGACGTAGATGGAAACGGAACGAGCGCTTCGTTTTTTGGTCCCGCTTTCATTTCTATAGATAACAGGGATTATATGTTTGTATCGGACGCTAACTCTAATAGAATCCGTATTGTGGATCCTTTACTTAACGTTTCTACAATTGATCATACGTTTATGGATATAGGTGTGGTTAAAGTTGATTGTTTGAATCAAAGACTGCTCGTAGCCGATTCTAGTGCGAATCAAATTTTCCAAGTTAAGTTTGAATGATTTTTTTGCGTTTAATTTTCATTCCGAAAACTTAAGCGTTCCGCGCATCGGTAGAAATCGAACTAGAGTCAATCAATTGAATACTTAAATGATATGTTACATAAAGTTTTTATTATATATAATTTATTGACTACTATAATAAAGTTGTTGAAAAATTCCATAGTGAAAATTCGTAAAATTGCTTCAATTGTCCATTCAATCCAATACAAACAGATCAAGAATTAATTTTTCAACAACTCTAATTTCAATTTTTAGGGAGAAATACTACTCAGAACTATATATAGAGTACCTAAAATCTTTATTGCAAAAACCCATTTGAGTGCAAAATACCTGGTACTTCGTTATGTAGCTGTTAGTAGTAAAAAAGTTTTATCACTGATCCTTACTAAATTGATTACCATAAATTTTTATTGCAAAGCATCATTTCAAAGCAAAATGAAAGGAACTTTATTTTATAGTTCTGAGTAAGTTTCATGAAAGTTCAAACTTACATTTTTGATTACAGTAGAGTTAATTTTCTTCCGTTTTGTTCGTTAAAATAAATGTATAATATCGTTTGTAGACATGGATTTTTTCAAAAACTCTATTGATTTTTTAAATGTGGGAACTACCTCAATAAAAAATAGAAGTTTATAACCTGTCGTATTTAAGTGTGGGAACTATTACAAAATTTAGGTTTGTCTGTAAAATGATGTGGGAACTACTGCTAATCACGATTTTACAAACAAATTTTAAAATTGTAAGAACTCATACTTTTAGAAAATTTTTTCTTAAGCCCTGCTTACATTAAAATGGGATTTAAATTTTGATGATGGTCGCAATACAGCAGTTTTGTGCAAAAATCGGATTGAACGGTGTTCTTTTGACATTTTATAGTAGTTCCCACAATTTTCAAAGTTTAACTGTAAATCCACAATTTGTGAGAGTTCCCACATCAATTTTTTTACAAAAAAATTGACCTAGGATAAACAGATTCTTTACACCGAACTTACGTTATACTATTCTTCTGTTTTTTTACTGACAATTGCATAATAAAAATACAATAGAGTTGTTAAAAAATGAATTCTCTATCTGTTTCCGTCACATTAAAACGGATGGAGAATTAACTTTTCAAAAATTTTATTACTGAAGTATAAACTATTAAATTAGAATCTTATTATATAGTTCTGATTAAAATATTATCAATTAGAGCATCAATTCTTAATTGAAAAATCTTTGATTGAAATTTGACAATAAATTCAACATGATCATCACATTTTCTAACGTTTTATAGAAGATTATTGGTAAAAGTAATTTAAGATTTTGTTTCGAACATATTTGCGGCGCATAACCATACCCCTATGAGTATCAGTATAATTCCCGCCCATTGCGACCAGGTCAATCTTTCCTTAAAAGCAATGGAAGATACGATCAACACCAGAATAAAACCAGCGCTCGTAAATACTGGATAAGCGAGTGATAGTTTTAATCCTTTTCCCAATACAAAACGATACCCCAGTAATGCAAGGCCGAAGGATGCCAATCCTCCGATAAACATTGGATTGAAGATCACTTGTATCCCATCCGGTTTTTCTGAAAGGTCTTTTAAAGCACTTGCCTTTATTAGAATATTGGCAAGTGCGTTGAATACAAGTGCCACTATAAATACAACTAAAACTTGAATTTGCATATTGTGTTTCCGGTTTTGACTTTACGAAAACCAGTCCACCTAGGGATTTGGAAAGATCAAGGTCAAATTTTTTTATTATGTTTAGAAAAACGTTTCACTTTCAAGGACTCAATCTTTCCTACATAGATACCAACTCTAAATCCAAACCTACAATCCTTCTTTGTCATGCTAATGGATACAGCGCGTTTACTTATAAATTTTATATCGAGTCGTTACAAAATTCACACAGAATAATTGCTCTGGATTTTGCAGGTCACGGAGAATCCGATTCTACTTTGAATTTTAAAGATTGGTATTTTTTCAGAGACCAAGTTCTCTCTCTGATTGAAACTGAAAATCTTGATAACGTAGTTGGAATCGGACATTCCCTTGGAGGTGCAAGTCTTCTTTTAGCTTCGTATCATTCTCCTCATCGATTTAAAAAGGTAATTGCTCACGATCCTGTTACATTAAATTTTCTGCAAATTACGTATTCTCGTATTTTTCATAACCCTCTGGCTCAAGTAGCAATTAAACGCAGAAGAGAATTCAAAAATCTTGATACCGTCCGTAAAATTTATAAAAGAACTCCTTCCTTTTCACGTTGGGACGATGGAATTTACGACGATTATATTCAAAGTTGTTTTCGATTCGGTGTTAACGGGGAGGCGATCCTTCGTTGTGCTCCCGAAGTGGAAGCAAAAATTTTCGATTCGGTAAGTTATCGTAGTTTGTTTCAGTTTGGGAAAATTAAAACCGAAACACATATTACGATTCCTGATCCACATGAAGTTTGTTCTCCCAGTACAGCAAAAAAAATTATTTCCGGTAATATTCGATCTTCTTTAGAAATTTGGCCAAAAACCTCTCATTTTTTTCCCTTTGAAGAAAAGAATAAAACTTTGGATAGAATTCTACGTGTTCTTGGTTAGTTAACGTGAGTTCGGTATAACGCAAAAGAGATCGATGTGAGAGGAACTAAAGCAGAACGCTCTCTACCATAACCAACCCACACAAGTATTTGGATCTAAATATAAATCTGTCGGAATTACTACAAATCCCCTGTAAAACTTATATCTAAAACGCTTTCGTAAAAAGCGTTTTGCTGAGTTAACGCGATTCATAGAGAGCGTTGCATGAGTTTTTTCTAATTTTGGGAAGAGGAAAGGCTTGGGGGACTTTTCTCTATCAGAAAAACATACTTTTTGCAAGTAAAAAACCTCATTCTTATCGGAACATTTGAAAAACGTGCGCTTTCATCCTAAAACGCGACCCTTAGGAAAGCGTTTTACTGAGTTACGAACGCGACCCTTAGGAAAGCGTTTTACTGAGTTACGAACGCGACCCTTAGGAAAGCGTTTTGCTGAGTTACGAACGCGATCCATAGAGAGCGTTGCATGAGTTCAATTTTGATTCTAAAATCCTATTCAACTTGTGGGATTGGTTATGGGCTCTTATGGATCCACGTTCTATATTGAATCTAAAGACAAAATATCGTATTAAGTTTCTTTTATGTAATTTATTGAACAGAGCTAAAGAGTCCGCTTGCCTGTGACAAGTCTGATTCGCCCCAATTTTCTTACGTCGAACTCACGTTAGAATTAACGGTACTCAATTTTATAGAGATCAGTAATTAGTTTTTTCAAATTTAGTTTTTACGTTCTTTAACAATTTTTTGAAAGTTTGACCGAAATCTAAATTTGTATGAGTTCCCACATTTTATTTTTTGCGGAAATAGTAGGTTTCATAAACATCTGGATTTGGTTCCGAAATCAAACAAGGTCGGAACCAAGACTAACTGTTCTTACAAACAAAATTTTGAAATACTCAAGTGGTAGTTCCCACATTTCAAATGACGATTTGATTTTCTACTTGATCCTATTAATATTGATTTATCATTAGCAACTATACGATGATCCTACAAGGTCTCAAATCCGGATTTCTCTCCATCTTACTCATACTTTTCGTGAGTTCGGGCCTTCATACCCACACAGAACAAGAAATCCAAAAATTTTCCGGCGTCTATTTTTCTACAAATAAGGATACAAAACAAACCGTCTCTTGTCCGATCTGTCAGTTTCAAAGGGAATCTAATTCTTTTTGGAATCTGGATTTTTTAACCGGAAATCTACCTTCAATTTTTCTCAAAAAAATTAGAACCTCATTTGAAATTTTCATTTCACCCTTCGACCTGTATCAAAATAGATACGGACGGGCTCCTCCTATTTTACTCCCACTTTCTTAAATCAATTTTTTGATCTAATGGACTTCGGTCCGGGAGTTTCGTTTGAAAAAGCAGACATATTATTATTTTAGAATACTTTTATTTTCGACATTTATTTTTCCAATTTCAATTTTAGCGTTAGACGTCACACTAACGGGTATAGCTAAAGATAGACGTGGAAATCCTATTTCCAATGTAAGAATTACAATCCAAGAATCTAGAAAAATCGCAACTACAAATGACAAAGGAGAATTTATTTTAAGTCACGTTCCACCCGGAAAATATACATTAGTCGCAACATCAAGAGATCATCAGTCCGAAACTATTTCAATTACTATCAGTGAAAAAGACGAAAAGATACAATTTATTCTTTTAGAAAGTTCCTTGGACCAATCCGCAATCAACGTCACCGCTAAATCTACAAATTCGGACTTTTTAACCGCTCCTCAACCAATTACCGTTTTGTCGGGTAGACAACTAGATCGTCAAAGAGGAGAAACTGCAATGTCTGCCATCAACAATACTCCAGGAGTTTCCAATCTTACAACAGGTGCAGGAACTTCTAAACCGATCATCCGGGGTCTTACCGGACAAAGGGTTTTAGTTATGACCGACGGTATTCGTCAGGAAGAACAACAATTTGGAGACGATCACACAGTAGAATTAGATTCTTTTAATATTCAAAAAATTGAAATTATTAGAGGCCCGGGCAGCTTACTCTACGGCTCGGACGCTCTTGGAGGTGTGGTAAACGTAATTCGAGACAAAGCACCTCTTTCCGGAGAAGGAATTCCTAGGATGGCCGGCATTTTCAATTCCAACAGTTATTCCAACAATAAACAGGATGCTGGCAACTTTGCAATCTATGGAAATCTAAACGGTTTCGGTTATCGTGCCAGTTCCAATTCCAGAAAAGCGAGTAGAATGACTACCCCGAACGGAACCCTTCGTAATACTGGGATGATGGAAAAAAATCAAAGTGCGTCCATTGGTTTGGACGGGGATTGGGGTAATTTTTATCTGGATTCTTTTCGAAGAGAACAAACTCAAGACTTATTGGATAATCCGAACGAAAATCCTGGGGCTACTGTCTCTCAAAAACTTTTTCACGAGAAATCTCATTTTCATTCGTTTTTTATTTTCTCCGCAGGTAACTTGGAACTTGACTTTTCCTATCAGAGAAACAATCGAAGAGAAATTGAATCTAAAAATAAACTTCTGCCAATTCAAAACGTTCTTTTAGACGAAAATGCAGACGTTTTAGATAAATCTTTCCAGTTCTACCAAGTTACTTCCAAAGAAAAATACCAAGGTTTAAATCTTTTTCTAGATACAACCACAGCGGATGCTAAATTTCATCATAAACCTATATTCAATTTTTTGAAAGGAACCATCGGAATATCTGGTCTGGAACAAAAAAACAGAACGATTGGTACAGAGCCGCTGATTCCTTCTTACGGCATCATTAACCTTGCCGGTTATTTTTTAGAAGAACTCAAATTGGGTTCCTTAACTTTCAGTGCTGGGATTAGAGGCGATAAACGATCCGTCGACGTTAGAAATAACCAAACCCTTGATGTCTCCGAACAAACCAAAAATTATTATATGACAACCGGTTCCACCGGTCTTGTATGGAGGATCCATAAATCCTTCTCCGCCGTTTTTAATTATGGACGCGGTTTTAGGGCCCCTTCTCCCTTTGAACTTTTTTCACACGGAGTCCATGAAGGAACTGGTAAGTTTGAAATCGGGAACAATCATCTAAAACCCGAATATTCAAATAATCTGGATTTCTCTCTAAGATTTGCTTCTTCTAAAATCCAAACTGAGATTAGCGTTTTTCAAAATCACATTCAAAATTTCATATATGCTGCAAGTATAGCCGAAATAAACCCAGATTCTGGTTTACCAAAATACGAGTATAAACAAGGGAACGCGGTTTTAAAAGGAGGAGAATTTTCGATTCAAGCTGAACTTTTCCGTAAACTCATTTTTTCCGGTGGAATCGATATTATTCATTCTAGAAATCAAAACGATACTCATCCCCTTCCTAGAACTACTCCGAACCGAGCCCGTGCCGGTCTTAGATGGACGGAAGATTCTATTTTGGGCTTAAAAAATTTCTATTTCTCCATCAACGGCAGATTTTACGATTCACAATATAGAGTCGATCCTAAAGAAACCCCCACCAAAGGTTATAATCTTATGGACATAGGGCTCGGTTTTGAACTTCCTCATTTCGGAGACGGAACTTCAAATCCTACTGTAGACTTGAGCATTCAAAACGTATTCAATGTTTCTTATGTAGATCATCTCAGTAGATACAAGGAATACGCTCTCAACCCAGGTTTGAACGCAATTTTTAAGGTTTCCTTTCCGTTCACTGCAATTCAGTAGGAGGTCATTTATGAAACAGTATATTTTAATATTCTTAATCATTCCGATTCTTTTTTGTCAGAATGAAGAGAAAAAACAAAACCAAGATCTGATAATCCGTTTACTTGCAAACTCTCTCAACGAAACCCGTTCAGACTGCGTCTATTGCACGGATACTCAGGCCTTTCAAGGAAACTGTTCCTGCTTTTCGAACATTCCTGTTGGGAGTTGTCAAGGTTATTCTTCGGGTCGTCAAAAATCAAATTCGATCCGGATTTCCTGCGAAAACTTGACTTCGAAAGGAGTTTGGTTTGAAGATTCGGATAACCAAGGAGCCAAATCCTGTTCTTTTTTATCCTGTCCACCAGAAGCTTATAGAGCAGCGTTTACTCCTGACGGTTTTTGAATATAATATAATGTGAATTCGGTATAACGCGAAAGGAATAGATGCGGGGGAAACTAAGCAGGTCGCGTTTGAAACTAAAGTAAAACGCTTTCTATGGATCGTGTTTTAGATCGCGTTCTAAATTGAATCTAAAGACGATTGTTGTATTATGTTTTCTGTATTCAATTTATGACCAGAGTCAAAGAACCCAATCCGACTGCCTATGGCAAGCCGGATTCGCCCCGGTTTTCTTACGCCCTGTTCACGTTATATTAGAGTTATTGAAAAATAAATTCTTCATCTGTTTTTTTGCATTTAAATGGATAATTAAAGCAATTTTGTCAATCTTCACTATGGAATTTTTCAACAACTCTAATATTGTTAGAACAACTTTTTTTTAAATTTGGTTTTACCGATCCCCATAAAATTGAGTTACTTGAATTTTAATATTATATATTATGAATATGTTTTTCATTTTTTCAATGATCACCAAACAGTGATTTTATGTTGAAAACTATTCTAGGTCTAAGGCGTAAAAATAAGATTCTGGTTCACAGTGTAGTTTTCGGGTGACTCGATTGTTTAGCAGATCTAAGTGTAGGATATAACTGTAAGACCAGTGAAACGTGGGAACTCCCGCCCGAACCGTATTCAAAATAGAATCACCGACCCCGAGGGCTTCCAACTTCAAAAGATAATTAAAAAGATAACACCTAGACACACCATGAGCTTGAGCCTTGAGCCAACGTTCCCAAAAGAGTCCAACTTGCAGAAGGAACACGAACGCTTATTCGTTTCATTTTTGATTTACCCGGACTGGATTGATACAAAGTTCTGTCCGCTTTTTTGCCAAGACGTTCCGAAGAAGAAATATATTTCCCATAAATTTTTAAAAGTGCAGGAATTTTTTTAGTAAGCAGCTTTACATCTTTTTCGGAAAAAAGAAGCCAAGTATCTTCCGGAATCAAAAGAGTGACCGTTTCGGAAGGATTTTTTTGAAGTGTAGAACTAATTTCATGATCAGAGTTTAGTAATAAAGCGCCCATACCTACTACGGTTCTCGTAAAGAGTGGAACGGATCAAATTTGAATCAAAAAAAATCACTCATCTCAAAAAATTTTTCGAGAGTAATAGTGAATTTTTCCAAAGGAGCCATTTATAAAATAACATGAGTTAGGCGTGAGAATTTATGATTCATTTTTTGAAAAAAGTTGGAATCTGAACTTTACAGATCGATTTCTAAAATGTGGGAACTACTGCGAATCACAGTTTTACGAAAGAATTCTAAAATTGTGGGAACTCATACTTTTAGAAAATTCTTTTTCAGCTGAACTCACGTTAAAATGGGATTCAAATTTTAAAGATGACCATAAAACAGTAGTTTTGTGCAAAAATCGGATTGGGCAATGATTCTTTTTGTATTTCCTAGTAGTTCCTACAATTCTCAAAGTTTAACTGGCATTTGTGAGAGTTCCCACATTTATCTTTTTACGAAAAAATTGACCTAGGAATAAAACGAATTTCTCCACAAATTCACGTAAACTACTCATCCCTATCAAATTGAGTATCTAAATATGATTATCACAAAGTGTTTTTTACATGAGCCCGATAGAATCCAACGCGAAAGCGATATTATACTGTGATCCACAGAGAGCAATATTGAGTTTGAAAAATTCCATAGTGGCAATTGTTTCAATCGACCGTTTCCATAAAACAGACGAAAAATTCATTTTTTTAAAATAACTATATTATCGAAGTTCAAACTATTGGATTAGGTACTTTATTATATATTTCTCAACAAATAGTTCCCACAAAATTATAAAAATTTGCAATTCCCTGTATTTTTTCGAAGGAAGTTAAAGCTCAATCCTTTCCAATTTACATCGGAAGGATTTTCATCATTTTATAGGTCCTAAACTTTGGGAATAAACCTAAAAGCTATGTAAAAAAGCGCCAAAATTTCTTATTGAAAGAGCATTTTGCGATAAAAATCCATAGTACTCATTTTTTTATAGAGATCAATAGACAAATTTTCATCATTCTACATGTCTTTAAATCTGGACTCTCCTCTTTATTTTATCATAGCAATGATCTAAACTAAAAATTCATATGACTGATTCATTTTTAATTCCAAAATACATAAAAATATAATAAAATACTTATAAAAAAACTAAAAAATATTTGTATAAAATTATGATATTCTATTATAAAAGAGTCTTTGAGAGATCATAGAGCTAGACATTTAAGTTTCAGAAAAATGTGAAACTTAAAAAACCAAAAAACATCAATATTCCAGAATATACTTTTTATAACCTGGGCAGTATAAACTTTTTCTAAAAGTTAAAATATGAATCTACTTTAAAAAAAATCCTATCTATATTCGATTTGTAAAAAAACTTCCACATCTTTGGTAAAATAGACCTTTCATTTTTAATATGATTTCTATGTGTACGAGAAGTAAAAATAATTTTTAAATAAACTACTCAGAGTTATATAATAGAGTGCCACAAATTTTTATCGCAAAAGCGTTTAAGTGCAAAATATTGAGTATGTTGTTATATAACTATCAATAATATAAATCCGTATTTTTAAAGTTTATACAGACGTTCTTATATAAGTATAGAAAAAAAATCTAATTTTAGCCGATCTAAGAAGAAACAAACTAAGATTGAAAAATGAAATTCTTCCTATTTTTTTACTTAAAATTTCTTGCATCTAAATTCTACATAAATAGGATCTTTCGAAAATATAGTATTCGTTGATATTCTAATTGATTTCACGAATGATTCTAAAACGTCAAGGAAAGGTCAAATGAAATCGAACGCTAGAGTTTGTGTAGTAGGTGCTGGACCAAGCGGAATTGCCGCTGGAAAGAATTGTGTCGAATACGGTTTAGACGTAGTAATTTTCGAAAAAAACGATAAAGTCGGTGGGAACTGGGTTTTCAACGCCAAAACCGGTCATTCCAGCGTCTACGAAAATACTCATATCATCAGCTCTAAGGTTTGGTCCGAATATGAAGACTTTCCAATGCCCGAAGACTATCCCGAATATCCAAATCACAAACAACTTCAAGCTTATTTTGAATCTTATGCAAAACACTTCGGAGTCTATAAGAAAATTCGATTTCATCATACCATTCAAAAAATTACAAGAACGCCTAACGAAGAATGGAAAGTAGAATACACGAACGCTTCTAAAAAGAAGAAGGTGGAATTTTTCGATGTCCTTATGATTGCAAACGGACATCACTGGGATCCTAAATATCCAGAATATGAAGGTAAGTTTACCGGTAAATTTTTACATTCTCATGATTTCAAAGGTGTTACAAACGAATGGAAAGGAAAAGATATTTTAGTCATCGGAGCCGGTAATTCAGCTTGTGACGTTGCGGTCGAATCGGCAAGAGTTGCAAACAGCGTAAAGTTATCAATGCGAAGTCCCCAATGGTTTTTTCCGAAATTTCTTTTTGGTATGCCTTCCGACGTATTTGCCGCAAGAACTCCCAATTGGATTCCATCTATTATCAAACAATTCGCCCTTAGTAAGTTAATTTATATATTACAAGGTTCTTATAAAAACTACGGCCTTCCAGAAAACAAAAATCTAGCGCTCAGTCATCATCCAACTTTAAATTCTGATCTTCTGGATTTTATCCGTCACGGTAGAATCAACCCTCGTCCTGCGATCAAAAAATTACACGGTAAAGAAGTGGAATTTATAGACGGAACCAGAGAACGTTTCGACATCATCTGTGCTTGTACCGGTTTTTGGACTACGTTTCCTTTTTTTGATAAATCGTTTATCGATTTTCAACACGTTGAAAAAATTCCTCTCTTTCGCAAGATGATACACAACGATTATCAAAATTTATATTTTATCGGTTTGTTTCAACCCGTGGGTTGTATCTGGCCGATGGCAGATTATCAAGCCAAATTAGCTTGTTTGGAAATTTTAGGAAAATATAAACGTCCCAAAAATTTGAAGGCCTCAATTCAATACGAAATTGATCATCCTCACTTTACATTTGAAGGAGGCCAAAGACACGCGGTAGAAGTAGACTATCACTCTTTCCGTAAAGAACTTAGGCTGGAACTTCTAAAAGCGGGTGTTGATATTGGAAAACCTCCCGGCGGAAATAAATCTCTTTATAAAAATTTTCCGAAAGCCGCGGGTTAAGACGAGTTTAAAAACCGTTCATCTTGTGGGAACTCATACGAAAACTATAATAAATATAGAATTTATAGAGATTACTATTTTTGATTTCTAAAAACGTAGAGTTCCTACATTTATTTTTAGAGACCAACTCAATAAAATTTCGAACTTTTGAAAGTTTTACTGCGAAATTTTAATTTGTGGTAGTTCCCACATTTTAAAATTTTACCGTAAAATATGGATTTGTGAGAGTTCCCACAGATTAAGTCACATAAAATATTCATTTTTCATGATTTGGGTTCGTAAGAGTTCCCACGTTTTATTTTTTACGGGAAAATCAGATATACTACTCAGACACATAAATAACGTGAATTCGGTATAAGGAATCTGTTTCCTAAAATTTCGTTTTATCGTGAAAAATGGATGTGGGAACTACCACTTTTAGAAAATTCTTAATGCCGAACTCACGTTAAATAACGCAAGTTCGGCCGTTAATAACTTGGTATTATTTTCATGCGTCCGAGTAGTAAATCTAACTTAAAATCGTTGGCCTTTTTGTGTGAGATCCCACATTTTAAATTTTGAAACAGGCCTAAGAATCATATTGTTCGAGAAATAAGTTCCATCCTTTGAAACTTGTCGAACTATCGTTCAGAAGTACATACAATAACAGAATACTTAAATTTTATTTTAGAAAAGGATCTTGCAATAAAAACTCGAAACGTTCAATTTCATAGAGATCAATAAAATCAAATCACATAAGATAATTATAATAAAACTATATTTAATTTACAAAATACACTTAACGTAAATTCGCGGAAAAAATCGGGCGAATCCGGCTTTGCCGGACCGCGCTTTCAGCTCCAGTCAATAAATTGCATAAAAGAAACGTAATACAATATATTATCTTGAATTACAATTTATCGACTACGCCTCAATCGCTTTCGCATTGAATTACGCCGAACTCATATTACTTATTAGAGTTGTCGAAAATTCTATAGTGGAGATTAGCGAAACTGCTTCAATTGAATTGCCCGTTTCAATGGAACAGAAAGAGATGGAGAATTGATTTTTCAACAACTCTATTGATAAAACGCCAGAATTCAAAATTCTTCTTAAGACTTTGCAGTAAATTCTAAATTTCGATACAAACCTTTCCAAAATGTTTTCCTGCTTTTAGGCTTTCAAAAGCTTTAGGAACCTCTTCAAAAGAATAAACGTGATCCACTACTGGTTTGATCTTGTTTGTCTCGATTGCACAATTCATATCTTCGAAGTTTCTTTTATTTCCTACGATAATTCCCTGAATCCGAATTCCCTGCATCAAAATCGGAAATAGAGATAAGTTATTACTCTCTCCTCCAGCTAAAACCCCGATCAATGCGATCGTTCCCCAAGGTTTTGTACTAGAAATCGATTTTTGTAAAGTACCCGCACCTCCCACTTCGATGACAAGATCAGCGCCTTTCATTTCCGTTATTTTACGAACTTCTCTATCCCAGTTTGTTTTTTCCTTGTAGTTGATGACTTCGTCTGCCCCTAATTCTTTTACTTTTGCCAATTTTTCTTCGCTTGAAGAAGTAGCAATGACTCTACATCCCATCATTTTAGCAAATTGTAATGCAAAGATAGAAACACCTCCGGTCCCTTGAACGACTACGGTAGCTCCAGGTTGTATGTTTCCGTGAGTTACAATCGCGGTGTAAGCAGTCAGAGCGGCACAAGGAAGTGTAGAAGCTTCTGCAAAAGAAAGATTTTCAGGCATTGGAACCAGACCTTCCTCTTTAAAAATTCTGTATTCGCAGAGTGTTCCGTCTAACGGACCCCCTAGAGTATTTTTTAACATATCTTTTTCCGGAGCGCCATCGAACCAAGTCTGAGCGAAATTCGCACATATCTTATCCCCTATCTTCCAACGAGTAACTCCTGGACCAACTTGAACTACTTCCCCCGCTCCATCGGAAAGAGGTATCAAAGGTAGTTTTTGTTTAGGATTGTATTTACCTATCGCCATTAAATAATCTCTATAATTTAAAGAAGCGGCCCTAAAACGAACGAGCACTTCTCCTTGTACTGGAACCGGATCGGGGCGTTCTGAAATTTTTAAATTTTCCAGGCCAAATTGATTTTGAATTTCGTAAACTTTCATAAGTTCGTTTTATCCCTGTTAGACGGCTTATTTTTTTCTATTCATTTTAATTGAATTTGAAAATCTTTATCTTTGAATTTTATAAGTGTTTTCAAAAAGTTTTCTGTGATAAACAACAGAAACTAGAATTGATCAAATCCTTTCTCGGATCAATCCTTCTCCCGATTTTAGAGAAAGAATTCTATAGCGCAAAAAAGTATTACACGTAGCTTCTTCCGTGTAACGAACTAGATCATAATCGGGCCTATGAGAACGAAAAAAATTAGAATGTACAAGTCTTTCCGAAATTTCTTTTTGAATATGCGCTCTCGCTTCAGTTCTTCTTAAATATTCGGAAGGTATGATTACTTCGTTCTTATAAGACAAAATATTATTCCGATAAATAGCGACCGTAACCCGTATACGGTATGTCTCTGTTGGTTTCGAAAAAGAAAATTCCATGATTGATTGATTTATTTCCGAAAGATGTGTTTGTACTATCGGATTGAGAAGGCTCAAAATCAATTCGCCCCGTAAAAATACGTGAAAGAAATTTACAGAGTTTGACGGTTCTCTTAAGTGCGATAGAAACTCCATTTTATGAAGAACTTGCTTAAATATCTGTTTTTTACTTAGTTTTGAAATCGATTTTACTCTGATAAAAAGGAGAATGACGAGGTTATAATTCTCTACAAAACTGTCTTAAGTAACGTAAATTAACGCGAAAGGGATCGATGCGAGGTCAATAAATTGAAACTAAAGACAATTGTTGTATTATGTTTCCTCTATGCAATTTATTGACCAGAGCGAAGAGCCCGGTCCGGCTGCCTATAGCAAGCCGGATTCGCCCTGATTTTATTAAGTCGAACTCACGTTAAGTAAGAGGGAGTATTCTAAACGATAATGAATTTTAGATACAATCAAACACCTTTCGGTTATCAAAGAAGAAGATCCAGAGAAGTCAAAGTAGGAGACGTCAAAGTAGGCGGAAATAATCCGATCGTCATCCAATCTATGATCAATAGCGATACCACGGATACACAAGGTTCCGTAAAACAAATTCTGGAACTGGAACGAGCCGGTTGTGAAATTGTAAGACTTACAGTTCCCTCTCAAGCGGACGCAGACAATCTTCCTTCGATTCGACAAGAACTGAAAAAAGCGGGTAGTAAAGTTCCTCTCGTTGCGGACATTCACTTTACTCCTAGCGTCGCGATGAAAGCTGTCGAATATGTGGAAAAAGTAAGAATCAATCCTGGCAATTTTGCAGATAAGAAAAAATTTGTAGTCAGAGATTATACGGACTCTGAATACAACGAAGAATTGGAAAGAATTTCGACAGTATTTTCCCCTCTCGTTTTACGTTGTAAAGAATTAGGAGTTTCGATGAGGATCGGAACCAACCACGGTTCTCTTTCCGATCGGATCATGAACCGATACGGCGACACTCCTCTGGGTATGGTTGAATCCGCTCTCGAATTTATACATATCGCAGAAAGTTTAGGATATTATGATATTATTGTAAGTATGAAAGCTTCCAATCCTCAGGTCATGGTTCAAGCCTATAGAATGCTCGCTTCCAGATTTAACGAACTAAAAATGGATTATCCTTTACATTTAGGAGTTACCGAAGCGGGAGATGGTAATGACGGAAGAATTAAATCTGCCATAGGTATCGGTTCTCTTTTAGAAGACGGCCTAGGAGATACAATTCGGGTTTCTCTTACAGAAGATCCTGTTTTAGAAGTGCCGGTTGCAAAACTTCTTGCAGACAAATTTAACAAAAAAACTTCGAACCAAAATTCCGCAAAAGGTTATTCCGAATTTAGAAATCCTTTCTCTTATAATCGATTTTATAGCAGTGAAATCAAGTTCGCCCAGTTCGAAGCGGGAGAAAATCATCCGGTACGAGTGGAAACGATTTTACCTTTCGAAAATTCAAACTCATTTTTAGCAAACGTTGCAAAACTTTATCAGTATGGAAAACCTCTTTCAATAGAACCGGAAAGCATTTTAGTTGATTCTCCCTTACCCGATCAATTGAAAGAAATTTCTGAAGCGGCGGCGGCGTTGTCTATTCCGGTGGGGATCCTTCTTTCTAAAAACGTTTCTTTAAACGAGAAACTTCAAAAAGAACTTCTTAGTTTTCCTAAGATCGTATTCGATCCGTTTCTTCAATTTCAAGACGGAGAAAAGATGTTATCTTTTCTGAAAGAAAGACAATACGCTGGGCTTTTTTCGGAAATTCACACGAGTGGCGATAAAATTGATTTTCTCAGAGGACTTCCAGATACGTTATCCGAAATAGGAATCAAAAACGTTTTATTTTCTCTGGATTCCAAAGAAATTTTATACGACTATAGAAAATTAGGAAACATTCTAAGTAATTTTGAATTTCCGATTCTTCTTCACGGCTCTTTTTCCAATCCGGAAGAAGCTTTGTACAATTCCGCAATCGGCATAGGCGGACTTTTGATAGACGGCATCGGAGATCTGATCCGAATCTCTACTCCCAAAATCAAAGACATCGAAGAAATATTCCAACTTTCTTATGATCTTTTACAAGGCACCAGACTTCGTTTAACAAAAACGGAATATATTTCCTGCCCTTCTTGCGGTAGAACCCTTTTTGATCTTCAGGAAACTACGGCCAGAATCAAATCCAGAACCGGTCATCTCAAGGGTGTTAAAATTGCGGTGATGGGTTGTATTGTAAACGGTCCTGGTGAAATGGCAGATGCAGATTTCGGCTATGTGGGTGCCGGTCCGGGCAAAGTCCATCTCTATCGAGGAAAAGAAATCGTTCTAAAAAACGTTCCCAGTGAAATCGCGGATGAAAAGTTAGTACAACTCATCAAAGACAACGGACTTTGGTCGGATCCCTCTAATGATTAGAATTTCATAATCTTATGTTATTTGATCCGCGGCTTTTTTGTTTTTTATTCGTCAAGACTTTATTTAAAACTTGGTCCGACAAACTATTGAATATGAGTTCCCACAAGTTCAAAGTTAGTCTGCAAAACCCGGATTTGTGAGAGTTCCCACATTTTAAAAGTTAGTCTATAAAACCCGGATTTGTGAGAGTTCCCACATTTTAAAAGTTAGTCTATAAAACCTAGATTTGTGAGAGTTCCCACATTTTAAAAGTTAGTCTGTAAAACCCGGATTTGTGAGAGTTCCCACAAATTCAAAGTTAGTCTGTAAAACCCGGATTTGCGAGAGTTCCCACATTTTAAAAGTTAGTCTGTAAAACCCGGATTTGTGAGAGTTCCCACAAATTCAAAGTTAGTCTGTAAAACCCGGATTTGTGAGAGCTCCCACAAATTCAAAGTTAGTCTGTAAAACCCGGATTTGCGAGAGTTCCCACATTTTAAAAGTTAGTCTGTAAAACCTAGATTTGCGAGAGTTCCCACAAATTCAGTTTTACAGAGATTCATTTACAACATTAGAATATTCCGTTTAACAAATAATTTTACTGACCCCTAGTACTGTACAAAACGTAGATTAACGCGTGTTCAATAAAATTCAATGCGAAAGGGATCGATGAATGAACTAAAACACAACGCTTCCTATGAGGCGCGTTAACTCAGCAAAACGCTTTTTACGAAAGCGTTTTAGGATCAAGTTATTGGTATTTTATAAAAATTGAATCTATCTGTTTCTGGAATTTCACAATAACTTGACCAGAGCTAAGAGCCCGGTTCGGCTGCCTATGGCAAGCCGGATTCGCCTTTATTTTATTATACAAAATTTACAGAATTAAAATTTCATTCGAAAATTTGATTTTAAGATTCTTATCTTTGAATCTTATAATGTTTTTTTTAAAATGTTGAAAACTCACTCAAGACTACCCACCTAACACTGAATCATTGATCGTGTGTGAAAAATTATCCGTGACAACTTAGTTTGTTTCGGATAATAGAACATTCTTTTTTTCTTTTTCCCACAATCAGATGTCCTTCTGCACTTTCTCCGTCGTCGTAAAACCTTCCGCTAAATACGGCCCCGTTTGCAAATCGATACGTTCCGGTTCCCACTTTCTTATCGTTTTGAAAATATCCGGAATATAAATCACCGTCTTTGTATTGAATCTTTCCGTATCCATGTCGTTTATCATTTTTGAAAGTTCCGGAATATACTTCTCCGGTATCGTATACGTATATACCCTGTCCATTTTTACAATTTCCATTTTTACATCCGGGAGCAGTTCCAAGATAAGAGGAAATGGATTTAGTTTCTTCCCGATAAGGTCGATTTGGTTCCGAGGCTTCTTCTACGTATTTTTTAGGTTGGCCTAATGCGTCTTCTTGAAAAAATTTTCTTTCCTTTAAATCCGGTTCCAGTTCTAATTCTTTATTTTTTTTCTGTGAGTTCGGAGTTTTAACGTTTTCTTTCTTAGTAGTTCCTTTGTTTTTTTTTCCACAATCTAAGAACACAAAAAACAAAAGTAAAATAACTCCTAACGCGAAGATTATTTTTCGATCGATCCCGAAAAGTACCATCGCCGCCTCCTTTGTTTTTATATCGGAATCCGGCTTAGGTTTCAAAAGGTTCGTATTTTAAAGTAGGTTCTATAAAATCCAAAAAGAAACATCGTCCAATCAAATTTTTGCACAGAATCGCCGTTTTGCGGCCATTATAAAATTAAAAATCCGTTTTAGAAGATTATTTAAGAATTTTTCTTCAATTGAATCACGCTGATTTCGGAAGGCGCTCCGAGTCGTATCGGCGGTCCCCAATATCCGGTTCCACGACTTACGTAGATCCAAGTATCCTTATGTTTATGAAGTCCCGCTACAAACTTCTGCGCCAAATAGATTAGTAGATTACCCGGAAAGTATTGTCCTCCGTGAGTATGTCCGGACAACTGTAGATCAAATCCGGCTTCCGCCCCTTCAAAGACGCTATTGGGTTGATGAGCGAGTAATATTTTATAATCCGTTTTTTCCCCACCTTTCATTGCACGATACGGATCTGTTTTGTGTTCCTCAAGAATTGTTCCCGCTTTTAAATCAGTAACTCCCGCAAGTGTTAGGCTAGCCTTACCGTGTTCTAAAATTTTATTTTCGTTTAACAATACTCGGATTCCGTGTTTTTCCAATTCCCGAATCCAAGAAAGTACACCCGAATAATATTCGTGATTTCCAGTTACAAAGAAGGTTCCGTGTTTAGATTTTAGATTTGCAAGAGGTGTAATATGATGCCCTAGTTTACTTACGGGCCCATCTACCAAATCTCCGGTAATTGCCACCAAATCCGGTTCCAGTTCATTGATTCTTTTAACTACAGATTCTAAAAAACTTTTTTTAATCGTAGGTCCTATGTGAACGTCAGAAATCTGAACAATTCTAAATCCGTCTAAGGACGTATGTAGATTTTTTTCTATTACTTCTACCAAAATCACTTTTAACTTTTTATGCGCCTGATAAAATCCGATTCCGGTCAATCCCCCCGCAAGTCCAAGTACCGAAAAACTTAAAACCCTATTTAGAAATTCTTTTCTTTGTATCAATTCTGCGGTTTCACTTTCTATGGTATTCTGACTCGGAAAAAATTTACTAAGTCCGTAAAAAGACACGGTGGTAATGTCTTTTAACAATACCAAACTGAATAAGATCGTAAAAAAACCGAGTCCAGTAAACGCCAGATAGGAAAAAGCGGTTTGAATTCCTTCTCGTTTGGAAGTCAGACTGATATAATAGCTCACCGGAATACTTAAGGTGAACAATACGATCAGAGTCCACCCTAACCAAGAAATCCATCCTTGATTACTTAAATTTGGAATTAAACGAAAGCCTGTATACGTATAACCCAACCCGATAATGAACGTAAACACCGTAAGAAAAATAAGAAAACGAGAGATTTGATTTTCCATGATCTTATATAAGACCTAAAAAATTTCTTAAAGTTTCTTGTTGAATTCAATTTCTTCGGCGCAAAACTTCTCTTTTTATTTTCGTTTTTTTTTAAATCCTTCCAAACCCTTGACGATCTTTCTGTTCACTCCAGTCTTGACGCAAATATCTATGCCTCAGACCGTTTTGGAATTTCAAAAACTAAAAAGTATCTTAAACGTCAGTACGATCTTTACAGCGAACTTAGATCTCTATCAACTTTTACCTTTGATTATGCTTTATTCCAAGGATCTTCTAGAAGCGGAGGCAAGTTCCTTATTTCTTCTAGATGAAACCGGAGAATTTTTATATTGCGAAGTGACTCTCGGCGAAAAAGGAGAAATCATTCAAAAATATGGACGTCTTAATTTAGGAGAAGGAATTGCGGGTTGGGTCGCCAAAGAGAAAAAAACGATCATATTAGAAGACGCTTATTTGGATTCTAGATTCAATCCTTCTTGGGATCAAAAAACCGGTTATAGAACGCGCTCTTTAATATGTGTTCCTTTGTTTGTGGAAAATAAAGTTATCGGAACTCTTGAAATTCTAAACAAAACGCAAAACCGTTCTTTTGATTCCTCCGATTTAAATTATCTTACTTCTCTTTCCGAAGTGGCAGCGATCGCGATACAGAACGCAAAAATACACGATAATCTCAAAAAGAGAATTTTAGAACTTTCCCTTCTTTATGAATTTGAAAAACGAATCGTTTCCGAAAAAAGTATTCATGAATTAGGCAATTGGGTTTTACAAAGAATATTAGAATTTTTAGAAGCAAGAACCGGGACCATCTATCTTGCGGATCATACAAACCAAACCCTAAGAATTTTAGCAGCCAAAGGAATTCCGAAAGAAGCGGTTCAAACAATTACGGTTCCTTTTGGAGAAGGTGTTGCCGGTTGGATCGCCAAAGAGAAGAAAAGTCTTCTTATCCAGAATTTGGAGGAAGACAATCGTTACGATAAGAACGCAAGATATAAGTTCGAAGCAAATTCTCTCATCTCTTCTCCTTTAATTTATAGAAACGAACTTTTAGGAGTTATTAGCGTTAATAGTAAAAAGTCCGGTTTTGCGTTTCATCAAAACGATTTGGAAATGTTGGACACGATTGCCAATAGGCTTGCTCTAACGATTAAAAATGCAGATCTATTTCACAAAGTAGTAGATTCGGATCGTGAGTTGCAAAGAGCCAGAGAAGTCATGTCTAAGTTCATTCCAACTGCAATCCCTTATATAAAAAATTTGGAAGTTAGCGCACAGTATATTCCCTATTCGAATGTAGGAGGAGATTTTTATAACATATTTAGATTGGATCCAGAACGAACCGGGTTTTTAATCGCGGACGTTTCCGGTCACGGTCTTTCGGCTTCTGCAATCGCTGCGATGATGAACACAATCATTTCCACTTACGATAAAGAAATTCTTTCGAGTCCTTCTCAATTTTTTACAGAACTCAATCACGCTCTTTATAATAAGATGGTCGGAAATTTTGTAACCGCGTTTTATTGTGTGATCAACACCGATCAAAATACAATTCTTTATTCCAACGCAGGACACAATCATCCTTTACTTTTACAAAACTCTACCGACAATCTGACTCCTTTAGAAACGAAGGGTAAATTGATCGGAGTCATTCCGGATCTTTTTTTCGAGGAGAACCGGGTTGATTTCGACTCCGGTGACAGACTGGTATTGTATACGGATGGTATTTCCGAACATTATTCCGAGGACAGAACCAAACGTTATAACGAAGAGTTGATTTCTATTTCGATTCATAGGTCCGTTTCTAAAACTTCAAAGGAAGCCGCGTCTCAAATTATTTCGGATTGTATCGAATTTTGCAACCGTTCTAAGTTTGACGACGATGTTACTCTTCTTGTAGTCGATCGTTTAAAGTAAAAAACGCGGTAGTTCCCACAAATTTATGTTTTACTGTAATATCTCGAAAACGTGGTAGTTCCCACATTACTTGATAAATGGAATATTCTAATCTTATAAATAGGTTGTTTCAAAATCTAAAAAGAAATTATAATCTCTATCACTGAAAACGTGATAGTTCCCACAAATTCAAAGTCAGTCTATAAAATCTAGATTTGTGATAGTTCCCACAGATTCAAAGTCAGTCTATAAAATCTAGATTTGTGATAGTTCCCACAGATTCAAAGTTAGTCTGCAAAACCCGGATTTGTAAGAGTTCCCACAAATTTAAAGTTAGTCTATAAAACCCGAATTTGTAAGAGTTCCCACAAATTCAAAGTTAGTCTGCAAAACCCGGATTTGTAAGAGTTCCCACAGATTCAAAGTTAGTCTGCAAAACCCGGATTTGTAAGAGTTCCCACAAATTTAAAGTTAGTCTATAAAATCTAGATTTGTGATAGTTCCCACAAATTCAAAGTCAGTCTGCAAAACCCGGATTTGTAAGAGCTCCCACAAATTCAAAGTCAGTCTATAAAATCTAGATTTGTGATAGTTCCCACAATTTAAGGAATCGATCTGCAAAGTTTAGATCCAACTTTTTTCAAAAAAATGAAACGTAACAAACTCACATTAAAAAAATCCATATCTGCGATTAACACAATGGCT
The DNA here is from genome assembly GCF_000243695.2 of Leptospira kirschneri serovar Cynopteri str. 3522 CT. NCBI lineage: Bacteria > Pseudomonadati > Spirochaetota > Leptospiria > Leptospirales > Leptospiraceae > Leptospira > Leptospira kirschneri. The sequence goes on along the minus strand of NZ_AHMN02000020.1, from coordinate 27,420 downwards.
CTAGCGAATCGTTTTAGGGTAATACCGATTTTAATACGAATTTATTTTTACTTTACTCAAGAACTACACAATAAAGAACCCAATCCAATCATCCTATAAATTCAGAGAAAGAAAACCAGGGCGAATCCGGCATCGCCGGACCGGGCTCTTAGCTCTGGTCAAGTTATTGTGAAATTCCAAAAACAGATTCAATTTTTATAAAATACCAATAACTTGAACTTACAACGCGCCTCATAGGAAGTGTTGTGCTTTAGTTCATTCATCGATCCCTTTCGCATTAGATTTTATTGAACTTACAAGGAACGATACTTTGGGATAAAAGTTTAGGTACCTGATTTGATAGAAGTGTGTAATAGAAATTCATAATTTCATTCTTAAGTTGTTGCGTTTTATTCTTTTTACAATCCAAAATCAAATCAAGAGGCAAAGATGAATAATAAAGAGAATTCGCTTAAACAAACGGTAACGCTCAATAACGGAATTTCTATGCCGATTTTAGGACTTGGAGTTTGGAAAACTAAATCCGGCAAAGAATGCAAAGAAGCGGTTTTAAACGCTTTAGAAGCGGGTTATCGTCATATCGATACGGCCAGAATTTATGACAATGAAAAAGATGTGGGTCAAGCGATTCGAGAAAGCGGAATTCCAAGAAAAGAAATTTTTATCACTACAAAACTTTGGAACGCAGATCAAGGGCCGGATAAAACTAGAAAGGCACTCGAAAACAGTCTTGATAAATTAGGAATCGATTTTGTGGATCTTTATCTCATTCATTTTCCGGTAACTTCTAAAAGAATGAATTCTTGGAAAGAATTGGAAAAAGTTTACCATGATAAACTCTGTAAAGCAATCGGAGTCAGCAACTATACGATCACCCATCTCGGAGAATTATTGAAAGATTCTCAAATTACTCCCGCAGTCAATCAAGTTGAGTTTCATCCGTTTTTAAATCAGATTCACTTATTAGAATATTGTAAAAAACATAAAATCCAACTCGAAGCTTATAGCCCGCTGGCACACGGTCAAAAAATAGAAGATCCTACGATCTCTAAAATTGCGCAAAAATACGATAAAACTCCGGCTCAGATTTTGATTCGTTGGGCCATTGAACAAAAAATTGTAGTCATTCCAAAATCCACTCAAAAAAAAAGAATCATCGAAAATTCTAAAGTTTTTGATTTTGCAATTTCGGAAGAAGATATGAAAATTCTAAATTCATTGGACGAAAATTTCAGAACCTGTTGGGATCCTTCGGAAGTTGTTTAATCGTTTTCCAAACATGGGCGTTGTTACGACCCAAAGTTTGACTGATAAAATCTCGTAACTGTAAGAGTTCCCGCGTTTTCCAAACATGGACGTTGTTACGACCCAAGGTTTGACTGATAAAATCTCGTAACTGTAAGAGTTCCCGCGTTTTCCAAACATGGGCGTAGTTACGACCCAAAGTTTGATCGATAAAATCTCGTAACTGTAAGAGTTCCCGCGTTTTTCAAACATGGGCGTTGTTACGACCCAAAGTTTGATTGATAAAATCTCGTAACTGTAAGAGTTCCCGCATTTTCCAAACATGGACGTTGTTACGACCCAAAGTTTGATTGATAAAATCTCGTAACTGTAAGAGTTCCCGCGTTTTCCAAACATGGGCGTTGTTACGACCCAAAGTTTGATTGATAAAATCTCGTAACTGTAAGAGTTCCCGCGTTTTCCAAACATGGGCGTTGTTACGACCCTTGGATTAAAATTAAGATCTTGATCAAAAAGAATAACATAGGCAGAGATCCGACTTTTCAAATAGAATACGGATACATTTAGAATGACCCTTATATTGTGTCTGAAATTTTGGTTTTCAGATGATAAAAATTTCCGGCCTGAACAAGGCATTTACAACTAAAGTTCTTTTTGACGACTTGAACTTGAGTATCAATCGAGGAGAAAAAGTCGGACTTGTAGGTCGCAACGGACATGGAAAATCCACTCTTTTTCAGATGATACTTGGAAACGTAGAAGCGGATTCAGGAACGATTTCCACACCTAAAGGATATAAAATTGGACATCTGCAACAGCACCTTCATTTTACAAAACCAACTGTATTAGAAGAATGTTCTCTTGGACTTCCCGAGGGAGAAGAATACGAAACTTGGAAAGTAGAAAAAATCCTTTTCGGTCTGGGTTTTTCCGAACAGGACATGGAAAAAAATCCAAACGATTTTTCGGGGGGTTATCAGATTCGGATGAATCTTGCAAAACTTCTAGTCTCCTCTCCCGACATGCTGATGTTAGACGAACCGAATAACTATCTAGATATAGTAACAATCCGCTGGCTCGAAGAATTTTTAAGGGAATGGGAAGGAGAAATCATATTAGTAACTCATGATAGAGGATTTATGGATGCAGTAGTCACTCATACAATTGCGATTCATAGAACTAAAGCAATCAAAGTTCAAGGTGATACAGATAAACTTTACAATCAGATCAATCAATCCGAAGAAATTTACGAAAAAACTCGTTTGAACGAGGCTAAAAAAAGAAAACAAGAAGAGATATTCATCGCAAAATTTAAAGCAAAAGCGAGTTTTGCGAGCCGGGCTCAGTCCAGAGTCAAAAAATTAGAAAAACAAGGCGAAATGAAAGCCTTAGAAAAAATAGAAGATCTGGAATTATATTTCAACAGCGCTCCATTCAATGCAAATCAGATGTTGTCTGCGGAAAATCTTACCTTTTCCTATGACGGCAAGGAACCGTTTCTGATAGAAAATTTTTCCATCAGCGTAGGCAATAGAGAAAGAATTTGTATCATCGGTAAAAACGGAAAAGGGAAATCCACACTTCTCAAAATTTTAGCGGGCGAATTAGAAACCTCTCAAGGAACGATCAAAAAACATCCGGTTTTAAAAGAAGGTTACTTCGGCCAGACCAACAAACTCAATCTAAACGAAAACTCAACTGTGGTGGAAGAAATTATGAGTTCCGACCCTTCCTGCAACGAATGGAAGGCTAGAACAATCGCAGGTGGATTGATGTTTTCAGAAGATCAAGCTTTGAAAAAAATCAAAGTACTTTCCGGAGGAGAAAAAAGCAGAGTGCTTCTCGGCAAAATATTAGTGACTCCTTGTCATCTGCTTTATCTGGACGAACCAACAAATCACCTAGATATGCAGTCTTGCGATTCTCTGATAGAAGCCATAGATGAATTCGAAGGTTCCATCATTATGGTGACTCATGACGAACTACATCTTCGTGCAGTTGCTACAAAACTGATCGTATTCGATAACGATTCGATTCAAATTTTCGACGGTTCCTATGACGACTTTCTAAACGACGTAGGATGGTCCAACGAACACTATTAAAATAGAATAGATTTGTTGAAAAATTAATTCTTGATCTGTTTATATTGGATTGAATGGACAATTGAAGCAATTTTACGAATCTTCACTATGGAATTTTTCAACAACTCTAATATTCTTTTATGTAAAAATAGAGTTTAATAAAAGTAAAATTATCGATTCTACTCCAACTAGAATGATTTTATTACTCAAAACTATTAATATAAAGCACCCAATCCAATAATTTATACTTCAATCAAACGTTTCCGTAAAACAGAGATGAAAAATTCACTTTTCAACAACTCTAATAAAATTCGGAATGCGGAACAAACCTGATCTGCGTTTTCTCAGTTTATATTTCGCCTTTCCAACTACTGCAAGCAGAAAGCACCAAAATTGTTCTTGGATTCATTCTATGTCCGTCCCGTGTTTGTTCTGAAATTTTTTATTCTACTTTCAAAAATGAGATAGAATTTTACAAATTCATTCTCTTAATTAGTAAAATCATAATTTCGTAAATTAAAATATGCAATATCTTGAACTTAAATTTCCGGTGCATGGCAAATCCATTCCGGCAGATCACGGGTATAAACTCTATTCAGCACTTTGCAAACAGGAAAGAATTATCCATGAAACGGAAGCCCTTTCGATCTGCGGAATATCTGGAATTCCCGATAAAAATAGAACCTTACATTTAAACGTTGCAAGTAAATTAAGAATTCGCGCTTCACAATCTTTATTGCCTCACTTATTAAAATTGGCCGGCAAAAGTTTGGAATTATCGCAAGATAAAATACGCTTGGGAATTCCTACGATTAACCTATTGAAACCTCATAAAATCTTGTACAGTCGCTTAGTAACGATCAAAGGTTATACGGAAGAAGACGCCTTTTTGAAGTCGGTTCAAGATAAATTACAAAAACTTGAAGTATCCTGTGAAGTTCTTTTATTTAGGGGAAGGATCTCTGAGAACAATCAAAAAATCATACGCAAAACGATTCGCATTCACGATAAGGAAGTCGTCGGCTTTCCAGTTCTATTACACAATTTAACACCGGAAGCTTCGATTCTTTTACAAACTCAAGGTTTAGGCGGAAGAAGAAAGATGGGTTGCGGCCACTTTGTAGGAATCAGGGTTTGATGGAGAAGTTGCTGGCGAAGAGTAGAACTCAAGACGGAAGAGAAATCTCCCTTCAAGAACATTCGTTTGATACGGAAAATGCGGCGATTTCAATTTTTAGAAAAGAATCGCGATTCTTAAATAACTGGCTTCGTTTTTTTAAAATAAGAAAAGAAGACGAAGAAAAATTTCTTTTAAATCTTCGTGTGACTTGTCTTTTTCATGATATTGGAAAAGCGAACGATGACTTTCAGAAAGCAGTAAGGGAGAAAGGATTCTTTCATCAAGGGATCAGACATGAGCATTTGAGCGCTTTTGTATTGCACTTACCTGAAATTAGAAAATGGCTTTCTCAAAACAAAGATTTAGATATTCCAATAATTACATCAGCAGTACTGTGCCACCATTTAAAAGCCACGGATAAAAACGACCATCAATATAAATGGTTAACAGATCCACTTCGTGATTTTGTAATATTAAATCTTTTCCATGAAGAAGTAAAAATAATTCTAAAAAAAGTAAACCAGTTCTTAAAAAGCGATATAGACATTCCTCAGTTGAACTATAAAACCTTCAGTCCAGAAGACGAAAATTGGAAAAAAACATTTCAATCTGGGGCAAAAGAATCTGGAATACTTGGTTTTAGATTGGATGAAAACAGAAAACAACTTCACCTTGCAATTAAGGCAGCGCTGATTGTTTCGGATAGCGCCTCGTCCGGTCTTGTAAGAGAAAATCATTTAATCGAAAAGTGGATATCAAAGGCCATTCATTCCGATGAAATTAAAGAAAATGAAATTTTAAAAGAAATCATTCAAAAAAGAATGGATGATAAAAAAATTCTCGAACTTCACCAGTTTCAAAAGCAAGTAGCAACCAAAGGTGATCGAGTCCTACTGATGGCCGGTTGTGGCATGGGTAAGACATTAGCAGCCTGGAATTGGGCGAATGAAGTTTCTAAAAAGCAAAAAATTAGCAAGGTCATTTTTCTTTATCCTACTCGCGGAACTGCAACAGAAGGATTCAAGGACTACGCATCTTGGGCTCCAGAAGCGGATGCAACCTTAATGCATGGAACTTCCGACTACGAATTGGATTCTATGTTTCAAAATCCTGACGATGAAAAATCAAAAAGAGATTTTCGTATTTCAGAGGCGGATGAACGGTTATTTGCCATAGCTTTTTGGTCAAAGAAATTCTTTAGCGCAACAGCGGATCAATTCTTAAGTTTCTTACAGAATAATTATAAAGGCATATGCCTATTACCCGTTCTTTCTGAATGCGCATTGATAGTAGACGAGGTCCATAGTTTCGACAAAGCAATGTTTTCATCGCTACTTAGTTTTTTAAAGTATTTTGACTTACCAATTCTTTGCATGACTGCAACTTTAACACCTAAGAATAAACAAAGTTTATTAGAACTAGATTTAGAACAATATCCTAAAGAAGAAGATAGAAAAGAACTAGAAAACTTAATAAACTTAGAAAATCATCCTAGATATAATAAAACCGTTTTAGAAAATGCAGAACAAGCAAAAGAAATTGCAATTAAAAGTTTTCGAGAAGGAAAGCGAGTCCTTTGGGTTTTGAATACAGTGGATAGATGCCAAAAAACGTATGAAGAATTAACGGAAGAATTACAAACAGAAGTTCATTGTTATCATAGCCGATTTAAATTATCAGACAGAAAAACTGTTCATGAAAATACGGTAAATGCTTTTCAAGGTAGCAACCTAAATTCTATCGCGGTCACTACTCAAGTTTGCGAAATGAGTTTGGATTTAGACGCAGATGTGTTGATTTCCGAGTTTGCACCGGTGTCTTCTATGGTTCAAAGATTCGGCAGAGCGAATCGACACCTTAAAAAAGGAGACGAATTTAGGGCAGAACTTTATTTATACGAAGTAGTCGGAAGTTTAAAACCATATTCTTCGGATGAAATAAATGCGGCAAAAAATTTCTTAAACAATCTTCCAGAAAAAGATATAAGTCAAAATTTATTAGCGACGAAATTAGAGGAATGTTCCGCACAAGAGTATAAAACACTTCCATCCGCATCCTTTATTGACGGAGGATATTTCGCCTTACCCAGCGACTACAGAGACATCGAAGAGTTCACAGCGCAGGCTATTTTGGATGAAGATTTTCCGGAAGTAAGTCAACTTTTACAATCTAAGAAACCGATTGACCCCTATATTCTACCCGTTCCCGATAAGCGGGAACTCAATTTACGTAACGAAGAACATTCGCTTTTACCCAAATACTTAAAGATAGTGAGCAGGAAATATTATAATAATAAAAGAGGGTTTGCATTATGAAAAAGCAAATGACTAAGGATAATGAAAATTTGTCTTCCTCTCCAAAATTCAAAAATGAAAAAGAATCTAAAGAAAACCTGAAAGAAATTACTTTAGAATATAAACTTCATGAACTCCCATCCTCTCAACACAAAGCTGGGCTTGCCGGACTTTATCTAATCATAGATTGGTTAGATAAACAGGATATAAATAAGGAGCTTATAAAAAGAACGCAAATTAGCGAGGCGGGACTCAAGGTAACTCTTACGAAAAAAGATGTGAAGGACTTGTTTGATGAGATTTATAAGCCTATTTTTATAAGAGTGGAAGATGATAAAATCAGAACTAAAGGTAAAGGAGAAAATAAAAAAGATATTCCTCCTCTCGATTTGTATTCTAAAAAATTCGAAACAAAAATTTTTATTTATCCATCTAAACCAAAAGCAAAATTAGAACCTAATAAAGTTTTAATTCAAGAAATCGATAATCCAAACCCCAGCTCTAAAAAAAATAGAAAACTATATATATACGAAGAAGAAACTAAAAAGAAAAGAAAGTATCCAAATAATATTGATATTGAACCAATAAAAACTTATTCCATAGAAGAAGAAAAGATAGTTTATATTTATGACGACAAATACCCGTTTGGCTCATTTCTTTCTCAATATGATAAGAATAAAGAGAATGGTCTCTGGATTAAACTTTGGCGAGATATGATGTGGAGTACAATTAGAGGTATCCCTACCACTAGAAACGAATATAAAAAATATGAATCAGAGAATGATCCGAACATAATAAAACAGTGGAAAATCTTATCTAGTTTAACTGATTTTAAAACTCTTAAAAGTCAATATTTCATAGGTGCTCAGAAAGTAAATGCTGAATCAATAAATTTTCAAGATATTCATAAACATTTCTTTTTACTAAATTTTTTTCCTTTCACTATACAAACCTATGCTTCCCGAAAAATGGAATATGATAGCAATATTAAAGACTATAAGTTAGCAGATAATGGTTACATTGTCTGCATTCCAGATATATTAAGATTGAAATCATTCTGCGAATATTTCCCCGATTATATGAATCAGAGAAGTTTGGATAAGGCGGGATACAGGCCCAGAGAAGCCATTACATTTCTACCGCAGATAGCAGGCTTAGATTCTTTAAACAAATTTCATTTAATCTTAAAGAGAACGTTAGGTAATTCGTTTCATGAAATTCTTCATGCACAAGACATTATACATTGCGAAAAAGATGATAAGAATATAAGAATACGAAATAGTATCCGCATAAAGCCAAACTTTGACTTTGAGAATAAAGTCATGCAATATAAAAAGCTTTATCATAATTATCATTTTCAAAAGGAGATTATTCAAAATCTCTTATTAAACAAATCAGAACTTAATGGCTTCTATGAACTATTTAAGAATTATCCATATGAAGAATTTTTTAAATTTGGCGCCAATGTGCGTGGTGAAATCGGATTTAAAACAGATGCAAAGACATATTTTGAAGAACAGGAAATTAAATTTAAAGGAGAACAGAAAATGTCAGAGGATGGAAATGTTCCAAAAACAATAGAACTGTTAGTTCATCAAATTATTAGAACTTATATTTTTAGTAAACTGGAATTTAAACATCAAATAATTTGGGATAAAGATAAAAAAGTATTATGGTCAAAGTCAAGGAACACACCCGCAAACGATGACGATTACAAAAATAAGTCTAAAATTGCAAAGGACGCCTTTCTTGCAATTCGAAGTAGAAAAGATAGAGAAGATTTTATAAATTACTTCACTTCAACGATATGCTCTGTTCCGCACAAACTTGGTGAGGAGGAATATATTAAATTAGCGGAATCTTTGTATAACGCAGAAGAAGATACAGGCTGGGAAAAAATAAGAGCATTATCTATGCTTGCGTTATCTGCAAATAGCTAACCAAATTAAAGGAAAAAATTATGACTACGAAAAACAATAAAAATTTATTCTGCACCATTCTTACTCATGCTGCTCCAACTTCTAATTACAGAGGAGAAAATGAAGAAAATCGCCCGGTACTCCAAAGGATTAATAAAAACGGAAAAGACTACATTATTTTTAGTTCAGAATCCATTCGTTTTGCCCTAAGAGAAATTGTCGCGACAAAGTTAGAAGGTTGGGGAAAAGACATCAACCGCAAAAGACGCGACGATCTAATCGATGAAGACGGTAAATCACAATTATCCGTTCAATTCTATGACTATTGTAATGCAGATTTATATGCCGATGATTTTCTATTCGGTTATATGATTGCAATGAAAGAAGATATTGTAAAAGCAGTTGAAAAACATGGTAAAGAATGGGTTGCTAAAAAAGATTCGGTTTTTAAGGGAAATAACGCTGTGGCCTTAAGTCCTTTTAGAATAGAGGCAACCTTTCATCAATCTCCGAGAAACGTAGACAGTCCTTGGAGTAATACCGAAAAAAAGAATTCGATTCTTTTAAATAAAGAAATTTCTCATACTGCGGTGCAGTATCCTTTCGCCTTGTCGGGAAATGACTGTAGAAAAAATGAAAAAACGATTCAATGGGTTAAAACTTTGTTAGATTCTATCGGGGAGCTAAACAATGTAGGAGGAGGTCATACGAGAAACTTATATGACTTTGCCCCAAAAAGTGTAGTGATTAGACTAACACCAAAACTTGCAGCAGGATATGATACTTATGGATTTAAAGAAGATGGTTCTTGGAGCGAATTAAGCAGAATCAATGAAAACGATTTACCTCGTGACGAATTTTATTTTGCCGGAGAAATAGTTCGTAATATGAAGGAAGCAGATAAAGCAAGACTTAACCCAAAAAATCTTTTTGAAAACCCGGATCATTTAATCGAAAAAATCAAAACTGATTTTTTAGGTTAACGTAATGGAAGAATTTTTCATTCATATAAAAGCTCCTTTTGCCGCTTATCGGTATTTTCAGGCAGGAAATTATCGAACGACTATGCCCACGATACCGCATTCTGCAGCGTATGGTCTTATTCTCAACTTTGCCGGCATTGAAATGAGAACAGCGGTAAATGAAATGACTACTCTTATAAAAAATGTAGTTAAAGACTATTCTTTTGAAAACGAGGATTTCATTCCCTCTTTAGAAATCGCAATTGGAGATATTGAGAACGCGAAGAAAGGATCAGTGTATCAACAATTGCATACTTATCCAGTAGGTGATGCAAGCAAAGGATTTAGGGAAGGTACGAAAGGAGCAAAATACCATATCATTCCAACACGACGAGAATTTTTAGTCGGCTTGAATACGATGATCGGAGTTCGAACGAATCTATCTGGATTCATGAAGAAAATTCAGAGTGGACTGAATGGAGATATTGAAAATCGGTACGGTCTTCCTTTTGCAGGAGATAATAACTTACTTTTTAATTTTTTAGAGATTTATGAGGAAGCGATTTATCCGGCTACATGGTATTATCCCGTCACAGAGGATGAAATTCCTGAAACAGAAACGGTTCGTTTGACGGTTGGAATTGATCGACTGAACAATAGCAAAACCACCGCCCCTCTCTTTGCCACTACAAAAGAGAAATCGCTCCAACCTCCACCTAACGCGTGGGTTTGGACGCCGAAAGAACCCGAATCAATTTGAGGATTACAAGGTTTTCAGAAACCCTCGGTCCATTCAGATTTCCGAACAATGGTTCCGTAAAGAGCGACTTAAAATCTAATTGCGAGAATTATACTTCGATTCTTCATTGAAAGCCGTAAGGCGTTGAGCACGTCACACTTAAATCTTATGTTTGGCATTTCGACGAGCTGAACTTAACTTTGATGCCGTAAGGCGATTTCTCATCCTCTGACTTTCATAAAATCCATAAATCAATTTTAAAACCAAACGATTTCTAAGAACCTTGAATTCAAATTATGTATTTTATTATTATAAAATAAATTTTGAATATTCTATAAATTTATACTCATTTTTAGAATATTCAAAATCGATACTATTACAACTTGAGCGTTGTTAAACAACGCGAAAGCGATTGAAGCGTGATCAACAAATTGAAACTGCGAAAAGATTCGGTTTTTCAGACGTTTGATCAATTTGTTGATCGGAGCGGAAAGCGCGGTCCGGCCTTCCCGAGGCCGGATTCGCCCAAAATTCAACCTTTGAACTCACGTTAATTGGTATCGATTATGGATTCATACGGTAACATAAGAGCAATGGGGATTCATTCCCTACTTTACTGCGAGAGGCTTTTTTATTTAGAAGAAGTCGAAGGAGTCTTAATCGCGGACGATCGTGTTTTTGCGGGACGAACGTTACACGAAGAATTAGAACCCAATGAGGAATCTTCCGGAAGAATCGAATCCTTTCATTATACGAGCGAAACATTGGAAATTTCCGGTAAAGTAGATCGCATTCAGAAACGAGATGGCGATTGGATTCCTTACGAACATAAACGTGGCAGAGCCAAAATCGGTAAGGACGGTCCTGAGGCTTGGGAATCGGATCAATGTCAAGTTGCGGTCTACGCTCTGCTTTTAGAAGAAGCGAGCGGAAGGACCATTACTGAAGGAAAGATTCGATACCACGGAAGCAAAGATCTTGTAAGAATCGAAATCAACGAAGAATTACGTTCGAAAGCCTTGAAAGCAATCGACCGCGCGAAAGAGTTATCCGGCAGCACGGAAAGACCTCCTATCGCGGAAAATGAAAATTTATGTAAAAACTGTTCTTTAGCTCCGGTCTGTTTACCGGAAGAAACACGGATTATTACAGAAGATGAATATGAACCTGTTCGACTTTTCCCGGAGAAAAGGGAAAAAGCTACGATACATGTTTTTGGTCACGATTCAAGAATCAAAAAATCGGCGAACGTCCTTCTTGTGGAAAAGGCTTCTGAAACCGGAGAAAAATCGAAATCGGAAAAGATTCCTATTCAAGAAATTGAATCCGTAAATATCCATGGGAACTGTCAAATTTCAAGTCAAATGATCAAGTTTTTAGCTTCGGAAGAAATTCCGGTGCATTGGTTTTCGGGTGGAGGAAATTATATCGGCGGGATTAACATCAACCCTTCTGGCGTTCAAAGAAGAATCAGACAATTTAAAGCTCTCACTGTAGATACAAATCGTTTGAGTTTGGCGAAAAAATTAGTGTTCGCAAAATGTGAATCTCAACTCCGTTATTTACTCAGATCCACCCGCGGTAACAACGAAATCAGAAATAAAACGGAAGGTTATTTAGAAACGATTCGATCCGGACTTAAAAATATTGAACTTGCGGATTCTGCAAGTCAACTTTTAGGGATCGAAGGTTCATCCGCAAGGGCGTATTTTTCCGCTCTCCCAACATTGATTAAAAATTCCGATTCTTCCTTAGTTCCCAATGGAAGAAGTAAAAGACCTCCTAAAGATCCCTTCAACGCTGCTCTAAGTTTTTTATACTCCTTACTTTATAAGTCCGTTCGTCAGGCGATCATTTCGGTTGGCCTCGATCCAAGTTTTGGTTTTTATCATACTCCACGATCTTCCGCAGAACCTCTTGTATTGGACTTAATGGAACTTTTTAGAGTTAGTGTTTGCGATATCCCTCTTGTCGGAAGCATCAATCGTAAATCATGGATCGATGAAGATTTTGAAATCTCAAAAAATAAAGTATGGTTATCTGAGTCCGGACGTAAAAAAGCGACACAACTTTACGAAACGAGGTTAGACGACACATGGAAACATCCCGTCGTAAACTATTCACTTTCCTATTATAGGATGATTGAATTGGAAACAAGGCTTTTAGAAAAAGAGTGGAATGGTGAAGCAGGAATATTTGCTCAAGCGAGGTTACGATAATGAAACATTGGAGATTGGTGACTTACGATATTAGAGAACCGAAGCGACTTCGACAAGTGGCCAAAATTATGGAAGGGTTCGGAGAACGAATTCAATATAGTGTTTTTCGAATCCACTCTACCGATAGAGAGTTAGAAAAACTTAGATGGAAATTGGCTAAAGTTATCGAAAAAGAAGACGACGTATTTTACCTGACTCTTTGCGCTAAATGTGCCTCCGGAGCTCACACCCAAGAGAAAAAATCGGCCTGGCCAGAGGCTCCCAAAACACTCAAAATTCTATAATTCAAGTATCTATTTATGGCATAGACATAATTCCCTTTTTTTAGCATCAAAATTAGCGTCTTAGTCCAAACATAACTTCGTATTCGTCCATCTTTATAGAGATTCAGAAATAACCGCATTCTAATAGCAGTTAGTTGAAGTTATTTTCTTTCTTGCGAAAATTCTGGTCCAATTTATTATCAAATACGGATCAGAACATACTTGAATTGCTATTTCCTAATCGTAAAGGCGGATTGACTCAAAATATAATTTATTAAAGAAATTCGAAATGAAAAAAAGTTATAAAAAGCAATATTCTTGTTCACCCTCTATAATTTCCTTTGTATCGACAATCTCTACACCTAAAAGCTATAAGATTAAAATGCTCTGAACTTAACTTTGATGCCGTAAGGCGTTGAGCACACAACAATTTTGCTAACGAAAACTGTTAATAATAACTGAACTTAACTTTGATGCCGTAAGGCGTTGAGCACCCTCAGTTCGTCTTTGATTCTATCAAATATCTCTAACCTGAACTTAACTTTGATGCCGTAAGGCGTTGAGCACATTGAACTCACAGCCTCATCTATAGTGGTTTGTAATTTCTGAACTTAACTTTGATGCCGTAAGGCGTTGAGCACATTGAACTCACAGCCTCATCTATAGTGGTTTGTAATTTCTGAACTTAACTTTGATGCCGTAAGGCGTTGAGCACGGGCCGATCAGCCATGGAAGTTTGTTCAAAGGGTATTCTGAACTTAACTTTGATGCCGTTAGGCGCTAAGCACAAAAGGACAGAAAAATCGGCCGATGCGAAAGCGATCTCCTGCAATGCAACATGATTTCACTATAAATATTCGAATATACTGAATTTATAACATGTTGCGTTGCAGATTGAAACGGAGAGCGCGGTTTTTCTTCGCGGAGGCGAAGAAAAATTCGCCCCGCCTTTTATTTTCCGAATGACCGAAAGCTGAATAGAATTATACCGCAATTCGAATATTATAAAAATAGGAACTTCTTCTTGGAAAATCCTTCGTTTTATTTTTTGATCGAGAATGTTTTTCGACCTTGAATCAAATCGTATTTTTTAACGTTTCATGGTCGCAACCCAATGTGCAATGTTTTTGAATTCAGGATTTTCCTCGAGGGAGGAAAAATATTCTCTCGTCCATAAGAAATGAGCGCTTAAATACTCTTCCTCCTGGAGTTCCCGCAAATGTTGTAGTGCCAGTTCCGGTTGTTTGTTAATCGCAAAATATCCGGCAAGCACGAGTCTTAAACGGTTGGTTCGAACCGTCTTCGACGAGCGAGGCAGGCGTTCGGCGATCGTTTCGATATACTCCGGTTTTGATTGTTCTTTCCAATAAATGAATAAAAAAAGATTCAACGTTTCTGCGAGATCGTCCTGTGATATTTCGTTGAACTCGTCTTCGTAGTGCTCGACCCATTCTTCTTTGCCGAAGATTTTGGAAAAATACGGATGGTCTTTCAGAATTCTCCGTTGGATGAACTCTTCAGCGCCGAGTATTTTGGATTCTCCTTTCCCCACTTTGAACAGGATCGTTGGCGGTTCGTCGTGCGCATACGCTCGATAAATATAAAGCGGATCCGTTTTTTTGATCTTTAAAAACTCGGTTCGCGTCAGCGAATGTGCGACCGCTTTTTCAAAAAGAATATCGAGCAGTTCGTTTTTAACTTGTAAATGAATCCGTTCCGATTCTTCGCACGCGGGAACAACCTTGGAAAAAACGAAATCGAAATCGACCGCACTTTCGCCTCCGTCGAATTCGTTGAGTAGATCCTCCAGATCGTTGTTGTCGGTCGCAAAACACACAGAAAGACCGATATCTCCTTGCGTATCATCCCAAAAGAAAAGAACACCGCTTAGTTCTCCGGAGAGATCCGTCCCTAACTCTTTCCAATTCGTATCCAACTGATCCACGGTCTTTATAAAAACTTCTTCCCATGAAATTTGTGTTAGTTGAGAAATCGATTTACGTATTACTTCGTCGCTTTTGGAAAAATCCGAAACGATTATATTCGATTTTTCTTTTATATCTTGAAGAAGATCAGCA
>NZ_AHMN02000019.1 GCF_000243695.2 Leptospira kirschneri serovar Cynopteri str. 3522 CT | reverse complement strand
AAATTTAAAATGTGGGATCTCACACAAAAAAGCCAACGATTTCAAGTTAGATATAATTTTTTGAAAATTTCTGAGTCTTTGTAAAATCACCTATTCATTTTCTAATACTATTTTCATGCGTTCGAGTAATCAATGTGGGAAATTTAGAGGTGTTACGACCAGACTTTGAAAATGTAAAATAACGTGAATGAACGTAAAAGGAATGAACTCAGCACAACGCTTTCTCAAACTCAATGCATCGCTCCTAAGGGTCGCTCTGGAAACTCAGCGTCTCACTTCTTGAACTCAGTAAAACGCTCTCTACCATAACCTTACCCACAAGTATTTAGATTTCAATATTAAATCTGTGGGAATTACGACAAATCCTCTGTAAAACTGAGTTCCCACCCTTATTTTTGGGTGGGGGCGGAGGTGGAGAAATTCGGAAGACTTTTCTCTATCAGAAAAACATGCTTTTTGCAAGTAAAAAGACTCATTCTTGTCGGAACACTTGAAAAATGTGCGTTTTTGAGCCTTATGATTCTAAAATCTTATTCAACTTGTGGGTAAGGTTATGGCTCTCTACGGATCGCGTTCGAAACTCAGCACAACGCTTTCCTCAAACTCAATGCATCGCTCCCTAAGGGTCGCTCTGCAGGTCGCGTTCGAAACTCAGCACAACGCTTTCCTATGGGTCGCGTTGTGGGATCA
>NZ_AHMN02000018.1 GCF_000243695.2 Leptospira kirschneri serovar Cynopteri str. 3522 CT | reverse complement strand
ACTCTTCCTAAGGAAATCGGAAAATTGAAAAATTTACAAGAGTTGAATTTGAATAAGAACCAACTCACAATTCTTCCTAAGGAAATTGGGCAATTGAAGAACTTGCGAAAGTTGAATTTGTATGATAACCAATTTACAATTCTTCCTAAGGAAGTTGAGAAATTAGAGAATTTGAAAGAGTTGTATTTGGGTTCTAACCAACTCACTACTCTTCCTAACGAAATAGGACAATTAAAGAATTTGCGAGTGTTGGAGTTGACTCATAACCAATTCAAAACTATTCCTAAGGAAATCGGACAACTAAAGAATCTTCAAACGTTGAATTTGGGTTATAACCAACTTACAGCTCTTCCTAACGAAATCGGACAATTAAAGAACTTGCAATCGTTGTATTTGGGTTCTAACCAACTTACAGCTCTTCCTAACGAAATTGGACAACTACAGAATTTACAATCGTTGTATTTGAGTACTAACCGACTCACAACTCTTCCTAACGAAATAGGACAACTACAGAATTTGCAATCGTTGTATTTGGGTTCTAACCAACTCACAATTCTTCCTAACGAAATCGGACAATTAAAGAACTTGCAAACGTTGTATTTGCGTTATAACCAATTTACAACTCTTCCTAAAGAAATCGGAAAACTACAGAATTTACAACGGTTGGAATTGAATTATAACCAACTTAAAACTCTTCCAAAGGGAATTGGACAACTACAGAACTTGCAGAGAATTTGAAAGAGTTGTATTTGGGTTCTAACCAACTCACTACTCTTCCCAACGAAATAGGACAATTAAAGAATTTGCGAGTGTTGGAGTTGACTCATAACCAATTCAAAACTATTCCTAAGGAAATCGGACAACTAAAGAATCTTCAAACGTTGAATTTGGGTTATAACCAACTTACAGCTCTTCCTAACGAAATCGGACAATTAAAGAACTTGCAATCGTTGTATTTGGGTTCTAACCAACTTACAGCTCTTCCTAACGAAATTGGACAACTACAGAATTTACAATCGTTGTATTTGAGTACTAACCGACTCACAACTCTTCCTAACGAAATAGGACAACTACAGAATTTGCAATCGTTGTATTTGGGTTCTAACCAACTCACAATTCTTCCTAACGAAATCGGACAATTAAAGAACTTGCAAACGTTGTATTTGCGTTATAACCAATTTACAACTCTTCCTAAAGAAATCGGAAAACTACAGAATTTACAACGGTTGGAATTGAATTATAACCAACTTAAAACTCTTCCAAAGGGAATTGGACAACTACAGAACTTGCAGTGGTTGGACTTGGGTTATAACCAATTTACAATTCTTCCTGAAGAAATCGGAAAACTGAAGAACTTGCAAGAGTTGTATTTGAGAGATAACCAACTCACAACTATTCCTGAAGAAATTGGACAACTACAGAACTTGCAAGAGTTGTATTTGAGAGATAACCAACTCACAACTATTCCTGAAGAAATTGGACAACTACAGAACTTGCAAGAGTTGTATTTGAGAGATAACCAACTCACAACTATTCCTGAAGAAATTGGACAACTACAGAACTTGCAAGAGTTGTATTTGAGAGATAACCAACTCTCATCCGAAGAAAAAGAAAGGATTCGAAAACTACTTCCAAAATGCCAAATTTACTTTGAATAATATTTCTTTTTCATAGGTCTCCCCTATCCGTAATTCGGATAAGGTGGATTTCTTATCTTGTTTCAACTAGGCTTGTATTTTTATATCATTCGGAGTCGTGGTTATGTTTCCGAAAGAAAGTATGAAGACGAAGTTTATGCCCTTACAAATTAAATTTTACCAGATAGCAAAACAGAATACTTAATTATTTTTGCTATTATTTGGTAGTGTACTTAGATATAAACAAGGGATTAATCCTCCAAATCCACCTAAAATGACCGCCAAAATACCAGAGAAAAGTCCGATTAATATGAAACCTATATGAGTATGAAGATTTTTCTTCTTAAGAATAGTAAATGATATAAGCAGACAGCTCACTACAGCAATAAAACTACCAATCTTTACTCCTATTTGAAAGCTCTCTTTAGGTAGAAACTTCAAACCAACAATTCCCAGCAACCCTATGGCAATACTAGAAATCAATCCGGAAAATATTATTATAATTATTAACCATACAATGTAGAAAACGACTGCTTCTTTCCAACTACGTTGATAAGCAAAATCACTTATTTTTTTAAACATTATTCTTTCCTATGAATTAATTTTTGAGAAGAAATCAAGCCTAATGAAAGAGGGTAACCGAAATTCCACCTAAACCTTAAAACCGCATTTAACGGATACACCGAACTTTCCACACCGCATGCGCACAACAGCATCTAAGAAGCCGAGCACAAATTCTGTGAGAATTTTAATCTATTTTTTTGGTCTGATCGGTATATAAATATTCTCTTCAGAATTTGGGTCACCATTCCTATACTTATCTCCTAAAACTTCAAAATGAGGCCGGTGGTCCAGGGCATACATCGAATCTGGCAGCCACTCACCATGAATATATTCAAATATTCTAACATCCGTGTTTAGACCTTTATAGTGAAAAATTGCATATTCCCCCGCTGGAATCACAAGAGATTCCATATCCCTAGGGATATGTTCAAAATCATTAACTTCAACGCCGGCCCATCTTTCAAAATGCGATTCCGGATTGAAGTCTTTCTTGGAGAATGAGAAACTTTTCGGATATACGGCGAGAGAGAGTAAATCACTGCTGATTCTGTTTTTAATTTGTACGCATTTTGGTATGAACTTGCCCCAAAGTAGACCGATTTGATAGTTCGAGAAATTCATTTGCATTCGGATACCTATAAGTTTTTTCTCAGTTATTGATTCAATCTTAGTTTGTACTATCATTGTATTGATTCTGCATTTTTAAGTAGGTTCGTCAATTCGTTCCAAAATGTCGTAAAGTTTATTCTACTCTTCTAAAAGTTAGTTGTGTTTGTTTACGATTTTCTTGTATATAATTCTTCTATAATTTTTTAATCCTACTGTCTCGATGTTTTTGATATTCAGGAAATTTCAGGTCAAATTCGGCCCAAAAATTCTTATTAAGCCTATTTTTGTCATTTTTATAATATTCTAATATTCATTTTAAAAAAGAAATCCGTGTTATTAAGCCGTATTTATGATTTTAACTTCCTCAGATTACACCCTCTTACTTGGTATTTCAAAAGTTTTTAGTTTGTTTTTGTTAAATCCATTTCAGTTTTTTAGTAATTTTCTAAATTTTTTAACCGATAGTTATTGTATTAAAAGTCTTTTCAACCGGGACTTTTAATTCCTTGGGTAAATTTTTTTAATCTTCATTTCTTGCCTCATTCAACTGGGGCTATTTTTTTCTGCTAATCATCTACAGACAATTTCTGATTTTGGGATTCTAGCTTTCTTTGATTTATTCTTTTGCACTTTTACGTATTGAATTTATATCGATTTATACAGATCATTTTTCAGTTTTATTATATACGCATTCATTTCCTTATCTGGATAAAGACTTAATTTTAGGAAAAAATTTACAAAGTTCAGATTTTAATAATTCTTCAGAAAAATGATTTATAGATTAATTTTCTATTCGTTAGAATGCTGGAAATTCCAGTATCGGAAACCAGAGAGTTAAATTTAACTATTGAATATATTTTTATACTTTGGAATTTGAGAAATCTACAAAATGATTATCGAATTCGTCTATTGTAAATACTCGCTACAAGTTCCGCTCTCTCCGAACGCTCTAGAGTGGGATACCTTACCGCTAAATCAAAGTGTTTGTCCGCGATATTCATAGTGACAAGAGCTTTCGAAGCAATAAGTTTCAAATGATAGTCATGTCCATCCATAATACGATATAAGCCCAATACGCAGAATGAAAAGATTCGACTTAAAATCGGTGTCGGAGCGCCTTCAATGACTAACTCTCTAATTTCAAACGCGTCGTAATGCAAAATTGCGACTGACCAAAAAATAGCGAATATTAAAAGTCCAAAAGCGGAATAAGCACCCAAGAAAATATTTTTCAAAGGAAGTATATAACAAAAAATGATAGCGAATAGAAGAGCGATTAAGATTCCAGATAACATCAAGAAAGAACGGATTCTTTCATCGCCTCGCTTTCTAATCATCATTAAACCTAAATCAAAAGAAATTTTTATTACTGAAATAAAGCCAAAGGCTGTCAGTAAATGGTAGTTAAAAAGAGGGAAAAACGAATAACCGGACATATCATTTATCCGGGCATAACCTCCGCAAAAAGAGATGATCGAAAATGCCGGAAGTAATACAAAGATTATAATCGTTTGATAAGCATTCATCGAATATTTAATTTTAGCAATAGAATAAACTACCATTTCAAGAAATAAGGGAATGAATGGAATTGGGAATAAGATCCAGTTCGAATATATTTCTCGATATTCATTTGGAACCAATAATCGCATACCGTATCCAACCATCCAACTGCAAAGCATGAAACATAAAAATAAGAAATGCTTTTGTATTTTCGCTCTAGGTTGAATGCGATACACATAAATTCCAAGGTATAGTATAAAGAAACCTGTAATAGATGTTATCATTCAAATTCTCTAAAGCGATATTTTGACACGCGCTTGCGATGATTTTGACGCAATCTCTTGTAAAGTTTTTTTTTCAATTTCTACGACAGAGCATACACATAGTTCTCCTTTCAAATATAATCCAGGGTAGTAAACATCTTCATAGAATCGATGAGAAAGATGTGCTCCAAATTTTTTATAAAACAAGCCTATACTTTTAAGCGCACGCGGATACATTCCATAGATTATTGAAAATTGCTTTTGAACACAAAACTTAGCTACAGCTTTAAATGTTTCCCTGGCCGCTCGCCAACCATCGTAAGTATGAACAAACGCTAAAGAATTCCAATCAGCGACCTTCTCCTCAATAACTGCATAACGTCTATGAGGGATTTTTTCGTCTTCATTATAAATCACTGCATTTTCCAAAGGAATGATGTTATATGGCTTCTTTTCAACTATACGCATTACTGACAGAATCTCACTTCCCTTTTCAAAATAAAACCAAGTGGACCATTCATCATAATTGAATGCTCGCCAGGGCGTGTCACTATATCCTGCACTGTCAAATGAACGACGCAAAAAATCTTTGATCCGAGCAAGCTCCCTACCAGAACCAATTCCTGAAATCATTTTAATCGAGTTTTCTGAAATCAATGTAGACATAACTTTATTATGTCTCTTATTTTTAAAAAAATCAAGTAGTTGTACTAATTTTAGAACACAATATTTTATTAACAAATTACTTTATAAATTTGAGGATTGAACCTTTTAACAATTCGTAGCTATCCTTTTTGACTTTCGTCAGAAGTTTAACTAGCTCATATAGCTTTGCATCTTTCTTTATCTTATAGAAGAATCGAATTTCCTCGTCGCTGAAGATTTCGACGTTTGCTTTAATCATATCTCCTTCACCCGTTGTCAGCCAGACAGAAGAAATATTCGTATGGTGTTCGAAATTAACTGCAAATGTTGAAGTCAACGGCCTTTTCCCAGCAGCGACTCTATAAAGGTTGGTATGATGAATCTTCATCCGAAGTGCAATACTTCTTGGATTTAGCCCTTTAGTTTCCAATAAGAAATCCAAAGCAATATTTAACCGTTTCAAGACTTCATCATCGACTTTCGGATGCTTTTCAGATTTCATATAATAGCAAAATTATAATTTTCTAATTGTGCCTATGGCACATTTTTTAATTGACTTGTTGCCAGCGGCACAATATAAATTAACCGATCTCGAATTCAATATAAGCAGTACAGGTCAATAAATGTCAGATTCAAAAAAGTTCATTCGTATCAAAAAAAATAAACTTCTTGCATTCATCCTTTATAGAGTCGTTCGAAATTTTTTAGAAAAGCGTAAAATTCTACCATTCTTTTTTAACTCTTCGTTTTGGTTTCCTTCCACTCAAAGCAAAAGGGAACACTCGAAAAGTCTCCTGCAAAATATTGATCTTAATCAAGTTCGATTGAATGAATTTTTGGACGAAGATTTACGATTGTCAGACTTTGCCATATACACAGGGCCCAGCACTCAAACGTCGCACCACTTGAACCACGAATTAAATATAAGTTTTAAGGATTTTCTGAATTTTAGCAGGTTAGAAGAAACCAAAAGAATAATTCACCTCAAAGGAAAACAGACCAACCTGTTAGAATCCGTCTTTAATTCGATCACTTCCTTCCATAAATCCTATTCTCTGATTTTTGTTTATGATAACTAAATTTTGAAAGTGCGATTTACGCAATCGAAAAGTAAAAATTGAATTCAACATCTTAAGTAATCAAAACCAAAGTAAGAGAAATCTATGGTAATCAATTATTTTAAAATAAAACCCTTAGACATCACAGAATCCGAGTTAGACGAATACTCGAAATATATAGGCTTTCCGTTATACAAAGAAGATCGAGAAGCTATTCTAAAATCGACAAGTTTCCGTAAAGTCTTGGCTATTTTAAAAATATTAAAACTCAACTCTCTCAATCATTACTTTGTGGATGATTTAGAAAGTAACGATGAGTTTCCAATAAGACAAATTTTTTAAAATCAATATCATGTCCAAGTTCCTTTCCATATTTGATATAAACACAATCGGAATTTTAGATTATGAGAATTTCTTAAAGTTGGGAGCTATCTATTTTCATGCTTTTGCTGTAGTTATTGGATTTTTATTAGGATTTTCTAAACTTTTTTCGAGTGATGGTTTTAATAAATCCTACGGGTCCGTTTTACAATCTGCTGCGTTTTTTCTAATTTTAAATAACGGTATTCTGATCGATCAAGGAACTTTGCGAAACGATAGTAGAATGTTATTCGGTTCTTACTATGGCCTAGTTCTTTATTCTAGTTTGGCTGTATTTGTTTGTTTCCAGTATATATTAGAATCTTTAGATAATCCTTGGATTTATTGTAAAAAACTTTTAGGAATCATTCCAGTTACGATTTTACTTTCTTATTTCATTCCCGATTTTTACTTTATATCTTTCACAAACATTCTAGGATTTGCGATTTCTATTTTTACCTTTATCTGGTCTTTGAGAAAGGCTTTAAAATCAAATAAACCTATTTTATACCTCAACCTCCCCTTTTTATCGTTTTTAATTTCTATTTGTTTTGTTTTTGATTTTCTTGGTACAGTTTTTAATAAAAAGGATTTCTTTCTTTTAACAGAAATGATTCCGGGTTCCGTTATTTGTTATACACTTGTTTTAGAACGTTTTTTCCCTTCTTTGTTTAATAAGACGGCTACTGTTACGATTCCAGATTCTAACATAACCAATGAAATTGAATTAGAAACCATTCCTGAAGTCAAAGAAACTCAAAAAAATAAATATCCGTCTAGAGATTTGTTAGAAGGGATCGATATTGAAAAAGTTAAAATTAAGCTAAATCATTTTTTAGATTCTAAAGGTTTTATAGACGAAGAACTAAGACTCCCTGATTTTGCCTCTGGTTTAGGTCTTTCCACTCATCAGGCTTCTTACTATCTAAATCAATATTTGAATATGAGTTTTACTGATTTCCTGCAATTTCATAGAATCAACGAAGTGAAAAATATGATGCGTATAAAAGCGAATTATAATCTTTTAAATATTGCTTTTGAGTGTGGTTTTAATTCTGCTTCTTCCTTTCATAGAGCTTGTGTTAAATATACGGGTAAATCTCCCAGAGATCTTAGACAAGAACTTCTTTCTACTGAAACCCAAAGAAAAGGTGAAAGTGAATGAGTAGAAAACTTAATAGTTTTTTTATATAGCAGTAATGCAGATCAAATTACTTTCTTTTCTTCTTGTTATGTTTCAATTTTTAGATTTCTCTTTTTTTAGTTTTTGCGAGGCTCAACGAGATTTAACATTTTAATCTCTTATCCGAATATTAGGTTGTTCTGGATCCTCAATGGCCACAGATTTAGTTATGATACAAACATCTATATCTATATTTTCACCTTCTCCATATCCCGCACTGATATTGATAATTACATTATAATAACCCTCTTCCAATTTTTCTACCGTAACATCGTTTATAAAATCGTTAGGAATAAGGCCCGGTGGTTCAAAGTTAATATTTTTAACTTTTTCGAAAACTAGATAACCGTCCTCAATGTCTTCATCCGTATAATAATTCCATCGTTCAGAACGAACACGAGATATACACGTTATCTGAATTTTAACTTCTTGAGCCCAGCTATCTAAAATAATCTTTTTGCAAGCACGATCACCGAGATAAATCGTTTTTATGAAATCTTCAAGTTCCATTGTTATTTAATTGGCCAGTGCGCCGCTTTGCTATCCCAAGGTACTTCTTTCCCCAGTGGATCAATTGATTTTCCTTGGCCTCTCGAGTAAGGTCCAGTTCCTTCTAAATGTCCATGTCCGTGCGGAGTTTTATCGCCATCATGACCTTTTGGATTAAGACGCTGATAATTAGATCCATTAGGATACAATGTATGAGTATCTGCACCATCCTTTCCCGCTTTCACTGTCTTGCCGCCAACTGGTTCTATCATGATATTGCCTTTTTCATCTCCAATAAAACGGCCAACCTTTTTTCCTGTAGCTGGGTCAATCGTTGCACCTGGTTTTTTTCCAATTTGATTCCCGGTATTATTCCCTTTATTGCTAACACCTGACTTTTCAGCATCATTAGATCCATTTTTACCGCCATCGCCAATACTTTTTTGAGATCCTTTTTTTGCATTTAACGGATCAAGACCGGTCTTCTCCATCTGTTTCGCATCATTTGGAGAAACGGAAGTGTCTCTAGGCTTGTCAGCCTTACTTGGAATCATATCTCCACAGTTAATTGTTCCGGAAGAACAAAGAGCCATTCCGGCTGCTGCTATACTCTGTCCAACTCTCACAGCAATTGGAATCAATTGTGCCAAATGCCCGGTCGGATCTTTCGCGCCAATCGGATTCCCTTTCACATACGAGAAACGGTTCCAACCTTGCGTATCAAACTCACCGTCAATCACCGAATCCGCACTGGTAAACCTCGCAATCCCAGGATCGTAAAATCTCGCATTGAAAAAATAAAACCCAGACTCTCTGTCTAACTCCTGCGAATTAAACTTAGGAGAAAAATTCAAATCTCCCCGTTGCACAAACGTCTCACCATAAGGAAGATACTGCATCAGAGAAAGAGTATTCCCCTCATCGTCTAACACGGTAGAGACGGAATCTACTTGATCAGTCAGATAATACGCAAGAGCACCCGCCTCATTCAGAGCAGCAATACGAACCTCGTTCAAATAAACGTTGTTCACACTTGAAATCACATTCTCAGACTCGATAAACTCCAAACCAAAGAACTTGCTAGGATACAAAATCTCAACGTTAGAAAAAACATTGTTCTTCGGTTCTAAAGAAGACTTCCGAATCCGAAAACCACTCTCGTCATACCAGTAACTACCCAAGATCGCATTGTTACCATCCTGAATCTGAGTAATACGATCTTGAGAATCGATGCTGATCCGTTTTGTTAAATCTTTAACATTGTCTCTTTGTCTTGTTAAGTTCCCATTGGCATCGTATTGCATTACAAGAGCATCCGCACCCGAACGACTCGAATCAATATTCGTAACTTGATGATTCGTGTATTGGTAACTCCAAACGTCTTGAACAGAACCACTCACAGGATCATGAAATCTCTTAGAAGATAAGTTACCATTCTTCGCATAAACAAAAGACTGTTGAAACCTTCTCGAAAGATTCCCATCCGCAATTCCCAAATAACTACCGTTAGCAGATGTTAGGCGACCCAAACCATCGTAGCCATAAACGTATTGAGTATTGAAGTCGGTCGTGTTGTTTGCAATATTTGTAATGTTGTTATTCGGATTAAATGCATATAAGACGTCTTGTAAAACCTTGTTACTACCACCCACATCCCCAGAAGAATTGAGTCTTACCATTCTCCCCTTTACGTCATAGCCGTAACTGGTTGTAATCCCGTTTCCAAGCGTAAGACTCGACGTCTGACCAAACTCGTTGTAGGAAATATTTTCAACAATGTCCTTGTTACAAAAACCAGGAAAAATACCGTTTGTATTGACTTGAACAGAAATCCCACTAATATACCCGGCGGTTCCGTAGTTGTAACAAGCCCTCATTCTTCCGTGAGAAATCGGATGTTCCGGATAGTCGATACGAGTCACACGACCCAATAAATCGTATCTAGTTTCTGTAATATACGGTCCCCCGGTTTCTGTCGGAAGAGGGTTTCCTTCTGTAGTCGCTAAAATCACTCTGGTTTCTTTCTTCACCCTTCCTAATTTGTCGTAACTAAGGGTTTTGTTTTGGTTCGAATCTTCAATTCGTACGAGTTTGCCTACAGAATTCTCACTCCCCGAAAAAGAATCATACGTATATTGAATATTCCCTTCTGGGATATTTTTAGTTAGGATTCTTCCTACACCGTCATACGTGAAAGTGGTCGTAACACCTTTTGCGTTTGTTTGAGAAGTTAAATCCCCGAAATTGTTGTAGTTGTAGGAACTCACACCTAAATCAGGATCACTTTCGGCTCGTAACTTTCCAAATGCGTCGTAACTCCAATAAGCCTGGTTTCTTCCGGAAACGTCTTTTGTGGGAACTCCTCCACTGGAACTAGGACAACTCATCAAACTGCCGTCGTTTAAATCACTCTTCTTGATTCTGTTCCCCGCGATGTCGTAACAAAATCCGATCTTGGCCCCTGTCCCGTCGGTAGAAAAGTCTTCTACATACAATACTTCCCCACTCGCATTTTTTACAGTGCGTTTACTCGTTTCGGAACTGTTGAGTCTCTGCGTTTCAAACGCAGTATTGTAGGCCGTTGTTACGACCACAGGAGAAGTTTCCCCTTCCGCAAGTGGTAGAATCGTTTTTTTTACCCGACCAATCGGATCGTATTCAAAACTTGTTGGATTTCTTTCTTCTAAATGCAGAACAAACCGGTCTATCTCTCCCGACGTTGCCCAGTTACTTTGTCCTTTACGGACTACTTTTCCGGTTCCGTCATATACAACTCTTCCCGTAATCGCAAAATTACCGTTAGACGCGGATTTGACCGTATATATGTTCCGACCCATTCCGTCCGTGTAGGTCCTACTTGTAAAGTCTGGATCTCCTGTGCCCGTCACAAACGTTGTCTTTGCACTCAGTGGAAAACTAGAGTCATAGCCGTAGTTTGCGGTTGTGAGAGTTCCCACATCCGTGTCAGAACTCGTTCGGATCAGTCTTCCAAAGTTGTCATATTCAAAATAGCTTTTGTTTCCGTTTGGATCTGTGGTTGTGGTCGGAACTCCAAACGCAGTCGAATAGTTGATTTGATGTGTGGTCGTAAGTACGACACTCCCTCCGAATTTTGTTTCCTGCGTTACAAACTGATTGAGTTCATTGTCATATTTGTAAGAGTTCCCACGCGCAGGACTAGAACTTGTATCCTTTCAACCGTTTTGTTTCCAAAATTGTCATATTCAAATTCGGTTGTATGAGTTCCCACAGTAGAAAGTCCACTTCCTGTATAGCTACTGACACGTTTGATTAGATTTCCTCTTGTGTCGTAACTGAAAAGTGAAGTAATCTCGTGGGAACTCCCGCTGTTTGTCACACTTCGAGTCGCCCTTCTTTGGTTGGTCGTGTCGTCCGTTTCAAAATCGGTGATGGAAGTTGTGGTCGTAACACCGTGCACAGAATCACTAAAATGATCCGTGGTGGACTCGGTCTTCCGACTGATTTTAGTTCCACTGATTACTACGTCGGAGGTTTGTGTCGTAGTTCTTTGACCACTTAAAAACTTTTCGACTTTGGTCGTAACAGGAAGGTAACTTGTCACACCCGGTGCCATTGCAATTGGTTTTACATCATACGTTGTCTGGATGGTTCCGTAGTCGTTATTGTCATTCCCGATGATCTTCGTTTCTTTTTCCGCACCAGAAAGCGCACGGTTCATTAGAAAATCAGAATAAGGTGTAGTATGATACAGATGAGTTGCTCTTTCCCCATACGCTTCGTGAATGGTAAATTCAGAAAAACCAAAATAGTCAGATTCTTTTTTACCGTTTAAAAATGTAGAAAAAGCAAAACCGTTTTTGTATTCGTAGTTTTTAGTGATGATATTAGAAAAACCGTCGTCGAGTGAAACTCTAGTACAAACGCGATAGTTTGTAGGTAGGTCCGGAATATCGTCTTCCCCCGTGTTGTCAAACTTAGTAGAATTGGAATATTCAAAATCATAAATACCTCCAATTCCGTTTTTGACTTTCTCGATCACGTCTGGAACCGTTCCAGTCGAAAGTGCAAAATACCAGGTAGGTTCTTTTAAATGAAAAATTCCTACGTCTGTCAGTCCATCCCCGTTGTAGTCTCCGTGGATCCAACGAAATACATACACTTGAGAAGCAAGATCAAGACGATCTAAAATTTTTGTGACTACACTCGACGGCAAAGAAACAACTTTACTCTGCAAAAGATCGTAAATTTTGTCTTCTCCGCCAGAAACCACAATCGGATTTCCACCATTGTCAAAACGGTCCGAAAAACCAACAACACCCGCGTTATATACGTTTTTTTGAATATTCGTAGAATTGATTTTAACTTTGGTAAACGAAGTCCCGTTGTCTAAGTTTTTCCCAAATACGATCTCGCCCGTGCTCGTAAGAGCATATACAATCCCCGCCGGGTTTTTTGAATCGTAGTCCGTAGTCGTGATCGGAAGTACAAACTCTCCCGTTAAACGTTTAAATTGAATCTGATTGGAAGAAATCGTTCCTAAATACCATTTGTGTGTGGTGGTTCTTCTATCTACGATTACAAGTTGTGCTTGTGTGGTTGTAAATTTCCCCGAAAAAAAACTAAATTCTTTTCTTCTCTGTCGGTTTTCGTTTGTCCCCGCTTGAAAAAGATCATTTAAGTCTGTAGCAGTTAAATCTCCATTCGGAGTAAGAATTTTTGTACCACCAAGACCCGAAAGAATAAACCGTGCGTTTCCACTGGAAGTCTGATCATCTAATATGAGAACCGACTGAGAAGTATTGTTTTCAAAATGATCTACCACAACCCCACTGTTATTTGGATCAAACTTAGTCACGTCCGTATCACTCAACAAAGCTAAATTCAAAACATCGAATGTAGTTCCGTTTGTGTTTTTAATCACAAAAAACTGATTGGTAGTTCCCTGTTTTTTGTAAAATAGAACTTCGTCTTTTAAATTGTTTGTATATCTGTCCGGTTTTCCACCAAAAAGAGTGGTAATCCCTGTTCCTTCCGGGTTAAAAGAAGTGTTTACTCGTGAGGCAAACGTGTTGCCCTGTTTCAAATTCCAAACGTTTTCCTTACGGTTAAAGATCAAAAGTTCGGGAGTAGAACTGCAGTCGTTGGAAGTAAAACAACCTCCAAATACAACCTCTCCTTTTCCAAAATTTAGATTTCCATCATATTTGTAAGAAAGTAAAATCGTCTTTGTATCGTTAGATGCACTAAAACTTGTTTTACCCGATTCTATTTTTACCTCGTCTTTAGGAAGAGGAGTTTTGAGGATTCTGTCCGGATCGGGTCCATAGCTTAGGTCGCTATATATTTTGTATCTAAATCCGTTCTGTGTCGCTTCTCCAATCCAGAATTTGCCGTCACTCTCAGAGTAAAACCCTATGTCTGTTCTTCCGTCCCCGTTAAAATCACCTTGTAGCCAACGAGTTACTGTTTTAAACTGAGGAGTTCTTGACCAAATCTTAAAATTGATTGTGCCGTCCCCTGTTTCTCCGAGCGTCCATTCTCCATTACTTCGATCGAATAGTAGAAAGTCTGAAAAACCATCTCCGTTAAAATCACCACTAAACCGGTCGTGTCCAAATAACGACTGTTCGGGTGTGGTAAACACTTTGTAGAGTTTCCACTGCATTTGAAAAGTTACGGAATCGTTTTTATTTGGATTACGATGATTTTCACCTACAAACCACTTTCCCGATCTAGAGTCATACAAAGAAATGTCCGTTCTTCCGTCTCCGTTGTAGTCTCCTACAAGAAAGTTTACTTTGTCGTGGTCTTTTCCAGGTTTTGTTAAATCATTTGTATTCGAACTATCTAAATTAGAATCCGGTGTATAATCATTTCTGAATACGTTTTGAAACTTCTTACTAAACCTTAAAAATTCAAAACTTCCCCCTTTATTGAGCATCAACGTCCATTGACCGGTAGGTTCGTCAAAAAGAACACTGTCACTCAATCCATTTCCGTCGTAGTCTCCTGGGAACCATTCCATTCTAAAAATATCCGGAACAGAACTCATCAGTCTTCCGTAACTTTTAAACTGTAAAACCCTTCCGTCGTGTTCTGCTACTACAAAGTCTCTGGTTTCAGGTAGATAAAAGGCAATATCACTTCTTCCGTCTGCGTTATAGTCTCCGCTTACGTTTCCTTTAAAAAACCGGATCTTTTCTAAAGAGTCGTATCCTTGATACCGATTTGCATACAGTTTGAAGTTATATCCTCCTTCTTTTCTTCCTTCGGCCGCCTTCCAATTCCCTGACTTCGGATTAAAAAAGAGTAAATCAGAAATCCCATCTCCGTTAAAATCTCCTTCAAAGTATTGAGTGGAGTTTGGATCTTCTTCGATTTCGGATGACGTTTGGTTGACTACATTCTGCCAGGTAAGTAGTCTGTTAGAGGATTGATAAAAAAACTCTGGTTTTGTCGTATTTTTACTGGATTGTATATTTTTAATTCTAGGCCTTCCCGAATCCGTAGAAATTTCGTATTCTGGAATATACTCATACAATTTTCCTCCCCCATCCCAACCTACTTCGATTTTTTCTAGGAGTCTGTCCATTTTCATGAGGAATCCAGGAGAAGTGGAAACGTAAAAATCTTCTCTTTGTTTTGTAACAAATCTTACGTATTGTTTGGCGGATGCGCCGTTTTTAGAGTTTCCTGTATATCGTATTTCTTTTAAATAGAGATTTCTATTTTTTGAATATTCTGAATTGTCGTAATTTGCCTGTAGATAGTTTCCGTTTTTATCTTCTGTTTTTGTCAAATACCAGCTATACGTTCTGCTGGTATTGTATGGATCAAAAATCCTACTTTCTAATCCTTCTCCGTAGATGGTTTTAGTTCCGGAAGTATCTAACACTTCCCAGACTCCCCCACTTTCTATTTGAGTCAGTTTGAATATTAGAAAGTCTTCATTTGTAATTTCTGCTCGGTAGATTCCGTTTTCGTTTGTTGTATTTCCGCTTACTTTGACGAGTTTCGTTCCGTTCCAGGTAAAACTGTCTCTTGTATCGTAGTAGAGGGCTCCGTATTCTGGAGTTCTTGTTATACTTCCAAGTCCTAAGCTCCATCCAATTCCTAACCATCCATCTCCCCCGGTAGAAGTATACGTTAGACTGAGTTTAGGTTCTATTCCTGCACGTCCGGGTAGTGTTTGGATGGGATATGTTAAACTGATATTTCCGTAGTGATTTGGTTCCGGGG
>NZ_AHMN02000017.1 GCF_000243695.2 Leptospira kirschneri serovar Cynopteri str. 3522 CT | reverse complement strand
AAAATCGAATATGTTTTTTCACGTCTTTGATTCTTATTTAAATTCATGTTATAACTAAGAATGCGTTTATTTATGCTTCGTTTGGTCTTTGTCTATTTTTTTGGTTTTGTATTCTTTAGTGTTAATCTAATATTTTAAGGATGGGTTATACTGAGGGTTATGTTTTGCAAAACCAGGACTATTGAATGAAGAAATTTTATCACATTCAATGTTCCCATGACCTAACCCCAAAAATTAGAACCAGTTAGAATGTTTGAAATCCTCTTTGATGTATAATAAATTTGGAGGAAGCATGAAGAAACGATTTAGTGAAGAACAGATTCACAAGGTATTGAAGGAATCGGAGTCAGGGGAATCGACTACAGAAGTTTGTCGTAAGTATGGAATTAGCGGAAATACGATTTACCGATGACGTATGAAATACGGCGGAATGGAACTGAGCGATTTAAAACGAATGAAGGCCTTGGAAGAAGAGAACAGTAGTTGAAAAAGACTCTATGCAGAGTTGGCTTTGGAAAACGAAGCGATCAAGATGTTACTTGAAAAAAGTGGTAAGCCGGGAACAGAAACAGGAAGCGATAGTGCTCAGCAAGCCAACACTTGGAGAACGAAAATTCTGTCGCATCCTGAAAGTATCTCGAACCGGCTTTCGAAACAGATTAGAATACGTTGATAAAGATAAGGATCTTAAAGAGCGCATTCGAGAATTGGCATATAAGCATAAAAGAGCAGGTTTCTGTTCTCAAAAAGTTCCGTCATCTGCAATCTTTGGTCCCTTGCCCGGAAAATCTTCTTTAGTGAGTTTTCTCATCAAATCGATCGTTTTCTTTTCCGGATCGTATTCTGGAATCGAAGCAGAATCCAGTTGTAAAGGTATGATCTTTCCTTTTACGAACTTTCCTTGGGAATCTACTTCCACTTCAAGAACCAAAGAATAACCCACGATCCCTCTCGAAGACAAGGCTCTATAACCCATAAAGTTTCCAAGTGAATAAGCGATCAATCTTCCCTTATATAATTCCATCGCACGCACTAAATGAGGACCGTGACCAATCACTAAGTCGGCTCCTGCGTCTATCAGTGAATGGCTGAATTCAACTAAGTTTCCTCTATATTCTCCGTAAAAACGTTCCATCTGATTTTTTACGTGAAGAGCCGGTCCACCTTCCGCACCTCCATGAAAGGATATAAAAACGAGTTGCGCCTTTTTCTTCGCTTCTTTTACCAGCGCCACTCCTTCTCCGATCTCATTTACGTTGTTATGCGATTTTAAATGCGAAAACCCAATCCAGGCCACGGAAATATCTTTCACGTTCATATACGTGATCATTCCCTTCTTTCCGGTATAACGAATTCCTACATCCGAAAGATTTTTCTGAGTGTCTAAAAACCCTTGTTCGTGAAAATCCAAAGAATGATTATTAGCAATACTTAAAATATCAAATCCTACTTCCTTTAAAATCTTAGCGTAGGCGGGAGGTGTCCTAAATGCAAAAATCATTTTTCTAGAAGTGTCTTTAGAAGTGTTCGGATAATTGGTAAGGGTACTTTCAAAATTTCCGAAAAGTAGATCCGCACCCTTTAAATAACTCTCTACCTTTCCGAATAAAAACGTTCTAGGATCTTGTATATTCAAAGGTTGTGGAAAATTCGTTCCGGGAACCATGTCGCCCACTGCTTTGATCTTAATCGTCTTGGAGTCACCTAAAAGCCCAAATGAAAAAAGAAATAAAACGGATAAAATGAATATTTGTCTCATGTCATTTCATGAGTTTCAATCCGAACCCGATCGTAAAGCAGAATTTCTATCAAAAGAATTCTAACCCGACCCGATAGAATAATAGAATGGAAATAATCCCTTGCAACACTTGCGGCTCTTCGGAATTCAAACTTCTCTTTTCCAAATCCAATCATAAAAACGAACTCTTTCATATAGTTCAATGTATACGTTGTTCTCTCGTTCAAGTTAGTCCTCAACCTTCTCCGATAGAAGTGGCTTCTTATTACTCGGAAGAATATTTTTTAAAAAGAAGTGATAGAGGTTACGATAATTATTTTTCGGAAGGAATCAGAGACGAAATTTCCAGAGTGTTCGGACTCAACTTAAAGGATCTGGATTTTCAAACTTGGGAAAAATCCCTACCTTCCGCCAAACGCTGTTTAGACGTAGGTTGTGCCGCCGGTTATTTTGTAGACTATATGCAAAGTAGAGGATGGGATTCCTACGGAATAGACATCGCCCAAGCTCCCGTAAAATTTGCTCAAGATAAACTCAAACTCAAAGTAGAACAAGTAGATTTTTTAGAATGGAAGTCGACGGATCCGTTCGACTTAATTACACTTTGGGCTTCGATCGAACATCTTCACAAACCGAAAGAAACATTAGAAAAAATTTATACACATCTTAAACCGGGAGGTAGAGTAATCCTTTCCACTTGTAGATGGGGAATTTTAGCGAAACAACAAGGACCATCCTGGAGGTATCTAAACGTACCTGAACATCTATACTACTATTCTCTTCCTGGAATTGTAAAACTCTGTCGTTCTCTCGGTTTTGAAAAGAAAAAACACGTCACTTACGGCAGCGGACTTACCGCCAAAAAGAACCCTTCTTTACTTTATAAAACCTTAAAGTATCTTGCAGATCCTACAGTAAAATTTTTGGACCAAGGTGATATGATGGCCCTTTGTTTTGCTAAATAACTTGGGTTCACCGTAAGAAAACCGGGACCAGGCTATTTAGCTCTGGTCAATAAATTACATGCAGAAAATTTTATATAGAATTTAAGTTAAATAACTTGAATATTGAAAAACAAATTAAAAACGTTTTTTGTTTTTAAAGATAGAAAAGACTGCGCCCCAAGTTATATAATGAAATTTTACATTGAAACGACGTTTTTACGATAAAAATCAACAGTACTCAATTTTATAGAGATTACTGATAACTATATAATAAAATACCTAATATTTTATATAGAATCAGCGTTTTATGATAGAATTAACAGTACTCAATTTTATAGAGATTAGTAGAACAAACCCTAACACAAAAAACGAGACGCTTGAATGATCAGCTTGATCTTTCTGATCGAATAGAATTCTAATTTTAAGAAGATTTTGATTTTTTAAAAAAGGCGAAATAATTCAAAGCGAACACAAATCAAATTCACAGATCCGTCTTTAAAAAAGAAAATCAAACCAGCATAACTTCACTTTTTACAAACATTCTATAAATTTTAATGAAGCCATAAAAAATTCTGAATTCAAGCGGATATAAAAGAAATTTTTTCCAGATAAAGTTTCGTCCAATTATTTCAGAAAAATTTAAAGTGTAAACTTTCAAAAACTACAATAGATCAAAAATGACCGCTTTTGATTTTTCCATAGAGGAAAATTTAAATCTTAGAACAAACCGTAAATTTTAGTCTTAACAATTAACAAGTATACAGACGCGGTTTTACGGCTCGTTTATTGAAAAAATTTGGGCTTCAAAATCAATAGAATTTTTTCTTATAATTCCCTATTTTTAAGAAAAAAAGATTCAAAAAAAGGAAAGTAATTTTAAGTATATCAAGAAATTGGAATCCAATTTTTCACACAGAAAAGAATAGATGCGGATCGGCGTGTTTTATAAACTCGTATTACAAGGGTTTAGTTTTCCTTGAATAAAAAGATTTCCAATACTAGACATTTGAGGTATTTCCTTTGAAAAATAAAATTGAAAAGAATATCGTCTATGGATTAATCGTAATTCTTTTTCTAAACCTCATCATGACAGGATCTGCATATTATACTCTACAACAATCCTTGGAACTTAGAAAATGGGAAACGCATACTCAAGAAGTTCTTTTAAACTTGGAAGAAACACTTTCTTCATTCAGAGAAACTCATTCCGTCTTAAGGGCTTATATTTTATATCGAGATAAGGAATTAATAGATTCTTATTTCAAAAACAAAAGGATAGTTTTAGAAAAGATTCAAGAACTGAAGGAAAAAACAACCGATAACCCGGTAGAACAAAAACGACTTTCGAACATAGAATCCAATTTGAAAGAAAAGTTTTCTTATATGGAAGACATACTTTTAATCAAAAAATATAAATCACTTCAGGATTACGTTGAATTATATCGTTCTCCTAATGGATTTACTTTATCGGAAAAAATAAAGTTCCTACTTCAGGAAATCAAAGACGAAGAACTTAGACTTCTAAATATACGAAAACACAATTCTAAAATCAACATGACCATATCCGTTACTCTTCTTTTTTCCGGAATTGTATTAAATCTTTCCTTCATTCTTCTGCAGAACTGGCTCATCTACCAAGAAAGTCAACGTAGGTTAAAAACGGAAAAAATATTAGAAAAATCCAATGAAAACCTCAAACTCTATTCAGAACAATTAGAAAGATCTAATAGAGATTTAGAAGCCTTTTCCTATTCGGTTTCCCATGATCTTCGTTCTCCCATTCGAGGAATATTAGGATTTTATAAAATACTTCTCTAAGATCACGAAACGGAATTAGGAGAAGACAGTCGTAGAATCGTAAACATCATCATTCGAAACTCAGAAAACATGGGGAAACTCATAGACGATCTTTTGGAATATTCAAGACTGGGAAGAAGAGAACCAATTTTCTCCGTCGTAAATATGAAAGTTTTGGTGGAAAAAGTGATCGAAGAAGTCTCGAACTATTATCCGAACATAAATGCAGAAATTTCAGTGGCAGAACTTCCTTACGCAAATGCAGACACAAATCTTCTCAAACAACTTTTATTCAATCTAATTTCCAACGCTTTTAAATATTCACAAAAAAAAGAAATTCCTAAAATTGAAATCGGATCGTATCAAAACGGAGAAGAAACCGTTTTCTTTGTTAAAGACAACGGGGCCGGATTCGATATGAAGTATCAACATAAATTATTCAACATATTTCAAAGGTTACATCACACGGATCAATTCGAAGGAACCGGAGTCGGACTTGCCATCGTCAAAAGGGTGATAGAAAGACACAACGGTAGGGTTTGGGGAAAAGGCAACCTAAACGAAGGCGCTTGTTTTTATTTTACGTTAGGAGTAAATGATAGAAATGTATAATCTTCAGGACGAATTGATAGAAATCCTATATGCAGAAGACAACCCTCAAGATTCCGAATTGACTCTAAGAAGTTTAAAAAAACATAATCTTACAAATCAAGTCAAACACGTCCGGGACGGAGAAGAGGCTTTAGAATATTTATACGCAACTGGACGTTACGCAGATCGGGATAAAACACGAGTTCCCTCCCTCATTCTTTTGGATTTAAAAATGCCTAAAGTGGATGGGATCGAAGTATTAAGAAGAGTAAGAAACGAAGAAAATACCAAGATGCTTCCGGTAGTGATACTCACTTCTTCCGCCGAAGAAAAGGATATTATAGAAAGTTATAAACTAGGGGTAAATAGCTACGTAGTTAAACCGTTTGAATTCGACAAATTCGGAGAAGTAGCCAGTGAAATCGGATTTTACTGGATCTTAATAAACCAAAGTGTAAGCCGCATTTGAATCGTTCGATCCTAAATATCAAAATCAATTAATTGTATATTGAATTAAAGTTTTTGGAAAAGGTTTTATGTACTATATATTATAAAATTTAAATATTCTAAAATACCTTTCTTGTTTTGAGAACTCTGTAAGTCAAAACGTAATTCAAAAATGGACTGTCTAAATTCTCAAAACACTTATTTCCCATCTCTTTTTGCTTGTCAATTCGCACAAATCGATCGAAATCTGTTTTTCAAACGATGAAATTTTATTTTTGGCTTCTCCCCATACTGGTTTCCGTTCTAAGATGCGCCACTTATTCCACGTCTAGTTATTCTCAATTCGAACAAGAAAAACTCGTAAATCTGAGCGGTGTTTCTTCCGATAAACTCAGTCTTTTGACCACACGATATTTAAAAAGTAACGATCTATACGATAAATTCGAAGAATCTCCGTTAGTTGTCATCTACGACTTGGATTATGAATTGATGGCGAACAAATCCAGAAATCTCGCTTACTATCTTTCTGAACTCTGTTATTTTACAGGAAATTCACTGGATATGGAGGACCCGCAGTTCGCAAAGATGTATGCTTCCGCTTTGGTCTATTCATATACCTATCTGTTCGATAAAAAGGCAACTCCCCCACCTGATCCTTTTTCCGCAGAATTTAGATTTGCCTTATTTACATACAACCGTTCTTTAGCTCAACTCGTTCGATTCGCCAAAAGAAATCGTAAACTAACTAACGTCACTGATCTAAGTCTTCCTCTAATTCGAGGGACCTTACAGATGTTAGGTGCAGAAGTGGAAACCGCTTGGAGACCTCAAAATTTTCTGCAAATAGAAGTAGCCTACGACTATCGAGTCAAGGGATTTTCCAATCATATCAGCAAATATGGAATTGGAACTCCCGTAATCCTCAACCGTAAGTTTCCGGAACACGAATCTCAAGAAAGAACCAAATACGAATTTATCAATGGAGTAGGACAGGCTTATCCGGCCACTGCCTTTGTAAGTTTAGAAGAATCGTATCTTGAAAATAAGGATCTCCTAAACTTACCAGCAAAAATTCACGTCTATGATCCAGTTTTTCGAGATCGAATCACGTTAGACGGAATCAGTCTTCCAATGGAAAGTGATACTACAACTCCTCTCGCTTATATGCTGAAGATAGCACAACAAAGAGACAGTTTATTAGCCATTTTTGATGGAGAGACGAGTATGTCCAGAAAGGGACTTTATCTAGTATATCCTTATCACAAGGATAAGATACCGGTTATATTTATTCACGGCCTTGCTTCTTCTCCTTTCATCTGGTTTCCTATGATCAACGAACTTCTTTCCGATCCGGAAATTAAAGCAAAATATCAATTCTGGGTCTATTGGTATCCTACAGTAAATCCGATCCCTCTGAACGCGGCGGACTTTAGAGATACGTTATATGATTTGAGAAAAATCTACGATCCTAAAAACGAACATAAAAGTTTCGATCAGACCGTTTTGATAGGCCATAGTATGGGTGGATTGATCGCAAAACTCGCGGTAACAAGGAGTAATAAAGAACAATGGTTGAGTGCGGCAGAAATTCCGGATTCAATATTCGATACAATGAGCGAAGAAATCAAAAATGAAATTAGAAGACTTTTCGATTTTGAACCGATCCCGTTTGTAAAAAGAGCGATCTTTATAGCGACTCCGCATAAGGGTTCTAACTTAGCAGAAGGAATTTTAGGCTCCATCGCTAGATTTCTTTTTATCATCCCCAAAGAAGTAACTAAAAGATTCGAGGAAGGTTATAAGTATTTAAGCGCAGACTACAAGAAAAAAGATATAGTCCCTAAAGTGTACGGAGTCGACGGACTGGCTCCTAAAAGTCTTTTTATGAAAGTAACCGGCCATTATAAACCGGAAGTAAAATTTCATTCTATCATAGGAAATTCCAAACTAGTAGACTTGGATTGGATCAGCGACACGGTCGTATCGTATGAAAGTTCCCATTTAGAAAATCCAGAATCGGAAATGTTGATTCAATCCGAACATTCCGTCCAGACCCACCTGCCCACTTTTTTAGAAGTAAAAAGGATTCTAAAAGAACACGTTTTAATACCGGAACATTAAAAAAGTAGAATTTATGGGAACTACTATCGACATTAAGAACTACTCGAAAGTTCGCAAATTGCCAAATACAACCTAATTTAGGAACTACTACATTTTATTAAAAATTTCTAAAGAAGTATCGCCTAAAATACTTTGGGTTTTGAGGCAAGCTCTTAATGAAAAAAGGAAGAAAATTAATTTTTCAATAACTCAAATCCATTTATTTGATCTTATGATTTAAAAATGTTATTGTAACTCTTACAATTATTTGTAATGGATTCCAAAATACATTAAAATATAAATCCACAAAAAAACTCAGACAGAATAAAAAATTAAACATTCATTATTTAGAATATTATTTTTTCCTTAATTCTTCCGCCTTGTCTATACTTTTCTGACGGTTTTCCAACATGGCCTTTTCCACCATCAATCTGGCTTCTTCAAAACCTTTTTCGTCTAAATTTCTAGGAATATAAATCGGTTCTCCGTAAGACACAACAAAAGTAGTAAACGGCTTCGGAATCCTATGTTTATCCCAGGATCTTTCGGCAATCCATTGACGAGTACATTCGTAATGAAATGAAACGATAGGGACTTGAGAAACCTGAGCCGCAGCAATCAAACCAGGCTGCACTACAAGCGCGGGGCCTCTAGGGCCATCGGGAGTAATCGCCGCAGGAAATTTTTTTTTAAGATGAACGATCAGTGCCTTTAAAGCCTTAGGACCTCCTTTGGAAGAACTTCCTCGAATACTATAGTTACCAAATCTATGAACGACTTGATTGATGAAGTCTCCGTCTTTGGATTCCGAAATAAGAATCGCCATCCTCTCATTTCGATTTAGATAAGGAGAATATAAAACATTCGTATGCCAACCAGAAAGTATGTAAGGCTTTTTTTCTTTGCGGATTTTACGAATGCTTTCGTCTCCAATATTGATTCTACGAGAAGTCAACCCGATCAATCTTTGTAAATTGACCACAAGAAACGGAATCAACCAAATTAAGAACCTTCTTTTAAAAGATTGTTTTTCGTCTTTATGAGAGTCAGAATTTTCTTCCATGCTAAACACGAGGGTTTTTAAATTCGAAAATTCATCATCTCTTTTTCAAAGTCGAATTCAGGATAAAATTTCAAAAATATACCACACATCTAAAAATAATCACTATCACTCAGAACTGAACTTGAATCGAATCCAATAGATTACACTTCAATAATAGAGTTATTAAAAGTGCGAGGTTTCAATCGAACGTTTCCGAAAAACAAGATGGAAGATTCATTTTTAAACAACTCTAATTCTGTAAATTTAGTGTAGTAAAAATTGGGCGAATCCGGCGATGCCGGACCGCGCTTTTTGCTCCAATTCCTTCGGAATTTTTCAAACTCAATGCTGCTCTCTACGGATCGCAGCATAATAATCGCTTTCGCATTAGATTACTCCGAACTCGTGTTAATCAACTCTTGATCACAATATTTATGAGTACTCAATTTTAAAGAGATCCATAAAACCATAACATCCGTTTTTTAAATCTGGCTTTGAAAAAGACTTTTATAGAATCATAATAATCGAAAGAATTCAAAAATTCTGTAGACTTAACATCAGAATTAGATTACAAAGTTTGAAACAAAAATAGGTCGTAAACAATGGAATCCAATTTGCTAACAACAGTATTTCTTCCTATCGCGTTAGGTATCATCATGCTCGGAATGGGT
The DNA here is from genome assembly GCF_000243695.2 of Leptospira kirschneri serovar Cynopteri str. 3522 CT. NCBI lineage: Bacteria > Pseudomonadati > Spirochaetota > Leptospiria > Leptospirales > Leptospiraceae > Leptospira > Leptospira kirschneri. Next base: position 84,393 of record NZ_AHMN02000017.1, on the reverse strand, counting down.
ATGAGTCTTACGGTAGAAGACTTCAAAAGAATTTTTGTACTTCCTAAAGCTGTTATCACCGGGCTCATTTTACAGCTATTCCTTTTGCCATTGACTGGATGGTTGATCGCGAACGTCTTTAAACTTCCGAGTGAACTATCAGTAGGGCTTATGCTACTTGCAATTTGTCCCGGAGGAGCCACTTCCAACCTGATCACCCACTTAGCCAAAGGAGACGTGGCACTTTCTATAACGTTAACCGCGATCACTAGTTGTATCACGGTTCTTTCGATTCCGTTTCTACTCAATCTATCCATGCACCATTTTTTAGGGTCTGGACAAATGATCGAACTAGATATTCCTCAAACTATATTACAAATTTTTATGATTACCGTGTTACCTGTATCAATCGGAATGATTTTAAACTCTAAAAAACCAGAACTCTCCCGTAAGTTCGAAAAGACCGTAAAAGTTCTTTCTGGAATTTTTTTAGTACTGATCATCTTAGGTGCAATCGTTCGTGAAAGACAAAACATAATTCCCTATTTTATCCAAGTTGGTCCGGCTTCTTTAGCTTTGAATCTGATTACAATGTTCTTAGGTTATCTGGGAGCAACACTAATGAAAGTCACTCATCCACAAAGAACTTCGATTACAATAGAAGTGGGAATTCAAAACGGAACCTTAGGAATCACAATCGCAAGTGCAATATTGAACAACCCTACAATGGCGGTTCCGTCCGCGATTTACAGCTTGATCATGTTCGCCACGGGAGCGATTTTTTCCGTTTGGACAAATAAAAGTTCCAATCCAACATAAAACCTCTGTTGGTCTTTAAGGATCTCTATAAAATTCATGGGTTTAATTTTATAGAGATCCACGACACAAGTGATATCATTCATTTTAACTAATCACTATAAACTGAGTACCGTTAATTTTATCGCAAAAAGTGTAAAATATTGGGTATTTTATTATATAACCCCGAATAAGTGACTACCCTTTACGAATACAAAAAGTAAAAAAAGCGGAGACCGATTTTTTCGTTCAATAGACAAATCAATAAAAATCTTTCTAAAAAGTCCTCAAGAACCAGAGATGGATTTTATGGAAGTCTCTGAATCCAAATGGAAGCCATTTTTAGGAACCTGTATTGTACTAACGGGTGCGATTTTTTTTTCCGCAAAAGCGATCTTTGTTAAATTGGTCTATCGATACGATATTGATTCTATTACCGCGCTTACATTGAGAATGTTATTTGCGATTCCTTTTTTTGCCTGGATCGCCTTTCGTTCTAAAAACACAAAAACCTCTGTAGATCTCACAAAAAAAGATTGGGGATTGATTTTCATTTTAGGTTTTTTAGGATTTTATCTAGCGAGTCTATTTGACTTTATAGGTTTGGAATATATCTCCGCTGGTTTGGAAAGACTTACGTTATTTGTATATCCCACGATCGTTTTGATCATCGGTTCTTTTTTATTCAAAAGAAAAATCAAAAAAGCAGAAGTGTTCGCGATCTTTCTCACGTATTCTGGAATCTTAGTCGCATTTATAGGAGACATTCAAACCGAAGGACCAAATGCCACCAAGGGAGTTTTGTTTGTACTTGCATCTGCAATTTCTTATTCTTTATATTTAGTAGGAAGCGAATCTTTGATTCCAAAACTAGGTTCGGTTCGATTTACCTCCTATCTCATGCTTATTTCCGGTTTGATTGTAGTGATCCATTTTTTTATTGTTCGCAATCCAACAAATCTAATTCAACCGCCTAACATCTACTTATATGGATTAGCTCTGGGAATTTTAACTACTGTAATTCCTGCTTATCTGACTACGGAAGGAATTAGAATGATAGGCTCAGGACGAGCGGCGATCATAGGTTCAACAGGACCAATTTCTACAATTTTACTCGCGTGGATTTTTTTAGAAGAACCAATCACTTCTTCCGGAATCGCAGGTACAATTTTAGTTCTAACTGGAGTTCTTTGGATCGGTAGAAAAAAAACGGACTTGAAAAACAGTTAAATTTGTTGATCATCTAAAAATTAAGGCCAACCGCTTAACGCGCGTTAAGTTCAAAAGTTCCATCATTCATTTTTTATGAAGTTGGAATCTGAACGATTCCTAAATTGTGGAAACTACTGCAAGTTACGATTTTACTCAGAACTAGATAATAAAGTATCAATTCAATAGTTTACACATCAATAATATAAATCCAACGTAAGAAAATCGGGGTGAATCCGGCGTCACGACCGCGCTTTCAGCTCCAGTTAATAAATTGTATAAAAGAAACAGAATACAATATCTTGTCTTTAGTTATAATTTATTAGAGTTGTTGAAAAATTAATTTTCTTCCGTTTTTCATTAAGAGCTGGTCCAAAATTCTAAACACCGACCTGCAGAGCGACCATAGAAGCGATGCATTGAGTTTAGGGAGATATTGCTTGAGTTTTTCGAAATGTAGGAACTCATACGAAATTTTGAATATAGGTTGTGATGATTTTTGCGAGAACTCCGACAATTTATCATAAATTTCTAAAGAATGTCAGTTTATATATTTGTAAATTTTGGGACAAACTCAAAGTAAATTATGATCTTTCATAGAGCTGTATAAGGTTTGAATTGTAACTTTTAAAATCGCCGCGATCGGAACCGCAATCAACATTCCTACAAGTCCTAAAGCCGCACCGCCCACTGTAACCGCGCCAACTACCACAATCGGATGTAGAGAAACAGAACCAGAAATTACGATCGGTTGAATCAGAAAATTATCTATCATCTGCGCGATCGCTACCACGATCAAAATCGAAGTCAAAAGTTCCGTAGTTCCGTCCCCACCGATCACAAGAGCAAAAAACAAAGGAGGAATCGCGCCCATAATCGGACCAAGATAGGGAACCGAATTAGCAACTCCTAAAAACAAACCAAATATATAAAAATAAGGAAGTCCTATAAAATAAAATCCAATACCGGAAACCACACAAATGATCGCGCCTTGAATCATTAAACTTTTGAGATAATTTGTAAGTTGTTCGTTGATCTTATACGTAACCATCAAAGTCATTTCAAAATAACGATTCGGAATCAAAGAAATTAAACTTTTATACATTCCGTTTCCGTTGAGTAAAAACAAAAAAGCAAACAAAGGTGTAATGATCAAATAACCGATCAAAGTCGGAATATAAGATACAAATGCCTTCACTTGTTCATGCATCAGTTCCGCGATTTTTTTAATGAGTTCGTCCGGACGAATCGTTTCGTTCCAACTTGATGGAAACTCGTTAAACTGCAAATTGACGGTTACGGTTAAATACTTGAACTTAGCATCGTCCAGATCCTGTTTCCAATTTTTCAAAAGAGGATTTAAAGTAGAAACGATCGGAGGAGCAATCGAATTGATGAAAAAATAAATCGGAACACTAATTGCGAACATTAAAATCGCAATGGAAAGAATCCTAGGAACTCCTAAACTTTCCAAGTTATTGATCGTTCCGTTAAAGGCATAAAAAATAAGAAGGGCCATTACAATCGGAATCGCAAGTAAATGAAGCCCCCAAAGAAAAACAACGATCGTAAAAACAACGATCAGAAAAAAACTAGTTCGAATAAAATATTCGGAAAGTTCCCTTCTTTCCCCTTCACGCATTCTTTTGTTTTCCTCGGAAGTATGCCTTTTCCAAAAGTCCGTTGGTTCTATGTAATCTTTCCACGATCACGGTCGATAAACTCATCAAAATCTCGATTCCGATCCTAGGTTTTGTTTCTATAATTTCTTTAAGATCCGGTTGAAAAAATCCAAGCAGAGTCGTCTTTTCAAGAGCGATCGCACTGGCAGTTCTTCTTTCTTCCGTAAAAAGAGAAAGTTCTCCAAAAAACGCGTGTCTATCTAAATGAGCAAGATCCAATTCGATTCCATCTCGAACGGAACGAATCACTACCGAACCTTCATAAACTAAATAAAAACCGGCTCCTACTTCCCCCTGTCTAAACACGGTTTCTCCTTCTTGATATTCTCGAACGTGAATCATCCTGGCGATTTCGATTAAGGTTCTTTTTTTCATCCTTCCGAAAACGGAAGTTTCCCTTAAAAATCGAATGATCTCCTGATTACTCGCTTCTTTACGAAGGAATAATTTTTTCCAGATGGGAAGATCAAGAGCCTTCAAAAAATTATTTCCCCTCTTCTAGTTTCATCGTAAAAATCAAAATCGTAAGACCAATCGTGACACAAGAATCGGCTACGTTAAACGCAGGCCATCTAGAAAACAAAAGAAAATCCGGCCAATCAAAATCCAAAAAGTCTACGACTCCTATGTATTCTCCCATGTTGGGTTGAAAACCGAAACGAAATCCTGTTCCCGGGATTTTTACGAAAAATTTATCCAGGAAATTTCCAAACGCTCCTGCCATCACTAAGTTCCATCCCCAGGGATTTCCTAAATCGTGATTTTTCCATCTATAACCGATCAGAAACACGATCGCAATTCCGGTAGCGATCAAAGAAGGAATCGCGTTGTCCTGAAACGCACCGAACACAAAACCGGTGTTAAACGTAAGAGTCATTCTAAAAAAACTTCCGAGTATTTCCAGATAACGATGAGGTTGAAAGTAAAGAATGACTAAAAACTTAGTCACAAGATCCAATACGATTCCTAAAAAAATAACTCCCAAGTAGATAGGGCGATAGACGTCTAAAAATCTTTTTTCAAAATATTTCACAAAGAGGTTCCTTTCTTTTTAAGTTTATTTTTCCAAAATGAATAGATAAGTATAAATCCAAAAATCACAGAAGACGTAAAAAATCCCCAACTTTGAATTTCCATTCCTTTTTCGAGATAGTCATTTCCAAAATGAATTCCTGCAATCAAGAATCCGGAATATAAAATCTGATGTCCCAGAATGTACATCTTCCGAGTGTGTCTTTCGACTTCCCGGAGTTGAATCCCCTGTTTTCCTCGATTGATGTTCTGGAGTACTTTATAAAATTCTCCCGGAATGGAAAGTGTATTACCTAAAAGATTTTTATCTTCGTTTAACAAAAGAAACTCCAGTCCGCCTTCTTTTCCGGAGGCGACGGTCCGGAACGGTTTTTCTCCGTAGTCTAAAACGGTTCTATAAGGATCCAAAATCGAAGTAATCCCTACCAATAAACCCAGGACACGTTCTAAGAAAATGAAATTTTCTGGAATCTGAATCATTCTAAAAATTTCTTTCAAACTAGAATTGATCTCTTTTAAAAAAAGTCGATCTTCTCGAGTGTGAATTTGACCCAGAGAAAGATTTCGAAAGTAATCCGTATCCGCTATAAATCTTCCCAATTTCTCCAAAGAATAACGAACCACTTCTTCTAATTTATCTCTATCCGCAGAAGCAGACAAGGCCCCCATTTCTTCCAAACCGTCCACTACCCCCCAGTAATCTTTGGCAATCGCGCATAGAAAGATTTTTTTAAGTGCATACACTCCTCCAGAATTGATCTCGCCCACAGCTCCGAAATCTAAAAAACAAAGTTTCTCTTCCGGTGTGTAGATTAGATTTCCAGGATGAGGATCCGCATGATAAAAACGATATTGAAAGATCATCAAAACATAAGCGCGGACTAAAAGTTCCACTGGTCTAGACTTTGCCTGACCTTTCAATACCGGGATCGCTCTTGTGATCTTGACTCCTTCTATAAATTCAGTCACTAGAACACTTTTTCCAGAAAATTGACGAATGACTTTTGGAAAGATATAATCCGGCTCTTCTACAAAAAATTGTCTCATCCTATCATAAGAATCCGCTTCCAGTTTCAGATCCGTTTCTCTTGTAACCAGACGAGTAATCTCATCGTGAATTTTCTTATATTCGAAATGAAATAGATAACGATTGATTCTTTTTAAAAAAGAACGAATGTTTTTGAGATCGTTTGCGATCAACGTTTCAATTCCTGGATACAAAACTTTAACCGCAACTTTTTGACCTCCGATCGAGGCCACGTGAACCTGAGCCGTGGAAGCGCTTGCTTCCGGAACGTTGGAGATATCCGGAAAAACTTTCATGATTTCTTTTCCAAACTCGGACCGAAACCTTTCTTCTATTTCCGAAAACGGATGAGGTGGAACCCTGTCTTGAAGATCCTGCAAAGATTCCGTAAACGAATCCGGAAAAATATGAGAAAGGTTCCCTAAGTATTGACCGAGTTTGATATAAACCCCGCCCATAGATAAAAAGAAATTACGACAATCTTCGCCTAACGTTCTAAAAAATCTTTCGTGAGCGCCCGTATCTCTATAAGAAGGAAAAAAAAATTTTCCTAATTTAAAAAACCAGAATATACTCCAAATTTTTTTCCAGACAAAAGAATTAGCGTTCCAAAATCTCCAGGAACTACTGTGTAACTTATAGGATAGAGTTTCCTGAGGTTCGCTTGTTCCGGTTACGAGCATGGATGAAACTTCTAAACCTCTAGAATTCTTTTTTCGGCTTTTCTCCGTATCGTATCCAACAGTGTGAGAATTTGAAGATTCTCTTCTATATCTCCTGTAATCGAAGAAGGTTTTCCAGACAAATACCGGAAAATAGAATCGTATAAATTAAGAAACGGATTTGAGCCTGCGGAAGATTTTTCGGAAATTGAAACCGGAGTCAAACTTTTAAATCCTTTGTATTTTCGGGAAGGTTTGGATTTCCAAAAACGAACCTCGTCATTCCCAACTAAAAAACGGGCGTTCTCTGTTTGAATATCCAGCTCGAATTGAAAATAATTTCTCATTCCTCCCGCTTCTAAAAATACGGTCTCTCCCTGGGGATAAGTCATAAACGCTAAAGCTTGCTCTTCTACGGTAGAATGAGGATAAGATCTTAAAACAGAAACAACTCGATCCGGCATTCCCAGATACCAAATCAAAAGATCCACCGCATGAGTTCCGTCATGAAAAAGAGGACCGGTCTTATCTAAAATCGCACGGCCTGGATCTCTAGCGGAAGTAAGAACAGAGGCGCGTATGGTTCTTACCGGACCGAACGTTTTTTCTTGGATCCATTTACGAACCTGGATATAAAGCGGATGATACCTTCTTTCATGATTTACCCATAGACTCGTTTTTGTTTTTTTACAAAGTTTTGCAAGTTTGCGCGCAAGAGGAAGAGAATGACAAACCGGTTTTTCCACCAACAAACGCCTGAATCCAAAATCGATCGCCGTCTTTGTAAGTTCGTAGTGTGTTTCAGAAGGTGTAGCGATGATAACAAGACAGGAAGTAAGTTCGAATGATTTCTTATTCTTGAGAAATAAGTTTTTTATAAATTCATTGTTGTTTTGAAAGTAGTCTTTCGTAATCGGAACTTGTTTTTGTAATCCTTTCTCTTGGAAAGTTTCCATTTTTTTCGGTTCCGATACATCTACGTTCTTTTGGATACGCGCACTATTTTGGTAATTCGGTCGATTTGTTAAATCCCTATCTTTTTTTTTACGAGACGAATGAACAAAGTTTGTATTTTTAAAATCGGCGACTGGAACTTCCCAGTCTGTTTGACTGACAAATTTTATGTTCTTTCGATTCGATTCTAAATTTTTATATCTCTCCTGAGATATAAAAGAAAAATCTTTTCTATTTAGATTAAAAAGAAAACTCTCAGCCCAACTTTTAAAATCGGGAAAACATGCTTCTTTTGGAATATTCCAATCTTTGCAAAAAGTATTTCTTCTTTCTTCCGAAGGATCGATCGCTCCTATCAGAAAGAATTTTTTTCTTCCCCAAGTGGAAAAAATTGCACCCGCGTGTGTGCAGGGATGATTTCTGAAAGAATCCTTTTCTAAAAGAGATGCAATTCTTCCAAGACCTATGAGTAAAACTGGAATCATAAGTTGAACAAAACATTTCGTGGATTCGATCCGGAATCAAGAGTTATTTTGACTTGATCAGACTATATTTTAAAGCGATTTTTTGGATCATGCTTTGAAGACCGGAACACAGAATGATTTTGATCTGACTGAAATCATCAATGGAGAAAGAACACGTAACTACAGTCCTATTGGCACCTTCATCAAAAACTTGTTGCAAAACTTTTTCTCATAATTCAAAAATATTTGGAAAAACATCCGGTCAGAGAAACGATCTGATTTCCCATGGACGTAATTTTAGAAGAAGGATTCAATCGGATCACTCAAAAAAATCAATCGTTCAAGATTAGATCAGTATGTTCCCGGATATAGTGGTTGAAATCGTTTCTAAAAGAACCGTTACATAAGATACTGTAGAAAAAAAGCAATCTATGAAAAATTCCAAATCCCGAACTCTGGCTCGTATTTACAGAATTACAATATATTGAAATATCTTTTTGCGAGAATGAACGCTACTATCTTCATTCTTCTACGGATCTTTCTCCATCCAGAGCAGAATCCAAATTTTTAAAAGATCGATTCCTTATCCTGGATGTTCTATTTCCAAATGAAGCTTTATATAAAATTGAGATCAAAACAAAATGTGGGAACTATTACAAATCGTAATTTTACAGTGAAACTTCTAAAATGTGGGAACTATTACAGCGAACTCACGTTAAAACAATCCCAACTTTTAGAATCCATTCCATTTTTGTAATGATCCTAAAATGGCATTTCCAATAAAACAGGAATATACATTCTTTCTAAAAACGAAAACCTATAATCATTTTCTTATCATTCATTTATGATTCGACCAAGGAACCGCTTTTTCCAATTGAGAACCGAGACGAAATAAAATATCTTCTCTTCTTCTAGCCGCAGTAAATAGAAGACCTAAGGGAAGTCGATCACTCGTCTGACTCAGAGGAATTGAAACAGAAGGTTGACCTGTAAGATTAGCGAGTTGAGTAAATGGAGTTCTAGAAAGACTTTTTTCCACGAGTTCATCCACAAGCCCGGAAATAAGTAAAGTTTTTCCTAAACCAAGATGACCAACTATTTGCATCGCTATCTTTTCGCCTAACTTAGGTTCTAATTCACCTATTTTAGAAGGAGGCATGGCAGTCGTAGGAGTTAAATAAACGTCGTAGGTTTCGTGAAAGGTTTCCATTACAAGAGCGGCCTTATCCCATTCTTGTAAATTAAGAACAAACTCACCCGCAGAAATAGTTCTACCTAAAAGACCTAAAATCCAAGTAACAGGTTCAACGTCTCTCATTCTAACCTTACGTCCGAGTATCGTTTCTAAGTTCTTTAACTGGGCAGCAACTTCACCGAAATACATCATGATAAAAGATCTTCCGATCGCCTTACCGTCGATAGGTGCGTCTTTTTCTTCTACCTTATGACCGAGAGAATGCAGTAGTTTTGCTGTTTGAATGACGGATTCCACACAATCCGGATGTACCTCGGTTCCGATCGGAGATTGAGTGGAAAAAGCGATCCTGAGTTTGCCAGTAGATTTTTTAGTCTCAGAAAGATAATTCGTTCTCGGTTCCTCAAAAGAAAAAGCTCCCGACTTTTCAATTCCGCATAACGCATCTAAAAAAGCCGCGCTATCTCTCACGGATCTAGAAAGGACATGATCCACGGAAGCACCCTGCCAAAATCTACCAAAATTAGGACCTACCGGAGTTCTTCCTCGAGTAGGTTTCAAACCGAACAAACCACAGTAACCAGCGGGAATTCGGATCGATCCCCCACCGTCAGAAGCGGTTGCAACCGGAACCATTCCGGAAGCGACCGCAGCCGCAGATCCGCCGGAAGAACCACCCGGAGTTCTTTCTAGGTTCCAAGGATTTCGGGTCGGACCGTATAACTTAGGTTCTGTGATTCCCATAAGAGCAAATTCGGGAACGTTCGTTTGTCCTAAAAAAATAGTTCCTGTTTTACGAAGCCTTTTTACAAATTCAGAATCATCGGGCGAAATATAATTTCGAAACGCTTTAGAACCGCAGGTCAAAGGAGCGCCTCTAATTGCGTGAACCATATCTTTTACAAGAATCGGAACTCCTTTAAAAAGACCGTCCGGAAGTTTAGACTTTGAAATTTTTTTTGCTTCTTCGTAAAAACGGGTAATTACTGCATTGAGTCCGGGATTTATGGTTTCAATTCTTTGGATGGCAGATTCGACTAGTTCAATGGGATGAACTGATTTTTTTCGGACCAAAGCAGCCAGTCCCATAGCGTCGTAATATGTATATTCCGGAATAGGTTGAGACATAGGAAAACTCCGAATACGATTTAGGAACCTTAAAAAGAAAAGAGGGTCAAGATAAAAAGGAAGTTTTTAAGATTCCTGTAAAAAAGAAGTTCCCAAAATGTGGATATACACGTCGCAAAAAATTCGATTTAATTGTTATACGAGTATCTTACGATGACTTCCAAAATTCATAACATTCCCTACTTTTTTTTAATGGTTCCGTTTTTTCTATTGGCTGATCCAATTTTGGATAACGAATTTCTAAGATCCGTTCAAGAAGGAGATCCTAAAAAAACACAACTTTTAATCCAAGCGGGAGCATCCGTAGACGCAACCGATTCCAGAGGAAAAACGGCTCTGATGCTTGCAGATCACAGACCGGAAGTCGCCGAGGTTCTCATACGCGCCGGAGCAAACGTAAACGCACAGGATAAGGATGGAAATTCCGTATTAATGGAAAGTTTATCCGGGCTTTTGGACGTAAAAGTATTAGATATAGACGATCTCGCCGTTCCCAAACGATTGATCGAATCCGGGGCCAAGTTGGAATACATTTCTAAAATTAGCGAGAACAAGACAGTTTCCGTATCAATTCTAAATGTGGCCATTCGTCGTGGGAATTTAGTATTGGTACAGTTTTTAGTGGATAATCACGCGGACGTAAACTTTGACAAAGGAAATCCGGAAGAATTCCCGCTCTTTCTTGCATGTGGAGCCGGTTCTTCTACTGCTAATTTTGCAATCGTAGAATTTCTTCTGAAAAACAACGCGAAACCAGATTACACAAGTCGTCTTCATGAAAAAAATCAAGACGGTAAACAAGTCCAAGTGGGAGTAGACAACGCTCTTCATTTTCTCTCAGAAGAATCCAATATAGACCCAAGAATTCCGGAACTTCTGATAAAAAGTGGAACAAATTTAAATCATAGAAATGCGGAAGGGATCACTCCTTTATTAAAGTCCATACTAAAAAAGAGAATCTCCCTATCCGAAAAATTACTCGAACTCGGAGCCGATCCGAACATTGCGGACATACAAGGAAGAACTCCATTGGAAGAAGTAAGAAAACAAAAATTGACGGACTTAGAAAGTTTGATTCTGAAAAAAATTGGAATAAACGAGAAAATTTCTCAATAATAGTTTTTAAGAGTGATTTCCATAAAATCCTAATATAATTTAACGTAAGTTCGTCGTAAAAAATGAGAAAGAATTTTCTAAAAGTATGAGTTCCTACATTTTGTGAAATGAAAGTATCTCCCTTTATTGGCATCTAGAAAGTTTTAGGACAGCTCTTGATAAGGATTTTTTAAAACATATTCCAAAATGAAAAACCCACTCTAAAACTCCTAAAATGTAGGAACTATTACATTTTATAAAAAATTTATTCTGACTTTTTAAACAGAACAAATACAGATTATTTTAAAGTTTCAATGCTTAGATTCTTAACGTTCAGTTTCAAAATTTTTGATTTTATATTCATATATTCCCATTGAACCGTAAATCCTTTCTCATAGCTACCTAAGTAACGCGAGTTCGACATAAGAAAACTGTGGCGATCCGGCTTGCCACAGGCAGCCGGTTAGGCTCTTTAGTTCTGGTCAATAAATTGCATGCAGGAAACATAATACAACAATCGTCTTTAGATTCAATTTCAAACGCGACCTGCAGAGCGATGCATTGAGTTTGAGGAGAGCGTTTTGCTTTAGTTCTTTAACGCGATCCATAGAGAGCCGTTCTGCTTTAGTTTTCCCGCATCGATCCCTTTCGCGTTAGGCCAAACTCACGTTAAGTAGTCTGCAACGCCACAATGCCATTGGAATTCATATGATGAACCGTCTCATCATAGTTTATAATTTCTAAACCGTTGTAAAGTTGCATAAGATTGTCTACTTTTCCATTCAAATAAAAATTTACAAACTTAGATCTGTTTACAACGCCCAAGTCAAGAATCGGATTTCTACTTTGATTCGAAATCTTCACTTTAAATTCGATAGAAGTTTGGTTTGAATTAATTTATCCTTAAAAAAAGATACAGAGTTTTCAACGGAAATTGAATTATCCATTGTAGAACAAGATACGTTCAAAATCATAAATAAAACCCAAAGACAATCAATTCGATAAAAGATTCGCATTTAACCTTCTTTATCACTTGTCCAACAACAAAAGAATCTATAATCTTATATTTAGATATTATAAAAATCTAAAATAACCCGTTAACGCCGTTAATCATTACGGTTTTGATAACTTCTTTGTCTTTTTCAGACTCGGCCACCTTCCAATTAATACCGGAAGAAGTGGACAAAAGGCTTCTACCAACACAACTACGACCGAGAGCCGAACCCACTCCGCCAATTCTAGCGATAAAAATATCATATTCGGAAGAAAGTCTAACGTAACGTTCCAAATCCTGAGCGTGAGTAGAATCGGCTTCTAAAGTAAAATCTATGTGAAAAAGTAAATTTACGTTTTGAGATTTTAATTCTTTCAAACGGTCCATATTCTGGATTTCTTTTCCGGCCACGATCCCAAAACGAAAACCTCCCATAATAAAAATCGTTTCTGAGTCTCCGACAGAAGCAGAATTTTCTTCCGGAAAAAATTCCCTTTTATCGTACCAGTCCACGATCATTAAGTCTTGAACAATCGGAATACCGATCCTCAGTATTCCGGAAGAATCCTTCCTAAACATGGAACCGCCGATAATTATACCTTTATAATATTCAGAAATTTGCAATATTTCGTCTGATAGAATCTTGGATTTATCAAAAAGATTTTCGGGAGAAGAATATAAATCGTAAAACGGAAAAAATTCTGGTAAAAGTAAAAAGTCAGACTTTTCCTTAGAAAGTTTCGACTTCTGTTCGTTCGAAACAGGACGGTTGATATGTTTTTGAAAAAGTGTGACCTTTGCGGACGCCAAAATAAAATCTGCCTTTTAATCTTCTAAAATAGAAGGGTCAATACCTAAAGAATCCGAATCTAGTTTTTCGGCAATTCCCATCGACTCGGCCCCATCCCCAGCTGCAGGAACTCCTAAGTCCGATTCTCCAGAAGAAGGTTGCTCCGTTTTAATTCCAAATTCCTTTTCCATCTCTTCCGGAGAAAGCTCAGTCACGCCTCCAAACAAGTCTCCGTTTTCAAGACGACCAGCAAACGCAATTGCAAAACAATACGATTCCATGATACACTGTTTGATCGGTTTTTTATTCAACCTTCTCTTAGCTTCCATCATGTCCAAGGTTATAATATCTTCCATGTTGGTTACGATTTCTTTTTTGGATTTCATATCCGCGATGAGTTTTTCCAAAATTTCCGCTGTCTTTTCCACAAACTCTTTAACGGTAACTCGAACATTTCTAGACTGTTGACTTCTTTTTGTCTCTAAGGCAGTGGTTTTTTTAGAGGCCTCGATATAATTGGCCCCTGGATTCTTAAGGTGATTCTTTAGTTCTTTATAATATTGATCATAAATCCGGAACTGTTCGATAGAAGCTCTTGTAGTTTCGTAGTGATCGATCATTTTCTCTCTATAATCCACCTTGGCTCCGTTTACGATCGTAGGTTTTATATCTATCTTTTTAGTGGTCATCACAAAAGAATATTCTGTGTCGAACTCTTTAAAAAAGAGCCAGGTTAAAAACGCTTTATCTGCGGAAGGAATTACTTCGTATTCCCCTCTTGGATCGTGTTTTTTACGAAGCTGATCTAGGGGAAGCATTCTCATCAGTTTCAAACCATATTTGAGTTCTTTACTGAGAGAATCTTCCGGATTGTTTTCCTCTTTTTTTTCTTCTACGGGAGCATTTTCTTCCGGAGTAGCACCTCCAGAAATTTCATCTAATTCTTCTCCTTGTTGTCTATGACCCGGTTTTTCTTCGGGAAGAATTCCCAAGACCGCTTCCATCGAATTACTTAAGAGAGGAATATTTTTATTTTCGTTTCTAAGAACCACCAGATAAAATTTTTCGAATAGAGTTCCAAATAGATAATCGAACTCTTGAAGAGCACGTTTTTTCTTAGTATTATAAATGGTGGTAGGTTTTCCTTCTAGTTTTTCTAGAGCGGAATATCCTAGATTGATGGCCTTAACATAACTTCCTTGAAACGGATAAACATAGTATAATTTTCTAAAAATGGAATACAATGGATCTCTGACTCTAGAAATCGCAACGGGCAGATCCGGAGCAGCGTTATGCGGTTCTATTATTTGATTTACTTCTTCATTATCGTAAATCTTATGCATTCTTCCTAAAAGTTCGATATAAATCGGATTTTGAGCGTCTAGTTCTTTAGCGATTTTACCAGCATAAGCAGGATTTCCAAGTATATCGTTTCCTACAAAGTTCAATTCTAAAAGGGATTTTTTACCGGAAAGATTAAACTCGGATAAAAAAGAAGGTAATAAATCGGAAGAAGAAAATCCCGTAACTCTACCCATCCAACATTTCAATCGAACAGAAAGACGATTGATAAAATTTCCCATTTCGTCTTCGATCGCCTTTCTGTCTTTAGGATTTGGACCTTTAGAAACCGATCCACCTCTTGCCGAAGAGGCACCGGAACGAGTAGATCCAGAACCTTTTCCACCTGCTTGACTTCTCTGACCTTGTCGAATGTTAGGTTGCCTACCGGACGCAGATTCTTCTTTTTTAGGATCCTTTTCATTGATAACTTTTCCACCGGCAGATTGGAATTTATTAAACATTTCTTTTCTGGCTTTATCATCCAGATTGTTAACACCGATAGAACGTTTTGTTTTATCAAACTCTGCCATATTCAATCCTTGCGTCTTAGTTCAAATTTACAGTTCTAAGAAATAAATCAAGAAAGTTACTACTTCATTTTACTTCTTGACAGACCTTTCTTCCAGGTGTTTTTTCGATCTGATGCTAATCCGAAGCGAGATACGAGAGAATCATATCGTTCTTACGGTTCTTGAAGATATTCTCATGGATAACTCTAGGGATTTTCATTCTGAATTTGAAGAATCTATGAAAACCGGAAATCCCGAAATCATCAGCTTTTTTTTAGGAAAGGTTAAATTCATAGACTCCTCAGGGATTGGTATCATTATTAAAGTAAGAAATCAAGTCCGTGAAAAAAACGGAATCGTTAACATTTTCGGTCTGAATAAGTCCCTAAATTCGGTGTTTCGGTTATCTGGTTTAGATAAAATCGTGAACCTTTATACCAGCGAAGAGTTTCTAAGTAAGTATCCTATTTTTCAAGAGTTTATAGATCAAAATTCCAAATGAAACATACATTCAAATTTTCCTTTTTAATTTTTATCTTTTGGTTCGTTCAGTGTTCTTGGGTTCAGGAAAGGAATTCTTTTTTTTGGCCAACCAATCGAAATTTAATTTATAACTCCGAGGAGGTAGCTTACTTTCACATTTCACCTTCCAAAGTAGAATTGTTCGAAACCCTAATCGCACCTGGGCCTTTCACCCATCCTACTCAACTCACTCCCGAACAATGGAAAGATCTTTTAGGAAATCTAAAGTATATTAAAAAATCCTCACTTGGTTTTTTTACCGATTACACTTTTTCGGACGGAGAATTAGAAGTCATCGCAAAAGATTTACCCTATGTTTTAAAATCTCTACCGGAAAATAAAATACTCGTATTGATTTCAAAATACGACGACGTTCAATCCGTCATATCCTTAGAAGAAAGAACCACCGCTCTCATTTGGGGAGAAAAAGACAAGATCAACCTAGTCTTTGGTAAAATCAAAAGAGAAATCGTAGATAAATCAGTCGGCTTGGACTTTGCACTTTGGACCGATATAAAAGCAATCAGTCTCGCTCACATATCCGATGGTACTGAGATAGCGGACAACGGAACCGTACAATTTCAAACGGTTCGAAATATTCCGAATCGGAAATGGGTAATTTTTAATTCGGAACAACTGGATCAATATAAGTTTAAACCTAGAAAAAGAAACGAAATCCGTAAACTTACGGATGAAAACGACCGCCCAGGTGGTTGATTTTTGTTAAACGACATCGATTTTTAAATTCTTTAGAAAACCATACAATAGAGTTTAGATTTCTTAAAATTTTGTTCTTTTATTGAGATTTATTTCAAAATTCATCATATTCTATTTTATAGAAATCCGTTAGAACAAAGTAGCGTTTAATTTAAATTCAAATGAGAAAGTTTCTTCTACAGAATCTAAAAAAATAGTGATCCAATCAAATTTTTATAGTAAATCTTCGTTTTACGGATGACTTTTACAAAAATGAAATAATTTATTTTTATATAAATTCTGTTTATTATGGCTTTTAACTCTAGGTTTAAGAATCATAATTTAACGTAAGTGATTCGTTTTATAAAAACTTAATTTTCCCATAAAAAATAAATGTTTAAAAATTTGTAATGCAATTTAATCTGTGGGCTCTACCATAAAAAAACATCTAAACTTGTAAGAATTCCCACAGTTTCAAGATCAACCTGTAAAATCGTAATCTGCGGTAGTTTCCACAATTAGAATTATGCCTAGTTTAAAACACTGAAGATAGAATTATAAACCATATCTTACAAAACATAATACAATTTTAATGTATTTCAAAATGTTACCAACGGATATGTCTTTCAAAGAAAAGCAATATCTGTTTCTACCGCCTGTTCCTGAATGTGTAGAGATTTAACCTATAACAGACTTACAACGACCGCAGAGATCCCCTTCTTTAGAAAGTTCCTCCGTGTGTCTCCAACAACGGGGACATTCTACTTGAACCGGCTTTAAAACTTTTACGGAAAATTTTTCGTTTTCATAAAAGGATAAAACATCCAAACCAGGGTTTTTCTCGTGAACTTGAGAAACTACAAAAAGAATTTCTAATGTTTCTTTTGGCAAGATTCTAGTTAAGTTCGTTCCGTTCTTAGAAACGATTTCCAAACCGGCTTCAAGAGACTTACCCAACTTATTTTCTTGTCTTGCAATTTCTAGAGCTTTCTGAACAACTTCTCTCGCTTGTAACACAGATTCGAACTTATCTTCTAAGTTCTGATTCTTCCAAAATTTTAAATCGGGAAAATTCTGTAAAAATACGGAATCTTTTTTTCCATTGGAAGCCCATACTTCTTCGGCGGTAAAACTGAGAATCGGCGCCGTAATAATACATAAGGTTTCTAGAATATACTGAAGTGCCGTTGCAGAAGATCTTCTAGTTTTGGAATTTCTATCGTCGCAGTACATTCTATCTCGGATCATATCAAAATAATCCTGGGATAAAGTTACCGTACAAAATAAAATCAACTTCTGATAAATCTGATGAAATTGATAAACTTCGTAACTCGCAACCGCGTCTTCCACAAATTGAGATAGTTTAGAAAGATAAAATCGATCCAATTCTTCCAATTCTTCAAAAGGAAGATTTTGTTCTGAAGTATGACCGTCCAAATTTCCCAAAAGATAACGAAACGTATTTCGAATCTTACGATACTGCTCGGAGACGATTTTTAAAGATTCTTTACCTACTTTAATATCGTCTCTGAAATCTAAGGAACTGATCCACAAACGAAGAATATCTGCTCCATAAATTTGAATGACGTCCGTAGTAGGATCGATTCCGTTTCCGAGAGACTTAGACATGGGATGACCTTTTTCGTCCAAAACGTAACCGTGAGTCAAAACTGTCTTATACGGAGGAATTCCTCTAAGAGCCATAGAAGGCCAAAGGGAAGACTGAAACCAACCCCTATGTTGATCCGAACCTTCGAAATATAGATCCGCGGGAGGTTCGTTTTTACGTTCACCTAACACCGCAAAGCTGGAAACACCCGAATCGAACCAAACGTCTAAAATATCGTTTCCTTTTTTAAAGGAACCACTTCCACATTTTCCGCATTTGGTTCCAGGAGGAAGAAGATCCGCTGCCTTTTCGGAATACCAGATTTCGATTCCTTTTTCTCGCACCATCTTTGTAAAGAATTGGATCGAGACATCATTGATATGAGTCTGCCCACAAGATTCACAAGTGAACGCCGGAATCGGAACTCCCCAATTTCTTTGACGAGACAAACACCAATCGGGTCTTGTTTCCACCATAGAACGAATCCGAGTGATTCCCCAAGAAGGAATCCATTGAACGCCGTCTATCGCAGATAGTGATTTTTCGCGCAACTCGTTAAAATCTATTTTGAAAAACCATTGAGGGGTAGCACGGAAGATCAGAGGTTTTTTACTTCTCCAACTATGAGGATAAGAATGTTCAAACTCGCTATGATGTAGAAGTAAACCCTTGTCTTTTAAAAGTTGAATGATCTCCGGATTTGCATCGAAAACTTTTTTTCCCTGCATCAAAGGAAATTCGTCTGTATATCTTCCGTAATCGTCCACAGGAGAAAACGGCTCCAGTCCAGCAGCCAAACCTACTTTGTAGTCATCTTGACCATGTCCTGGAGCAGTATGAACACAACCAGTTCCAGCGTCCAGAGTTACGTGATCTCCAAATAAAGAGATGGAAATACGATCCATAAAAGGATGTTGAAATTTAAGAACGGAAAGTTCATCCGAAGAAATCGACTTTACCTTGTTAAGCGAAACTCCGGTTGCGGAGGTTACACTTTCCGCAAGACCATCCGCAAGAATGAGTTCCTCTCCGGACTCCGTTTTAAAAAAAGAATATTCAATTTTTCTGTTAAAGCAAATTCCAAGATTTGCAGGAAGTGTCCAAGGAGTTGTGGTCCAGATCAGACAGAATTTTTTTTGTTCCCCTACAATCGGAAATTTTACGTAGATAGAGGGAGAAACGTGAGGATAATATTCTATTTCCGCCTCCGCGTGAGCGGTAGCTAAATCGATCGACCAATAGACAGGTTTTTTACCTCGATAGACGTAACCTTTCTGAAAAAGTTCTCCAAATACCTCTACGATTTTCGCCTCAAAATCGGGGGACATCGTTTTATAAATTCTATCTTCTTCCCAAAAACATAAAAATCGACTTAGATCCTCTCCTTGTTTTCCTACAAATTCTTCCGCATAATTCCTACAAAGTCGTCTCAATTCTTCGGGTCCGGTTTCACGCGCCTTCTTACCTAAATTTTTTAAAACCTGAACCTCGATCGGAAGACCGTGACAGTCCCAACCAGGAATCATGTCTGCATAAAAACCAGCTAACGATTTGGATTTAACGATAATGTCTTTCACGATCTTATTGAGTGAGTGTCCAAGGTGAAAATTTCCGTTCGCATACGGTGGACCATCGTGAAGAACAAATTCTTTTTTCCCCTTTCTTTGCTCTTTCATTTTACGGAAGATTTGTCCCGACTTCCAAGATTGTATTTGAGCCGGTTCTCTTTTGGCCAGATCTGCTTTCATTGGAAATTCGGTTTTTGGAAGAAGAACTGTGGAAGAATAAGGATTTTCTTTTTGGGTTTCGCTCATAATTGTATCAATAGTCTATCTTTGTATTTGGGAGAATCGCCTGTAGTTTGTCGGCATCCTCTCCCTTTAATGAAGTTTTTTTAATATTCAATCTTTTTAAACGATTCAGATTTTTCAGCTTGTTATAGTTGGAAGGAAGCGTTTTGATCCCGGAGTTCAAATTTAGATCCAATTCCTCCAAACTAGAAAGAGAAGCCAAAATTTCGACATCCGTTTCGGTCAACGTAAGTTTATTCTGATCCAAATATAAGATTTTGATCAAAGGTAGAAACAAAAGTTCCGAAGGCAGAAAAGCAAAATCGTTATTTCCCACAAGCAACACTTTCAAATTCTTTAATTTAGAAAAAGAAGATGGAATCGTAGCCAAATCGTTTCCGAAAAGATTGATTTGTTCCAGATTTTTACAGGTTCCGATCCAATCGGGAAGAGAATTCAAACTGTTCAAACGTAAATCCAGCTGAGTCAAATTCGGGAAGGAGCAAATTCCTTCTGGAATCGAAGTTAACTTTTGCATTCCTAAATCTAAAATTTGAACCGATTCCGATTTTCTTTTTGCTTCTTCTAGAATTTCTACCGCATTTTTTTTACAATCGATCCCAAAAATCGAAATCCAAAAAAAGAAATAGATCCTAAAGATTTTTTTTAAAAATAGGAAATTCATTGGTTTAACCCTTTTTTATAATGCGAAAACCGCCTCTAAACCTTTTTCATAAGATTCGCTCAATTCTTGGATAGAAATTTTAATCTCGGCGTCTTTAATTTCTAAAACTCCGGAAGAATTTGTTTTTCCTATCGGATAAAACTTTAATCCGCAAGCTTCGGTCTGTCTACGAATCTCCTCTTTCGATAGCGATTCAAATCCTATCAAAACCGTCGTCGAACTTTCTCCGAAAAGGGTCAAATCCAATCGATTCCGTCTAAGAGCCGTTAGGTCAGATTCGATTCCTAGGCCCGAAAAAAGGACCGTTTTAGAAAGTGCTACCGCAATTCCTCCCAAAGAAAGATCTCTCGCGGATTTTAAAATTCCATTTTCATTCAAGGAAAGCACTAGTTTACAAAGTTCTAATTCTTCTTTGATATCCAACTCGGGAATACTTCCGTTGACTTGACCGTGGATTTTTTTTAAGTATTCACTTCCTCCTAAAGAAGGGCGAAAATTCCCCAGAACCGCAAGCTCAATCCCGACTTCTTTCGGAAAATTGAATATAACTTTTTTCTTATCTTGTAAAATTCCCACCATACCAATGGTAGGAGTTGGAAAAATCGGACCTTCCGGAGATTCGTTGTAAAAAGATACGTTGCCTCCCGTCACAGGAAGTCCCAGAAAACGGCAAGCGTCCCCCATTCCTCGAATACATTCAGAAAACATATAATAATTTTCTGGAATATAAGGATTTGCGAAATTAAGATTATTGGTCACTCCGTAAGGAGTTGCACCGGTCACATACACGTTTCGAGCCGCCTCACATACCGCAAACTCAGCGCCTTTATAAGGATCCAAATACGTATATCTAGAATTACAATCGGTTGCGGTCGCAAGCGCCTTATTTGTATCCGGAATAGCAGAAAGTCCTCCGTCCAAACCGGGACCGATGAGTTTTACTAAACCGACTTCGCTATCGTATTGTTCCGTGATCGGTTTCCTGGAACACACGTTCCAAGAGGAAAGGATTTTGAGTAATATTTCTTTTGAATTTGCACCCTTGGTCGCGTCGGAAATCCCATCCGGTTTCCAAGTTTTGACCATATCTAAATAAGAAGGACGTTTAGTTTCTCTTTCGTAACGTGGAGCTCCGCCACCTAACACAAGTGATTCGGCGGGAATTTTAGCTTTTAGTTCTCCGCCCATATAAACTTCGATCATTCCGTCCGCTGTAACTTCTCCGATCTTGACCGCGTTTAAATTCCATTTTTCGAATATAGATACGAGTTCCGTTTCTTTTCCTTTTTTTGGTACAACCAACATTCTTTCTTGAGATTCGGATAACATCGCTTCGTATGCATTCATTCCGGTTTCTCTAAAGGGGACTAGATCTAGATCGATCCTCATTCCGGTTTTTCCTTTGGCACTCATTTCGGAAGTGGCACAAGAAATTCCGGCGGCACCCATGTCTTGGATTCCTACAAGAAGTCCTTTTTGAATCGCTTCTAAACTTGCCTCCATCAATAGTTTTTCCATAAATGGATCACCTACTTGCACCGCAGATCGTTTGGATTCGGATTCTTTAGAAAGATCCTTGGATGCAAAAGAAGCTCCGTGAATTCCATCTCTTCCGGTAGTAGCTCCTACGATGTAAACAGAGTTACCAACTTGCCCACCTGTGGTCGCACTCGCCATCTGATCGTGACGCACAATCCCAACGGTCATTGCGTTTACGAGTGGATTTTTGGAAAAACATTCATCTATAAAGAGTTCTCCTCCCGACACTGCGATTCCAAGTGAATTTCCATAGTCTCCGATTCCTTTTACCGCACGGGAAAGTAGATATTTATTTCTAGGTTCATCTGGATTTCCAAAACGAAGTGAATTTAGAGATACAATCGGACGAGCACCCATCGTAAAAATATCCCTCATAATTCCACCTACACCGGTCGCTGCTCCTTGATACGGTTCTACAGCCGTAGGATGATTATGACTTTCTATTTTGAAAACCACTGCTAAACCGTCGCCTATATCCATCGCCCCAGCGTTTTCTTCTCCTGCTTTTGCAAGTAATTTATCCGAGGTTGTCGGAAGAGTTTTTAATTTTAGAATCGAGTTTTTATAAGAGCAATGTTCCGACCACATAGCGGAAAAAATTCCTAGTTCGGTAGAATTTGGAACTCTTTCTAAAATTTCCTGAATCTTTTGAAATTCTTCTTTGGTAAGCCCGTGATCCAGGGCGTCTTCTAAGGAAACGGCATCTTTTTCCATCGTTTGTCAGTATTTTTTCTAAGTCGCACTCTGAAAATCAAATATTCCGTAAAATTCGGGCGTAGTTACGACCAAATTTTAGTTCGTGGTTTTGCGAAGTATCAGAATACTATCGTGAACTTGTTTTAAAAGTTAGAATGTGGGATCTACCACAAAAAGCCCAAAATCTGAGTTAGGCGTAAATTTTTGAGAACTTCTATATCCTTGATAAAATTGCTCGTTCATTTTTGGTATTATTTTCATACGTCCGAGTAGTAAAATGAGAACAAGTCTGTTAAATTCTGAACTTGTAAGAGTTCCCACAGTTTAAAAAACAAAGCGTCTTTTATCAAAAAACGACTGTAAATCTATGTAACGTAAATTAGATCCATTGATTGAAACAAAAATCTTCCAGATTTTTAGAATTTAACTTTTTCAACCAGATCCATTTCGTCGGAACAAGTTAAAAATAAAACACTTTAAAGAATCGTCATAAATCTAAATAACACGAGTTCAGTATAACCAATGCGTAAAACGATTATTATGCGCGATCCATAGAGAGCAGCACCTGAGTTTACTAATCCCCCACTATGGAATTTTCAACAACCCTATTATTTATAGTTTATTCAAAACTATATAAAAAAATACTAATGTTTATACTCAAACAAGCTTTTACGACAAAAATCCGTGGTATTCTATATTACATAAGTTTTAATCAATAAAATCAACTTACTACACAAAATCGCAGTTATACGATCTTCACTAAATTAAAAATTCACTGTTATAAATTTGGACCTTTAAAGTTGTTTTAAGATTTGAATCATAGTAGAAGTGTCTTGATAATCCGTGTTTTTATATAAAAGATTTCCATCGGCGTCTAAGATCACAAAAAACGGGAGGCCTATTTTTAATTCCTCAAAACGAGAATCGTTTGCATACATTTCAAAAATAGGATCTTGGTCTTTGATTTTTAAAAGAACAGCACCTTGCAAAGCATCGTTCAA
Source organism: Leptospira kirschneri serovar Cynopteri str. 3522 CT (assembly GCF_000243695.2). Taxonomy (NCBI): domain Bacteria; kingdom Pseudomonadati; phylum Spirochaetota; class Leptospiria; order Leptospirales; family Leptospiraceae; genus Leptospira; species Leptospira kirschneri. The sequence continues at coordinate 60,996 of NZ_AHMN02000017.1, read as the reverse complement.
AGCGGAATCGTTTTGAGTAAGTTCCTCAAACGTTTTACAGTTTGTACACCAATCAGCATAAAAATCAATGAACACTTTTTTTCCAGTCTCTGTTCCTTCCGCATAAGCTTTAGAAGGAATTCGATGCCAAGAAAGATTTCCTTTCGTTTCCATTTCTATCACGGAAGTGGAATTAACTCTTCCCAGACTATATGTCAGTAAAACTACAAGTCCTACAGCGGACAATACGACCCCTCCTAAAAAGAGAGTTTTCTTCATTTTCACATAACGATTCCACTCATTTGGAAGAAGAAAATAGAGACAAAAAAGTAAAAACAAAATTCCAAACGCAGCCAAAGGAATGGAAGAATCCGGAATTCCCCAACCAGAAAGAGATTTTTGAAAATACGTATAAGAAAAGTATAATACGAATATTCCTAAAATCCATTGAACCCAACGCATCCATTTTCCTGATTTTGGCAGACTCAAACCAAAAACGCCTATCATTAAAAAAGGAAAACCTAAGCCGATTCCAAACAAAAACATCTTAAAAGAAGCAAGAAACACGGAACCGATCGATATTATACCAACCCCCGCGGTGATCTGCAAAAGAATCGCTACCACAACCGGTCCCACACAAGGAGAAGAAAGAAGTCCCGCTCCCATCCCTAGTAAAAATGTTCCACCACAACCTTGTCCCGTCTTTACTTCTTTAGATCTAAAAAAAGGAAGATGAATCAGATCCAATGATCCCAGTGCCAATAAAAAAATCAAAATGGAAAGCCCTAGATTCACGATAGGATAACGTAGAATAACGTTAAACGCTCCTCCACTAAAACCTGCAATCAACCCGAAACAAGAATAAGTTGCAACCAAACCAAGATAATAAATCGCAGGGTGAAGAATTTTTGGAGAACCCTCTCCTCTGGCTCTTACGATTCCCACTGTAATCGGATACAAAGGATAAACACAAGGCAATAGGCTTGCCAAAATTCCACCCATCACCAGAATCCATCCGGTTGTTGGGCCTTCGCCGGAAATACCTTCTACAACCGTTTTTCTCAGAGACTCGGAAACGGCCTCTGCAGAAATAGGAAAAATACATCCAAATACACTGATGTTTAAAATCAAAAAACGGATTAGAAAATTCTTATATATTAAAATTTTAGACAACACGAATGAAAAGACCAAAAAGAAATCTGGTTCCGAGAACTATGCTTCAATTAAAAAACCTGAGGTCAACCTCATTCCCATCAAAGTAATTTCCGAACTCGTAGTTTAGACTTGGAGCCATTTCAAAAAATTCTTTTTTTAGTCGGAGAACCCAATGATCTATAACCTCAAGTATCAAAGTACATCTTGGAAAATATTAGGAACAAAATGAAATAAAATCGTAAATTTAGAGTTTTCTAGTAAATATCTTAAGTCGCAGTAGTTCCCACAGATGACCGTCTTATGTCCGATTTTTAGATACGATCCGATGTTACTACGAACGCATAAAAAAACGGCGCTGAAAATGAACGGTGGATGTTTGGAAAAATCTAGAAGTTCTTATAAATTGCATCGATCCTGATATTTACTACAAATTCGGACTAAGAAATCCGTTTTATATTAGGTCAATTTTTTCGTAAAAAAATAGATGTGGGAACTCTCACAAATTGTGGATTTACCAGTTAAACTTTGAAAATTGGGAACTACTACAAAAAGAATCATCGTTCAATCAGATTGTTACACAAAACCGCTGTTTTACGGCCATCATCAAAATTTAAATCCTACTTAACGTGAGTTCGGCCGGAGAAAAAATTTTCCAAAAGTATGAGTTCCTACAATTATTTGTAAAATCGTGGTTTGCAGCAGTTACTACATCATTTTACAAACAAACCTAAGTTTTATGTGAGTTCCCACTCGATGATCGTAAGGTTCAGATTCCAACTTTTTTTCAGAATCATGGTTTTCTTACGCCCTTGTTTACGTTAATTTCAGGAAATTCAACTCAAAAACTCTTTTGTTTTCTAAGATTCCATTCTCACCTAAAAATCGAAATTTGCCGAAAATTATTTTGAATGCGCGTGGGAATAATCAAATCAATCTATTGTATTTTATTTGGAATACTTTTGAGCGCTCCGATTTCGCCAGAAATAGACTTAGATTACAACTACGAGTACGAGAAAAACGGTCCTTATACTAAATTCTCCGATTGGGTACCTTATAAACTTCATAAATGGGAACCAAAATTTTTAGAAGACTATTACCAACTCTATGGTCTCAAACTTCACTACGGTGAAAACGAACTTAGAAGGAACATCTACTTTTTAAAGACAGGACTTAAGAAACGGTTCAGACATCCTAAAAACGCTCTTTGTCCCGTTAAAGACGAAGACGAATATTATAAATATCGCAACCTTCTTTTTATGCACATGAATCTTCAGATTATGCGTTCTTATATGAGGATCGCCTCTCAATTTGATAAGCGACATTTATATTTTTATAATCTAGATTTCGCATACGACTTAAACCGTTCTTTCGAAGTGGCCGACGGTTTTTATAAAGAGGCAATTCCCTATTGGAAAGAAGCTCAAAAATACGCCGATCGTTCTTCTGAAATCGATTCCGATCTGGATTTAGGAACAATAGAAACGGAACGTTATGAAATCATTACAGGCAAATTGGATTTCGGAACGATCATCGAGGACCATCTTTCCCGTTTGGAGAAAAAAAGAAAAACCGTCCAAGAATATTTAGCCCAACACCCAGACGCCAACAAACCTCTTCTAGAACAGTAAGACGAAACCTTGTCGTAACTCCGACGATTTTTTAGTGAAACGCTCGACCCTGACGAGTGAGGCACTGAGTTCGGGCCCTTGTGGGAAGTTTTCGGAAATTTTCACCTAACATAAAATTAACATTTTGTAAAGTAAAATCCCCATAAACAATCTTGTCGTAACTCCGACAAAACCCTAACACATAAAAAAAGCCCGAGAAGACTCGGGCTTTTAAAGTTCCATTTCGATTCGAAAATTTCCAAGAACACTTCCCAAAAAGGAGCGCCTAAAAATTGACTTGAATCAGCAGGAATAAGTAGTCAAAAATTCGAACGGATGAGGTCTACCTTCCCAAGGCCAAATTTCCGTTTCAAACTTATACGCTTTATAAGTCTGAATGAACTCTTCCGTAAACACGTCACCTTTTTTCAGAAACTCTTTATCAAGAAGCATATGTTCCACAGACTCTCTAAGAGTATGAGGCATTTGCTGAATTCCTTTTTCACGGATTTCATCCAGAGAAAGTTCAAAAAGATCTTCCTCACGAGGAGGTCCCGGATCGATTTTCTTTTGAACCCCGTCTATACCCGCCATAAGCATCGCCGCAAAAGCAAGATAAGGATTGGCGGAAGAATCAGGAAAACGGAATTCAACTCTTCTCGCCTTGTCTCCGTTTACGAAAGGAATTCTACAAGAAGCAGAACGGTTCTGAGCCGAATAGGCTAAAATAGAAGGTGCTTCAAAACCAGGAAGAAGTCTCTTATAAGAATTTGTAGAAGCATTTGTAAACGCAGCGCAAGACTTAGCGTGAGAAAGAACCCCACCGATATAATGCATAGCAGTATCGCTTAAATTTTGATAACCTTTACCTGCAAAAAGATTCACACCGTTTTTCCAAATGGATTGGTGACAGTGCATACCGTTACCATTGTCTCCATAAAGAGGCTTTGGCATAAAAGTAGCCGTTTTACCGTATTTATGAGCGACCATCTTTACGACGTATTTTAACTTTTGAACGTTATCCGCCGCTTCAATCAAAGTGCCAAACTTGACACCAATTTCACCCTGACCTTGAGCGACTTCGTGGTGAACTACGAAAGTTTCCATGCCGATCTGGTGAAGAGTTTTCACAATGTCCGCTCTCAAATCCACTTGGGAATCAACTGGAGCTACCGGAAAATAGCCTCCCTTAGTACCAGGGCGGTGACCGGTATTTGTAGAACCAGGAAAATCAGTATGAGAATTCCAAATCCCTTCAGAAGAATCGATCTCATAATATTGAACGTTGATCGCGTCTCTTACTTTGATATTATCAAAGATAAAAAATTCATTTTCAGGTCCGAAATAAGCGGTATCTGCAAGACCAGAAGATTCAAGATATTTGAGGGCTTTTTTTGCGATAGATCTAGGACATTTTTCGTAAAGTGCACCTTTATAAATATCGAATACGTCACAGAAAACTACAAGTGTAGAATCGGCAGTAAAAGGATCTAAAAAGATCGCACTTGTATCCGGAATCAATTGCATATCGGATCTATCGATCGGTTGCCAAGCTGGAATGGAACTTCCGTCAAACGGTAAGCCTTTGAAAGAATCTTCGTTAATGGAACCGGCGTGATATGATACGTGGTGCCAAGCTCCTTTGATATCCGTAAAACGGAAATCATAGAATAGAACGTTATTCGCCTTTGCATAGGCAATAACTTCACTAGGTGTTCTGGACATTCTGTTCTCCTAATTGTTTTCGATTATAATCATGAATCTCTAATTCAAACGTAGAGTCGTTTACATTTTTTGTGCAAATATTGTACCAATGAATTGAAATTCGATGTTTTTCAAGAAAAAGAGAGAAGCTCTCTTTTTACTCTGTTTCAAGATCGAATTCGGAATCAAAGTAAAATTCCTTGAAAGACAGGCAAGCTCTAAAATACACTACGGTTGCAGATTTTATCGTTTTTACAGTTCCATTGGCAACTAGCACAAATTTCGTACAGCACCCGTACCGATAATTTACATTCTGCATAAATATTATTCAGTGTTTGAGAAACTCATGAGACAAATTCATCTTCTAACCGAAACGGAATTCAAACAAAGATTCGATCGAGAAACACTCGAATCTTTGTTTGAAAATTCTCATCCATCCGCTTTGAAAGAATTTTCGATCCAATTAAAAATCTGGGCCCAAGAAAAAAATGCAAAATACTGGATCGAATTCCCGGATTCTATTTTTGATAAGATACAACTTCGGAAGTCCGAAAAGACGTCTTTTCGTTCTATCTCTCGACTTGGAGAAATCACATCCAAGTTTCCATCTAAAATTTTTCCAGCGTATGTTTGGGGGGAATCGTTTCACTTTCCATTTATTTCGAACGAACCCACAGTAGTTTCTAAAATCGCAAAAATAGAAGATACAATAGAACAAATTTGCAAAAGAAAAAATCAAAAAATAAGAAACACTTCCATATTCAAACTTGAATTTCAAATTTTATCCGAGGATATTTTAGATCTGGAAAAGATATTAGAATCTCCGATCCCAGAAAATTTTACGGAAAAGATATTAGAAAAACAAGAAGGACTTTTTTTAATTACTCCTAAATTAAACGGAGTTCAAAGTCTTTTTGCAATTTATCTATTCTCCAACGTTTCCGAAAAAATTAAATTCAATTTTTCTAAACTAATTATCGATCTTTCCGAAAGTAGGGAAATTCTACCGACTTTACTCTACCGTTCCGGCGCGATCATTTCTGCAATAGATTTTGAAAACTCTCCTAGTTTTATCAAAGACGAAAACGGAAATTTTTCCTCTTTAGAAATTTCCGTTCCGCCTTGGTTGAGCCCCTCATTTTTATTTTTGGTTTTAGATTCCATTTTTTTAGATGTCCGTGAAAATTTAGATCTGGATCTAAAAATTCCTACCTCCTTTCCTAGTTTCCAAAGAAACGAATCTTGGAGAGAACTCACCGAACATAGATTCGCCTCTCGAATTTCTAGACACGTAGGAGAAGAAGAATCCTTTTTTCATTCTATTCTTCAAAATGAATATGATATGGCTAAAAACGTTCTTCTTTCTATTTTAGAAAACAAAAAGAAAGAATTAGAAGAGTTAGAAATTCCGGAACTCTTGAATCGTTTGAAGTCAGTTCAAGAGTTACTAACGATTCCTTTAGATGAAAACGTTCAAAAAGACTGGAAGTTGATTCAAACCGAAATTTCAAATTCACTTTTGGAAAAATGGAAAGAAAAGAAAGAATTAGAAAATCAAAAAATAGTAGAGGTTTTTTCGGTCTCCGCTTGGAAAATTCTGTTTGAAATTTGGAAATCTCAGGTCGGAAGGAAACCTTGACAATGCAATTCCCTCGAAAAAAATAGCACTGGAACCGATTGAATCGGGTCCCAACAAAGCGGCGACGTAGCTCAGCTGGTTAGAGCAACGGAATCATAATCCGCAGGTCCGGGGTTCGAATCCCTGCGTCGCTAATCGTTTCAAAGGAGAATGACGTTGAAACATTTCTTTCTATTGATTCTTTCTTTTCTAATTTTAGCAGGTTCTTCTCTATCTGCTCAATCCGCGTCTTGTAATGAAGTTTGCGGTTTTTATTCTGGCTGTGTGGATCAAAACGCGCCTAGAAAACTCAGCGCCGAAGAAAAAAACAAAGTAAAAACCGGTTGCCTCAATTCGTGTAAAAAACACAGCGCCGCCGTTATAGCTTGTTTTGAGAATCATAAGAGTCAGTGTAAACCGTTTAACGAGTGTATCGTAAGCACTTACAACACGAATAAAAAATAAACACTACACAAAACTTCTAGAATATAAGAAGTTTTTAATTTTTCTGAAAAGAGCGGAATTTTCCGCTCTTTTTTTATTCTGGCTCAGAACGATATAATAAAGCATCTAATAGTTTATACTTTAATAATAGAATTGTTGAAAATTCTGTAGTGGGATTAGCAAAACTGCTTCAGTGCAATAGAAAGCAGATGGAGGATTCATTTTTCAACAACTCTAATGTGAATCCGGCTGCCACAGCATTGTCGGACGGGGCTTCTTTAGCTTTTGGTCAATAAATTGCATACCGGAAGTATTATACAATATATCTAAAACGTACTCATAGTGGAGTTGTTGCACCTGAGTTTTTTATTCGCCCAGATTTTCAACCACCAAACTCACGTTAAAATATTTTGTTTTCTTTTAAATTTTTTTTCTATAAATCGCTCCGTTTAGAAAGGTCGAAGAACCGTTTCTGGTATGGATATTCTTTTATTAGATGACGGTCAAAAAATTGAGTCTGCTTTGGTAGAAAATGCTGTTGGTACGGATTCTCTTTTGGTGCCGAATGATTATTGGAATCGTTTGAACTCGCAAGAAAGAAAAGCCCTTCGGGGCAAACTTCCCATTTTATTGAGAAAATATTCTAAACAGATCGCCTCGATGAAACGTCTTCATTACAAGGCGGGTAAAATCAAATACAATCGGGGCGTTGGTAAGATGAAGAAGTTTAGCATTCGGGTTCATACCGGGGTTTGGTCGACCTTGGGTGTGTTGGCTGCGGCTCATGGGGTTTCGAGGTGTTATCTTTTTAATTATATGCTCTGGTTGGAGGAGCTTGGTGGGAAGGAGGATTTTTTTGTGAAAACTTTGAACCAAGGAGTTCCTAGTTTTCACTGGACTTACAAAATGATTTGGAAGATTGACAGGAGACAAAATCTCATTTCGAGAGAACTAAAACTCGAACCAAACCCAATGACAAATAGATACCCATACTATTTAACTTCATAAGTTCCGTATAACAAGTATTACACGCAGAAATCACGTTATCTAAAAATTAGCCTGAATTTTTTTGCGATGTTCTAGCATAAACTTATACAAACAAACGATCCCAAAAAATAAAAACGAACTCTAAACCACCGCTTCCGTTACCTTCTCTGCAATGGAAGAAGCCTCGTCCAACTTTAAAGAAAGAATTCTAGAAATCCCCGGCTCTTCATTTGTAACCCCAAAAAGAGAATTGGCTCTGTTGATCGTAGACTGAGCGTGAGTGATGACTATAAACTGAGACTTGTCTTTGAACTTATCCAAGATCTGACAAAATCTAAGTTTATTCGCTTCGTCTAACGCAGCATCTATCTCATCCAGAAAACAAAATGGAGAAGGTTTGACCATATAAATCGCAAAAAGTAATGCGATCGCTGTCATTGATTTTTCACCACCTGATAAAAGTCTTAGATTTTGAACGTGTTTTCCGGGAGGTTCGGCCATAATTTCAATTCCAGCATTGAGGCTATCTTCGTTTTCAGTCAGTTCTAAGATCGCCCGTCCTCCGTTGAAAAGTGTGGAAAATGTTTCCTGAAAATTTTCCCGGATCTTTTCAAACGTCTCACGGAATAATTTTTCCGATTCTTCGTTAATTCTCCCAAGAACCTCTTCTACGTCTGCTTTGGATTTTTCTATATCTTCTTTTTGCACACGATGGTGTTCGTAGATTTCTTTTACACTTCTATACTCTTCGATAGAAAGAGGATTGATCGAACCAAGCATTTGAATGTCGGATTTTAATTTTTTTAGTTTTACTTCTTCTTTTGTTCTTTCCAAATTTCGATTTTGAAATTCGGAAACGAGTTCCTGTTCAGAAATAGAATAATCGTTATAAAGTTCTTCGGTAAAAGAATCGATCTGTACCTTTAAACCGGAAACGGTTCTTTCTTTTTCTGTTAAGACCGGGATCAGATTTTTAAAATCGTCCTGATTTTTTTGTATGTCGTGTTTCAGATTTTGAATCTCTTTCAAAATATTTCTAAGAGATTCTTTTTCGGACTCCAAAGCACGACTCATATCTAAAAATTCATTGTAGCTAGATTCGATCTGTTGTTCTAATTCGGAAACTTCCTTTTCAAATTCTTGTTTTTTAGAAATCACATTCTGGATAGAATCCTTTGCATTTTGAATTCTTTTTTCGATCTCCTCTTTTCTAAGTTGAATCGATTTACAAATTTCTAATCTAGAATTTTTTTCGGAACTAAGCTCTAAAACTTTTTTTTCTAGAAATACAGTTTGTTCCTTATTGGCTTCTAAACTTTCCCTCAAGGATTCTATTTTTAAACCGGAATCTTTGATACTTCTAGTCAGATTTTCGTTTTCTAAAATCAAATCTTCGATCTGTTGATCTAAAGTTTCCTTTCTGGATAAAAATCCGTCCCGATCAAAAAGAATGTTTCGAATCATATCTTCTAAATGAACAAACTCTTCTAGTTTAGATTGAACTTCACCTAATTGTAAGGTTTCTAGAAAGATGGCTATCTTGGATTTTTCGGAAAATTCTAAATTCCTTTTCAACTCTTCTAGTTGAACGGAATATTCTGATATTTTAGAAAGTAAGAATTCTTTTAATTCTTTTCTTCTATTTTCCGTATCGATGGCTTCTTTCTTTCTAGATTCAAGTTGGCTAATGAGTTCAAAAATGACTTCTTTGAGTTTTTCACGAAGTTCATTGTGAGACTTATCGTTGGTTGCGATCCTAGATTCTTTTTCAAGAACGGAAAGATTTTCGTCCTCGATTTGTTTTTCAAGTCCGGATTTAGAATCTTTTAGTTTTTGAATCTCTTCTTGAAGGAGTTCTATTTCTCCTTCCAATTCGAAACATTCTTTTTGAATTCTTTCCAAATCGATGACGAGTAAACTCAATGAAGATTCTTCTCCGTTCAAGGTCTCCGTCATCTCCGAGATTCTTTCTTCGTATTCTAAAATGATCTGTTTATTTTTTTCTATTTTCTCTTTTTGGATTTTTGTTTGAGACAGATGATCGTATAACTTTTTATCGATTTCGGAAACCCTCTTTTCAATTTCCGATTTATCTTTTTCTAATATTTCAATTCTACCGGTTTCTTCCCCGATTGTATCTAATAAAATTTGATTTTTATCTTTGATCCCCTGAAGTTCCTCTTCAGAAGCTTTTAACTTTTTGGTAAGAGTGGAAAATTTCAGATAACGTATTATTTTATCCGTTTCGTCTAACTCGGATTTCAGTTTAAAATAAGCTTCCGCTTTCTCCGCTTGTTTTTCTTTGATTTCCATTTCTTTTTTCATGGAACCCATGATGTCTTGAATACGGAGTAAATTCTGTTTTGTGTCTTCTAAACGTTTAAGCGCTTCTTGACGTTCTACCTTGAATCTGGAAATTCCAGCGGCTTCTTCAAAAATCAGTCTTCTTTCTTCCGGTTTAGAATGTAAAATCCGATCCACTTTACCTTGTTCCATGATCGAATAAGAAGACTTACCGATCCCGGTATCCATCAGAAGTTTTTCTACGTCCTTTCTTTGAACGCGAGAATCGTTGATACAATATTCGTTGTTTCCATCCATGTAAAGACGACGAGTCATCTTTACCGTCGGATAATCCATTTTGATGAGTTTGGAAGAATTATCGAAGATAACGGATACCTCCGCATAACCCGCCGGTTTACGCGCTTCGGAACCGTGAAAAATCACGTCGTCCATTTTGTCTCCGCGAAGTCCTTTGGCTGACTTTTCTCCAAAGACCCATTTTACAGCGTCTACGATATTCGACTTACCACTTCCGTTCGGACCTACGACCGCCGTAAATCCTGGATCGAGTAAAATTTCGGTTTCGTCCGCGAACGTTTTGAATCCAACAATATTCAGACTTTTTAAATACATAGTTTTTATGTTTTTTCATTTCCGGATGTTCCGGAAAATGTTTCCAATTGACCAGATTTGGGCAGGGAATAGAATGCACCCTGGATTATTATGTCTCACAATCTTTCTGAAAAGACAAGAGAAATATTCGGGAAAAAGCCGTACTTATCCCTCTATTTCCAGAGACCTGTAGATCCGGGTCGTAACTTCGACCTCAAACCAGCTAAAAATCCAGAAGAATGGTTTTTAGAATTCAACGGACGCGCTCTTTCCAGCACGATCGCGCCTCGAACCCAAGCACAAAGAATTCTACAAACCCAGAAAATTTCTTCTACGGATCTAGTCGTGCTAATTGGTCTAGGAAATCCACATCTCATTTTTGAAGTTCATAAAAGTCTGGAACCGGGACAGGTTCTTCTTCTCGTGGACGAATATCCGGAACTTATCTTTCCTCTTTGGGATGGAATTTTAGAACCAGTGATGGATGTTCCAGGCAGACATTTGTTTTTAGGTAACTCTGCTTTAAATCTTCTTTGGAATTATTTAGAATCACTTCCGGTGGAACGAGTTTCCGGAATTCGGGTTTTTAGAAATACGGCAAGCACTGCACTCAACGAAACGTATTACAGCGATTTAGAAATTAAAATTCGTAAAATTCTTTCTTCTAAAATGAGCGACCTTTTGACTAAGTTCGAGTTTGAAAGAATCTGGGTTCGGAATACTTTTGTTAACACCGCAAATTTTCCGGATTCTAAAAATCCAAGAACTAGGATCGAGTCATTAAAAGGAAAATTTTTAAATACTCCTGCGATGTTAGTTTCTGCGGGCCCTTCTCTGAGAAGTCAGTGTGAATGGATTTCTAAAGTGAGAGACAAGGTTTTTTTATTTTCCTGTGACACTTCCTTTAAAGCCCTTCTGAAATTCGGTATTGTTCCAGACGGCGTGATCACTTTGGACGCACAGACCCATTCTTTCTTTCATTTTATGGGAGCGGAATCGTCTAACGTGCCTTTGTTTGCCGACTTGGTAAGTTCCCCTTCCATTTTGAGATCTCAAAAATTTACTAAAATTGTACATTCCTTAACCGCCAAATACGTCGTAGACGCAAGCGGTGAACTAAAACGGGAAGTAACTGCTGGTTCTAAAACTGCGGAAAAACTTTTAGGTCCGATCGGAGACATCCAATCCGGCGGAAGTGTGGCCACCACTGCATTTGATCTTTTACGAAACCTTGGATGTAAACCTATCTTTTTAGTGGGCCAAGACCTCGCTTATTCTGGAAGAGAAATTCATTCTACCGGTACTCATCATAACGAAAAATGGCTCACTTTAATTCGAAGAACACAAAGTTTAGAAAAAATCAACGAAATGATCATTCGAAAAAGAGACACTCGTTTTGTTCGGTCCGCAAATGGTGATTTAGTTTTAACCGATTACGTTTTAGATCTTTATAGACATTGGTTTGAAGAATCGTTTCGATCCTTGGACTTTTCCGTCTACAACGTGAATTCTCGCGGTGCCCAAATTGCAAACTGCGAAAACGTTTCTTTGGAAGAAGCAGATCGGATTCTTTCTTCGTTTCCAAATCATAATTTCTTTTGGAAAGAATGGATTCCCTGGAGCGACTACAATTCTCCCGAAATCAGTTTAAAGACCGCAGAAGACTTTCGTTCTAATCTTTTGATAAAAATCCAAAACATTTTGGAAGAATTTTCCGATCCTTCTATTCGAGAAATTTCCTACGATTCAGTTCTTTCTAAATTTAGAACTGCTATCGACAACTGGGAAGATCTTAATTTTTTAATCCGCAAAACCGAAATCTACATCTTACGCCATAAGAACACATTAGACGAAACTAGAAAGAAAAACTTATTTTTAGGTGCCGTTCTAAAGGAATTCTCCAGCCTAAAACGAAAACTTTTATCCGGAATCCGTTCTTAAAAAATTTATATTAGTAAAATATAATTAACTTAAATCCTTTTTATAGTTTAATTTTTCTGCAAAAAATGAAGCCTATTTCTATACTAACGTGAGCAGGACGTAAGGAACCTATGATTCTGAAAAAAGTTGAAATCTTAATTTTATAGATCGATTCTTTAAATGTGGGAACTACTGCAAAACTTCGTTCGGAAAGATATAATTTAAAATCGCAAAAAAGATAAAAAGAGACGTAATCTGTGGGAACTACCACATTTGATTTAAAAATCTATGATAATTTTTTTCAGGCTTTGGAGCGAATTCTAAAATAAAAGTGAGTTACTACTCATAACTAATAAAAGCTAATATTTTGCATGGAATCAGTGTTTTGTGATAGAATTAACAGTACTCAATTTTATAGAGATGAGTAAAAGCTATCTCAAAAATACTTTATCTTTGTTTAAAATGCCGATAATCCTAAGATATTTTTGAGATGGTTTTAGTACAATTATCAGATATTGTAATTTAAAGATGAGCTGTTAAAGACAATAAATTTTTTGAACTTGTGAGAGTTCCCACATTTTAGAAATAAGTCTGTTAAATCTCGAACTTGTAAGAGTTCCTACAGTTTAAAATCCTGTGTCATTGCTTGGCAAATTCGATAAGGAAAATGACTACTGTCTCTTCCGCTTTATTGTTTTGAATAAAGTCGCGATAAAAATTTAAGATACTCAATTTTATAAGGATCAGTGGTAACAAAAGACTAAGGATGAATTTATAAAAACTATATAAAATAGTTTTTTCATTTTTATGATACGCCAAACAAAAATTTAATGCAAAAATTTAACTGGAAGAAGATTTTTTTGGACAATATTGAGCCACTATTGTCTTTAGAACCTAATCACTATAAATATAAGATTATTTTGTTTTTGTTATAAATCTAGTGGCAAATTTTCTTTAACGATTGGATTTGAAAAAAATCAGGCGTTTAAATCGATCAAATAACCACGGCGAACCGCCTGATCATCCGTATTGACTCCTACCTTCGCAATATTTCTTGCTCCCGAGTTTACGCTTTCCAACTCGGCAAGTGGATGTAAACGATCCGGCATATTTCGAATTGTAAATTCAGACTTTGAAAATTGTCTGGCCCCGGTAGAACTCTGAAGTGCGAAGTTAATTTCTTTGAGCATGACTGCGAATTTCCTTTTTATTCAACTGAATACTAAATTTAAAACCTTGTAAAGCAAAATTGAATATTCTCCGAATTCAAATCCATTTCTAAAGTCCGTCAAAATTGAAATTTTCCGGAATCACCATCTCGCCCATTTCTTCTTCGTCTATTTCCATTCTATCGAAACGACCATGACGCCCTTCTCGAGCGTGTTTTTTCTGAATGATAGGTTCTTCCGATTCAGTTACAAAAGTTTGTTTTTGTTTAGAATCCGATTCGTCGTCTTCTTTTACGTCCGTCAAAAGCGAAAAACCTTTTGGTTCTCTTACAAACTCCGGAAAATATTCGTAAAATAATTTCGCAGATACGACCCTAAAACTTGCAGGATACGCGTTCTTATAAGAACTAGAAAGTTCAACATCGGGCAACTGCTGAAATCCTACCCTATCTTCAAAATCGTTAAATTCTTGTTTGGTGAAGACTGGCATCCTTTCCGTAATTAAATCCTTAAGTATGATCCAATCTAACTTAAATCTCATCCTATATCCTTGAAACGCGGAAGATCTTTGAATCAAATTGACCAATCGTTTAAGAGGATAATCTCTTTGTGCATAGGGCCTAAGATAAACGAGTAAATATCTCTGAGAAAATCCAAGAGGTTCCCAAATTCTATCCGGATAAGGTTTTCCTTCCTCCGATTTTAGATCGTCCAAGATGGATTGTAGTTCCGGGACTACTTCGGCTCGATCGGAATAAAATTCCTGCTTTTCTACCTCTCCAAATTCTCCGTAGTAAAGCCATTTGTATAAATCAGCGATTTCAAATGCGGGATGATATTCAAGATACTGTTCTAAAAATCCTATCTTTTCTTCTCTAGTTTTGTTATCGTCGATTTCTCTCTGAATCACCGTCTTGTTCCTCACCTTTGACCGCGAACAGTTCTGATCTGTTTAAGATCCGAATGATATTTTCTCTATGAGTCAGCATGATCCCTAAAGAGATAAACACCATAGTTCCCAAAACCCAATACGAAACTTCTTCATGTAAGAGTAGGATCGTGTAAAAAGCATAAACAAGTGGAAGAGTAATGGAAGCAAAAATTGATCCTAAGGATACAAATTTAAAAAATTTATATACTACCCAAAAAACCAAAACGGCTCCTAAACAAGCAATTGGAGTCAGGACTAAAAAAACTCCGAACGTAGTTGCAACACCTTTGCCTCCCCTAAATCCTAAAAAAGGAGAAAACATATGTCCTAATACGGCACAAACCCCGCAGAACAATTGAAACGGAATCCCTCCTTCCGGAACGTAAACACCCGAAAGATATACCGGAAGCATTCCTTTTGTTATATCCAAAGCTAAAACTACAAAACCGAACTTCCATCCGATCAGACGACCTACGTTAGTCGCTCCTATATTCTTACTTCCTAATTTGCGAATATCCACTCCGGCAAACCGAAGTGCAATCCAATATCCAAAAGGAATCGAACCAGAAATAAAACTAAACAATGCAAAAATTGGAAAATTCATTTTCGATCCGATCGAAACTCCAATCGAACCGGAATTCCTTGAAGGTCGTAGGTTTCCGTGAGTTTCTTTTTCAGAAAAGTAACTAAATTCGATTTAAAGTATTCTACGTGATTTACAAACAAAATGAGATGAAAGGGAGAAGTGGACACTTGTGTACAATAAAGCATCTTAGGAGGTTGATGTGCAGAAAAAGATCTTCCCGCAAGTCCCATCCAGTTTTTTAGATTTTTATTAAGTTCGGAAGTACTTACTTTTCTGTTCGATCTGGAAGCCAAATCGAACGCAAGATCCAAAAGTTTATGAACCCTGAGCCTTTCGGTCGCGCTGATTGTAAGAATGGGCACTTCGTTTAATAACGGAAAACGACTGTATAGTTTTTCCTTATATTCTTTAAAAGTTTTATCGGTTTTATCTTTGATCGAATCCCATTTGTTGACCGCAAGCAAAAATGGTTTTCCTTTTTCTTGAAGGAGTGAGGTGATCTTTTTATCAAAATCCCCAAACCCTTTTTTTGCGTCCAAAAGATGAATTACCAAATCGCTAGATTCTATCACCTTGATAGTTCTTTGATAGGAATAAAACTCTAGGGCTTCCGCGGTTTTACTTTGTTTTCGAATTCCAGCTGTATCCGTCAGAAGCAAACGTCTATCACCAAATTCTAATAGAGTATCTACGGAATCACGGGTAGTTCCCGCTACGTCACTTACCACAGCACGCTCATAACCACAAATAGCGTTTAAAAGACTGGATTTTCCAGAATTGGGTTTTCCAATAATCGCAAGTCTAAATTCATAATCCTCTTCCGCCAACGGAAGAGGTTGTGCGCCTTTTTTTTTGGAAGATGAAATTTTTTCGATCCATACTTTTCCCGGTTTTTCATTTAAGAAAAACTTAATTTTCTCAAGTAGAAGACCTAAATTTTTTCTTCCAATCGCAGAAATCGGCAATACTTCCGAAAGTCCCATCCTATAAAATTCTTCCAGATCGAACTCATCTAGTTCCTTGTCCGCTTTGTTGACACAATAGATGATCGGTTTGCCAGCCACACTATCTTCTCTTCTTAAATAATTGAGAAGGCCGTGGTCCGCCGTAGTAATCAAATTTTTATCCAGTAAAAATACGATCACATCCGATTCCCTCAATTGTCTATAAGCAGCTTCTAATATAGTTTGAGAAAGCGAATCGGGATTTTCTATGTCAAGCCCGGGAGTATCACAAAGATAAAAATCCAGATCCTTGTCTTCTTGATAAATTCTTGCGGAAAGAACGTCACGTGTCACACCTGGATAGTCTTCCGTAATCGCCAGTTTTTTCTTTAAGAGAGAATTGAATAATGTAGACTTACCTACGTTTTGTCTTCCAACGATCGATACGACCGGTATTTTTTCTCCCGGTTTTTTATAGGGAGCTTTTACAGTTAAAACTTCTTCGGAGATTTCTTTTTTTACGGCTTTAGCCATTTTGATCCTAATTTTTGCGGCCGTTCATTGATAACGATTGGATGATTTTAGCGCTCGCGCGATTTCTTGTTGTGCGTCTTTTTTTTGTAAATCGTCCCGTTTATCATGTAACTTTTTAGGTTTACCTACTGCAATTTCCACTTTGACTCTCAGATTATTTTTAAAATAAACTTTAGTAGCAACTAAAACCAAACCCTTCTCCTTTACTTGACGTTCTAACTTTTCGATTTCCTTCTTATGTAGTAAAAGCTTTCTAGGTCTGATTTCGGGATGATTTGCATATCCTCCGTTTTTATACGGAGCAATGGAAAAATTTTCTAAAAACACTTCCCCATTTTTGACCTTTGCAAATGCGTCCGTTAGATTTCCTTTTTTATCACGTAGACTTTTAACTTCAGATCCGGACAATACGATTCCCGCTTCGATAAATGAAATTAATTCGAAGTTGAATTTCGCCTTTTTATTAACTAGCGGGGAATGCCCAGATTCTTCTTTTTTCTTTGCCATATTTTTTATGAAACCGGCGGTTTAATTTATATCAATTTAGGAAAGAAATTCTTTCCTAAATACCGTTATGCAGCCTTTATAAAAACTCTTAAAAAATTAAAGTCCTTTTTTAGTTCGCCGTTCTTTACCTTGAAACAATTTTGGTTGATTCGATTTCTTTGCTTCCGGTCCTTATTTCAAACCATTTTGACTCTTCGTTAATAAAACCTTATCGTGGGAGTTCCCACAATCGCATCCTTTTTTTACGTCTACAAACGGCAATTTCTGTAGAAAATGTGGGAACTCACATATTTTGGAAAAGATCCAAAATCTTAGGACAAACTTTGAGTTCTTTCTAAATTTATTAAACCCAAAGTAACCAATTTTTACGACTGTGCCCACGATAACTTCCCCATAATCTTCAATACTTTTAAGTTAAATTGAGAATACTCTTTGTCTGAATCTATGTCTCAAATCTTCAAAATATATCCAAGCATCACTCGTTTACAACTGTGTTTTTGTTTCGTCTCTTTACCTTAGAGCTCTTAGCTCAATTCCTCATACTATGATGAGTCAGAATCAATCTGCCTAGCTCCGTTCCAATCAGATTTGGCATATTGTAAAAATTATCCGAAGTAATCTGGACGGAATCCTGAAATAAATGTTCCGCAATGTATCTTCTTCCGAGCCCTACTCCTAAAAATACGTAGTTTCGATTTTGGTTTTTTAGAATTTCTGCATGTAGTTTACGATTGTCCCTGGAATTGATTTCATCGGCAACTTCCGCCTTACCTCTTTGTCCTCTAAAATCGGAAATCATCACCACAATTTTAGTTTGTGCTTCCGGAGAAAAATACGATTCCACTTTTTCAAGAAGTTGATATTCCTCCACCGAATCTCCCTGCCAGTCGGTTCTCAGATAATTGAACATCTCTTCTTCCTTAGTTTCGTCGTAAACTTCGTCTAAACGTTTAATTGGAATTAGATCGATCCTATCTTTTTTATTATTTCGATCCGAATACGCATGGATCGAAAAATCAACTTCATGTTCGGCTAAAATATAAGCCGAAGAAAGCATCGCTGAAATTACCGCGACCGCATATTCAAAGTTAAAGATTCTTCTAGACTTAGAAACAAGAAACGCAACTTCCACACCTTTTAGTTTTTCTTCGTTCTTGTCTATGATCGTACGATCAAATACTTTTGAATCCCCTCTTCCGGATAAAAAGGAAATATATTTCCTAGTATCGATTCGATTTCCTTCGTTTCGATACATTCTAGTAATATCTATTTCCGGATCAAAAAGTCTATCTAAGTTGAGTTCTATTTCTTCGAGACTTTGCCCAAATACTTCTTTAAACTCTTTTAAAGAAACTTGAATTGTGTATTCCCAAAGTATTTTACGTTTGGCAAGAAATTGTTTATAAAGTTCTTCCGTGCGATAACCCCAGGCTCCTCCTCCACCCGCAGGCTCCCCCTGCCCTTGATTACCTCGAGTATCCTGACCATACCAGGCATCGGCTCCTTCCTTAGTTTGTCCCCCAGTTTCAGGAGTATCTATCTCGATTCCTCTTTTAAGAGGATTACCCGAGTTGAGAAGTTTTGCCTTTCCGGTTAAGGCTTCTCTTTTATGAAGTTCCGGATCCCACCAACGTTTTTTTTCAATGTCTGTGGCCGTTGTCAGAGTTTTTTTTTTCTTATCCTCAAGAACCTTGAAGAAATCGGATTCTATTTCGATCCCAGAAATTTGGAAATCCAGAATTTTTTCGAGTTCCATTCTTTCCTTTGGATCTGCGATCTGATTTGTATAAGCGATCTTTCCGCCTCGAACCGCGGTTTCTTTTAGACCAGTCTCTCCGCCTTTCTCTTCCGCATAACGTAGAATATGGTCTTTCCAAAAAAGAAGATTAGAAAGTCCGAATAGATACGGTAATAAATTAGCAGAACCGATCGTTCTTTTTTTAGCGAGATCTCGTATCTTCATGTGAAAATTCACCATCTTCAAGATCAAACTATTACCTGGAAGATAAAATGATAGTATTTCGGTTAACGTATTTTCATCTTCAAGATCCGGAAACAATACGCTCGTAAAACGGTTTCTAAACGCTCTGGAAATGGTAGGGTTGGATTTAGATTTTCGGAAAAGTTTAAGAGCGAAAATTCTGGAACTTTCCGTCAGTTGAACAGGCTCGCTGTTCCCACTTTCCGGAGGAAGAGTAAGAGAACGAGCGTCGTCAGTCAACATATTCAATTTTTCTACTAGTTCCGCGCCGGCCGCTTCTAAATTGGAGATGAGTATATTTCCACCTTCCCGAATTCCACGAGTAAGCGGGCCGTCCACCCAATCCACTTTGGAACCGTCAATAGGTTTCAAGGCTCCTATGATGTCAGAAGTATGAATTCCTTTACAAAGACTTACCGTTTCCAACGGCAATCCAGAAATTTCGGTAAACAGAGGAAGAAGAATCTGTGGATCCTGCTCTTCCGAATATTCGATCAATACGTTTTCTTGAAATTGAACTGCAGTAAAAATTTTCTCGGAAAACTCCCTGAGTTTTAAAGGAAGTGGAACTTCGTTTAACAATTTTTTTGCCTTATTTTCATCGGCGACAGGAATCATTTTATCGTTACAATAGAAAAATCCTTTATGAACTTGAAAACTAGGCTCTGGAAATTCTGGAACCGTTTTTAAACCGGATTCGCCTAACAACAATTCAATTTGAAATTCCCTATCTTCCTTTTTACGAAACGGCTCCACGTAAAAATTCCAGAATTCCCTAAATTGAAGTTCGCTTGTGTCCGCTTTTAAACCGATCAGACGATTACAAAGTTTTTTTAAATTTCGAATATTAAAATGATATTTTTCAAGATCACCTTTTCCGAGTTTGCCGGTCACTACCCTATTTTCCGTTTCCAATGAAATTCTAATACAAGATCGAAGTAAAGATTCACTTAGAGCCGGATACAATTTTTTCAAGATAAATAGAATTTCATCGGGAGTATGAGGATCTATAAAAACAACCGAGAAAAAACGAGTAATGTCAAACGGAAGAGGTTTTCTTCCTTCAAAACCTTCCGATGGATTTTGTGTTCCTATAAAATTAAAACCTTCCCCACAGTGAATTTTAGAACCGTCTCCTTCGATTAACTCTAAATAGGCGGACTCATAAACCGTAGAAAATCGTTTGATGATATGAGGAGGACAAAGATTCATTTCGTCGGCTACAAAACTATAACCAGAACGGATCGCAGAGGTAAGAGGTCCGTCCGACCAGACAAACCCTCTCCCATCCATCAAAATTCGATACGAACCGATCAGATCTTCCGGAAGAGTGTCTTCGTTAAAACTAAATCTTGCAGTCTGATGTTTTCTTTTGTGGTTAATGTAATAGATGAGTGCGTTTTTTCCGACTCCCGCGTCTCCTACGAGTAGGATCGGCTTCCCTTCCAGCAAAGGATAAAGAATATTAGATAGATTACGAACGGTAGAATCGGTCTCGACTAGATCCGATCCGAGACTAGTTACTTTGATTCCGGATTTTGAAACCGGAATATTCAGTCCGGCAATTTTTACGGTTTCCATAACTCAAGTATTCTCCTACAGGAGTCTCTGGCAACCGGAATTCTTAGTAATTAAAAATTCAAATCTAATGAACAGATGAGAAAGTTATGCTCTATTATCATATTCCGTTAAACAATCCAAAGAGGAAATCTAAAATCCATACTCTATAAAAAGACTTTTCTCAAAAATATTTTCAAAAAATACTCTATGATTTTTTAAATAAAAATTTAGTATTTTTAAAACAATTTTTAATTGTCGATCTTTAGAAATCACAAACAATAAAAATACATTCTAATTTTATGATATACTACTCGTTTCTATAAAATCGAGTACCCATGTAATACAATTTGATTATAAAAAACAAAACTAAGTTTTAAATCAAAGTTTTATTTTATGATTTGCGAAAGTGTATCTATAAATATTTTTATAAATTCGAGTTCAATCTAGACTTCTGCAAAAATCCAAAATGGAATCAACTCTCAAAAAGTACATCGTTAAAGTAGAGTTAGATCTCTAATTTTATATAAAACATTGACTACTAAACCTATCTTCTGCTATCAAGTTATTCGTATGTTAGAATATGTTTTAGCCAATCGTATCCAAGGTTTAGATACTTCCGCAATTCGCAAAGCTTTTGAACTTGCTGGAACGCTGAAAAATCCGATCAACCTTTCCATCGGACAACCCCATTTTCCCTGTCCTTCGAATATTATAGAAGCCGGATCTAAAGCTTTGAAAGAAGGTAAAACCGCCTACACTCTTACCGGAGGAATTCCTGAATTAAAAAGTGCACTTTCTGAAAAATACAAAAATGAAAACGGAATTTCCTACGCAAAACCAGAAAGGATTTTAGTCACATCTGGAATCAGTTCTGCATTTCTTCTTTTATTCAACGCTTTGTTAAACGAAGGTGACGAATGTTTGGTAGTAACTCCTCACTTTTTGATGTATCCGGCCTACATTAAAATTTACGGAGGTAAGATGAATTCGATTCACGAGTCCTTCGAACCGGAAGAGTTAAAGGAATTTGTAAATAAAAAACTTAAGATCATTATCTATTCTTCTCCTTCTAATCCTACTGGAAAAATTCTTTCTAAAAAACAACTGGAAGCTCTCGCTGAACTTGCCGAAAAAACGGGAGCTTATCTGATTTCGGATGAGATCTACGAAAAATTCGACTACGATAAAAAATTTATTTCGGTTGGTTCTTTTTATGAAAAGACGATCACACTTTCAGGTTTTTCTAAAACATATAGTATGACCGGACTTCGTCTAGCATCCATACTGGCTCCAGAACCTATTACAAAAACCTTAACTACTTTACAACAATATACTCTTGTATGCGCTCCTTCTGTAACTCAATGGATGGGTATCGAAGCACTTAAAACCGATATGAGTTCTTACATTACAGATTACAAAGAAAAAAGAGACTTTGTTTTTGAATCTTTGAAAGGTCATTACGAAATTACAAAAAGTGAAGGCGCATTCTACTTTTTCATTAAAATCAAAGAAAAGGACGAAGACTTTATCCTAAAAGCGGTTAAAGAGAAAGAATTGATTTTAGTTCCTGGATATATTTTCACCAGTTCTAAAAATTACATCCGAATCAGTTTTGCATCCGAATGGGAAAATCTAAAACGGGGAATCTCGGCGCTTGTTGATCTCGCCTGATTCTTTTTCCTTTTGGGTAATCCTCTGTTTCGGAAGTTTAGGAGCGGCTTCCCTAGGAAGTTTTTATGTTACTTTAGGTTTTAGAATATTAGAAACCTATTATGGAAAAGTAAGGAAGTTATTTTCACCTTTCGAAAAATGGAAGTACATCCTCACCAGACCAAGTTCCTGCGACCACTGTGGTAAAAAAATACGTTATCCGGAGCTGTTTCCAATAATCGGTTTTTTTATCTCCAAAGGTATATGCAAGTATTGTAATAAAAAAATTTACGTTTTGTTTCCTTTGATCGAATTTTTATTCGTTTGTATTTTTGTTTTTTGTTTTATCATAACAAAAAATGTTCCATTTAGTTTTACATTTCTTTTTTTATGTGGGCATCTTCTGATCTCTTGTTTGACGGATGCGTTCCATTTTTCCTTAGATTATGAAAATCTTCCCTGGATTTTATGTTTTGGAGTCATCTCCATTTTTCTTTTGGACGGTAAACTTCCGGGCCTAAACGATTTATTTGTGTTAGGTGGTTTTTTTGTCACGTTTTTGATTTTATTTTTTTTCTTTCCAGGAGGGATTGGATTCGGGGACGTTTTATTTGCACCCGTTTACGCATTTCTTGCAGGCCATCCTTGGTGGATGTTTTTTTTAAACGCTTCTTATATTCCTGCCGTCTTGTTCACAATCATTCTCAGAGAAAGAGGGAAAAGTATCCGTAAAACTCCGATTCCGATGGGATTGTATTTTGGAATAGGATTGTTTTTTACTTTTTTGAGTAGAGTTTTTTTTGAATCTGATCTGGCCCCGTTTACCTTATTTTCAGAATATTCAAATCCTGATTGATCTTTTACTCAAATTTACATTAAAAATACATAATATTTTGTTCCAAAATAAAAATAGGATTTTGTGCCCAATATTTATGGCGCTCAATTTTATAGAGCCCGGTAGTATATAAAATTTTTATTACAAAAACACATTCTGATTTTTTTTGGATAACTTGATAGTATCATCTACGTTAGCAAAACGGAATTATCCGTTCATTTAAAATGGATAAGAAACAAAAGAAAATTGATTTTCAACAACTATAATATTCATTTACTTAGAAATTCTTTTTATAATAAATCAAGGCCTTCAAAAATAAACGACCCTAAGATCCAAACCGCCATGAGTTACATGAATCGTATCCGTCTTAATTCCTATATTGCGAATCAGGACGGACCAACAATCCTCATTCGGACAAAGTATCAAACCGCTCAGTTCACAGGGAAGTTTCCACCAATGTTTGAGCCTTTCTCCCAATTTTTTATAAAATCCAATCGAATAACCTTTTTCTAATCTAAGTCCATACGGAGGATTCAACAACATCCAGACTCGTCTACATCTTCCGGAAGCGTTCCAAATATCTTCGGCAGAAAAGCTAAAAAAGTCACCTTTATCCTGGATAAAACGAAAAGAACCAGAAAATCCTAAGTTATTTAAAAAATCTTGATATAGGTTTATTCTATTTTTAGAATATTCAAAAATTTCATCTTCCAGCTCGTTCCACCAGATTCCGATCGGATTTTCCAAAGAATTCTTTAGAGTTTTCTTTTTTAAAAAATCCCAGGTCGCGCTTGGAAATTCTTCCATATCCTGAAATAAATAACTTCTAACATAATGAGTAAAACTAATTCCTAAAATAGAATCCACAGCCTCACGAACAAAAGTCCCAGTTCCGGCAAACGGAACAAAAATCCCATTCGGATCTGGAAGAATAGAATGCATTTTTTGTATTATAAATCTGGCAAGATCTTCCCGAATCGGAGCCGATTTAGAAAGAGGTATAAAATTTCCCCTTTGATTGAGAGGTTCTCCCGAAAGGCTTAGATTCAAAACGATTTCGTCTTCTACAAGAAGAGCGCTGAGTTCAGTCGTTTTGATTCCGGAAGACAATGGAATACTTGATTCCCAAAACGTCTGTAAATCGCTAGAAGTACATTTGTTTTGCCCTTTGACTTGTGAACGAAATCGAAGCCCCCACTCTTTTGGAAGAATATTCGATTTTCTTAAAGCATCCTCAAACCCTTCAAAGGTAAAAGATCTTTTAAACGGAAACATTCCCAAATTCAATCTAAAATCTCTCACCCAAGGAATTCTCACTAAAAGTTCAAGCGCTTGTCTGAAGTTGGCGTTTTCGAGCAAAATTTTTCCGTGTTGAGTTTTCAAAAACGGAATCTGAGTTTTTGGAAGATAAGAATTGGAAATAATTTTTTTAGAGATTCGATCGGTTTCTTTGAAAGATCCGGTCGGAAGTATATATTCCCACCTTCTGGGCAAACCCGCTTTAAACTTTGGAAAATTCCAACGCATAAAACATAGAATCAAAAGTTAGACTTAGAAAGCCTATCTGAAAATTTTTTCCACTTCAGGATTCAATGCACCGTTTTCGTACTTTTTTTGATCGTTTCAAACTCTTTTAATGAAACAACCCTTCCGTCCACAAGATGAATTTGTCTTTTGGTTTTAGAGGCAAAGTCGGGATCATGAGTTACTACAAGGATGGTGGTTTTGGTTTCCCGATTTACCTTTTCCAGAATATTCATAACTACTTTTGTATTTGCAGAATCCAAGGCGCCGGTTGGTTCATCCGCAAAAATATATTTAGGATTCATCACAAGCGCGCGCGCAATTGCCACTCTCTGCGCCTGACCTCCAGACAGACGATTGATCCTATAATTCATCCGATCTTTTAAATCAAATTCTTCTAAAAGATGTTCCGCATAACTCTGATATTCTTTTAAAAGTCCCGCTTTTCTTGCAGGCATCAATACGTTTTCGATCGCAGTAAATTCAGGTAATAGATAATGAAATTGGAATATAAAACCCATTCTTTTATTTCTAAACTCGTGGATCTCCTCTTCATTCATTCTATAAATATTTTTTCCGTCTATTTTGATCATTCCGGAACTAGGAGGATCTAAAGAACTGATCATATACAATAGAGTACTTTTTCCGGAACCGGATTTTCCAGTAAGAGAAACGTAATCTCCGTCCTCTATATCAAGTGTAACACCTTTGATAATTTCGGAATTACCGAAAGTTTTTCTAAGATCGCTTACAGAAATTCCGGAATCATTTACGGCTTGCATCTTATTCTCCACGTATGATTTCAATTGGAGAAAGTTTTCCGGCGGATCTTGCTGGAATCCAACTCGCAATCAAAGTAGCGGTCATAGATTGTATAAACGCCTGTATATAAATCGCCGGAGCAAAAGAAATCACCATATTTCCGGCACCTGCCGAAAAAAGAGGATTTGTAAAAGGAAGGGATTCGATTCTTAAACAGACTAAAAAACCTAACAACAATCCGATCAAACCGCCTGAAATTCCAAGTATCAATCCCTGTAAAAGAAAAATAGTCAAAACTTCGTTCGGCCTATAACCTATAGAACGGAGGATCGCTATTTCCCTTTTCTTCTGATTGATAATTACATTCAAAATATTATATATTCCAAATCCAGCAACCGTCAAAATCGCTGCGGTCATGGAATAACGGATCGCATCCTGTAGTTTAAAAATCGCAAAAAAATTGGAGTTCGCTTCTTCCCAACTTAGAATTTTATCATCGCTGATACTTTTCCATTCTCCCGCCTTCTGGAGAGAACGGTTTACGTCTTTGAGACGAACGGCTATATCTGTGATCATTCCTGACTGTGCCGTCAAAAGTTGAACTTCGGATAACAGCCCGTAGGCGATTCCATCGTCCAAAGCCTTATTTCCAGAACGAAAAATTCCAGAAATCCGAAACGGAGTTTTTTCCTGCAATCCCGAAGTCAACCAGATTGTTTTATTCAATCCAAGTCCGAGAAGTTTTGCAAGCCCATCTCCTAAAACGATTCTATTTCCCGCCGAAAGAGATTCTACACTTCCCTCGGTGATATAATCTGCAAGAGGAGTAATCAAAGTTTGTCTGGATGGAATGATTCCTATAATTTTTCCCGCTTCTTGATTGGAACCGGAAAAAAGAAAAATTCTTCCGCTCACTTGTGGAGAATACGCCTCCACTTCTTTATCTTGTTCCAATCTTTCATACCAGAGACTTGCGTTGTTTAAATGGTTAGAACCTCGTTTTCCAGAAGGAGGAGAGATCCAAAATACGTTTTCTCCTGGAAATAAATCATCCATAGAGTTGGGTTGAATAATTTCCTGTCTGGAACTGATCCGAATGTGACAGTCTGAATTGATCAACTGATCGACTAGATAACCTCTAAATCCTAAAAGAACTCCGGATATGATGATAAAAGCCGCTGTTCCCAAAACGATTCCGGAGAGTGTTGTCAGAGTTTGTTTTCCTCTGACTAACATTTGTCTGATCGCTATAAACCACATTACGGGACCTCCGAAAGTTTATCCCCAACTTGTATGTCTCCGTCTTTTACCTCTACAAACTGTTCCGATTTTAATCCCGGTTTAAAGGAAACCGAAATGGATTTACCATTTCTGAATATTATAACTTTCTGTTTCTTTTCGTATTTTCTAGGAATCAGAACCACATTTTCTTTTTTGCCGATTTCTATCGCAACGTCTGCGGTCATTCCAGGCAGAACTCCTTCGGGGAAATGAGCCACTTCGATCCTTGCAAAAAATTGTCCCGCGTGGGAAAAAGTTCCTCGAACCCTTCCTTGAATTATCTCGTTCGGCTTTCCTTCAAAACGAATCAACGCGTTTTGATCTTTACGAATCGAAAGAAGAATTTGTTCGTCAAGAGCAACGATTAGATATTTAGAACCAATTCCTAAAACTTCAATCGCTAGAAAATTTTGAAACGCGACTTCTCCTTCGTGATAACCGACCTCGGAAACGATTCCATGAATCGGAGAACGAACGATCGTAGCCCCTTCTAACTGAAGTAACCCCTGGCCCGAAACAACTTCATCTCCTTCTAAAACAAATACCTTTGTAATTTTAGTAGGAACTCCGACTCTAAATCGAAACGTATCCAAAGAATGAGCGGTTCCGAGTCCGTAGGCTTTTTCCGTAATCGGACCGATAACCGCCACATCCTCTACTTTCTTTTTGTCTTTCATGGATAAAAATAAAAACAAAATTAAAAACGGAATTAGAGGCAAAAGAATCCGAAACACAAGACGTAGAGATCTATAGACTGCAAACCAATATTTTACTTTATTGATGAAAACATTCATAAAAACTCCTGATCAAAATCGATTGCGATTTTAAGATCTCTTCTTTTTCTTTTTCACCTTTGTCGCAGTTTTACGAACGGTTTGTTTTTTCTTAGGCTGGGGTTTTAAGACCGGAGCTTCTTGTATTTTAGGGGCCAGTCCTCTTGCAATAAACTCGATCGTTTTTTTTAATTCTGCTTCTTGGTCCCAACCGTCTTCTGGTTTAGGTGGATAAAAAATTTCTGTAAGTAAAACAAATCCCGCAAGATTGACCGCAACCAAACGAAATGCACTATTGATCGGAATTTCTTTGGAGATCATTCCTGCGTCTTGAAATTTTTTTAGATGTTCTTGAATCAAAGGAGCCAATCTTTGTCTAAAGACTCGTTCTAAAAGACTTCGAACTTCCAGAGTGACAAAGGCTTCTTGAAGAATAATTCGCATCAGATTTTTATTACTCCGAACAAAACCGATTCTCTCTTCAAAGACGGCTGTTAAAAATTGTTCGAGAGAAGTGAACTTCTGTGAAAAGACCATTGTCTGTAGTCTTCTGAGAGTAAGAGGTGCAAAAAACTTTTCTAAAATAGGGGAAACCAATCTTAAAAGAAGTTCCTTTTTACTCTTAAAGTGTTTAAAAATCAGTCCTTCCGCGACGCCTGCCTTTTTAGAAATTTCTATCGTGGTCGCTGCGGAAAAACCTTTTTGGGCGAAAATTTCAATCGCCGCCAAAAAGATTTTCTTTTGTCCTTCGGGCCAGTTTGAATCCAGCTCGATACTTTCATGCATTTCTTGATTTGGTGAGTCCATGGTGAGTGATCACTCACTTATAATTTTGCACAAGTAAATTTGTCAAGATTCAAATTTTTTAAATTTTTAGACAACGGGAACCGGTCACGAACAAGAAAGGTATTATTTTTACATTATTGAATTTTTGAAAAACAGATCACTTTTAAACCCAACCAGTTTTACAGCCAACAATAAAATCTCAAATAACAATCGGATCAAAAATCCTCAGAAAACCTTTTAGTTGGATATGACAAACTCATTTAAATCATACGATTCATAATACAATACTCTCAGAATTTAAACTACTGATTGCAAAATCTAAGTTTCGCTTTTACTTTGTATTGAAAATTTTCAATCTTTCTTAAATCTACCTAAACCTTACGTGGTTCCTCATAGTAAGGAACCAATGATTCTGAAAAAAGCTGAAATCTGAACTTTACAGATTGATTCTTTCAATGTGGGAACTAACACAATTTATAAAATAGAAGCTTATAACAATTAAATCTTCGTTATTCAAGTGTGGGAACTCTCACAAACCACGATTTTACGAACCAATTCTAAAATTGTAGGAACTACTACTTTTAGAAAATTCTTTTTTATTTTCTTACGCCCTGCTCACGTTATTGAATAGTTTACACTTTAATCCTGTGAATTTAGAGAAAGAAAACCGGGGCAAATAAAAACTCAAGTGCAACGAACTCCCTGAATCCGATCCTTAGATAAACATTAAGTGCTCAATTTTATAGAGATCAGTAATAGAAACATTCATTTAGATCTTAGAGTTTTGCTTCTGTGATAACCTAATTTTTAATTATTTTTGACTTGAGCCTTCGGCTTTATTTCAGCCTAGTATAGTTTTTGAGAATTTAAATTTTCAATTCCTATCCTATTTAAAAAAGAGTTAGAATGTTTCAACGTTTACCATCCCGCTTTAAACTTATCTTAGGTTATGTTCTCTACTTCGCACTTATACTTCTAGTTTATAAGATCGCGTTTCTTTCGGTCTACTCTTATAGACTTCAAGGAGTTCCTTTCCAAGAATTGACATACGCGTTTCTATTAGGTTTTCGTTTTGATCTAGTAGTAATCGGAATGACACTCGGATTATTTGCATTTCTCTCCGTATTACCTTATTTCAATCGATTTAAGTTGTACCGTTTTTTCTGGGGATACACACCTCTACTTTTAGGGATTTGGATGATAGCGCATCTGATAGCAGACATCATCTATTTTGAAAACGCAAATAAACATATAGGTTATGAAGGATTTGTATTTCTAGGAAAAGATTTAGGTGTGATTCTTAAATCCGCATTAGAACAAAATACGATCACTTTTATAATAGGAGTTATATTTCTACTCATCTTTCTTCCATTATCTACTTGGTTATTTCTCAAATACAATCCGTACCGTTATCAAAAGGAATCCTGGAAATCCACAACCGTTCAAATTGTACTCGTATCAATCATAACGATCATTGCAATTCGAGGAGGAATCCAAGAATCACCCATAAGAGCGACTAACGCTATCGTTTCCGGAAACAATTTTGTGAACAACATCGCATTAAACGGCGTTTTTACTTCCATCATGGATTTAAAAAGCCAGTCCATTCCTAAATTCCTCAAGTTGGAAACGCAAGAGGCGATTGCAATTGTACGAAAAGAAACCGCCTACGCGGGCGCAGAATTCATCAGCGATAAATATCCGATTTTACGAGTTCAAAAAGAAACCAATCCAGGAACACCACCTAACGTAGTATTGATTATGTTGGAAAACTGGACCGGAAAATTCATCAATCCCATTTCGAACGGACTTGTGGAAGGAAAAGAGATCACTCCGTATTTCAACCAACTTTTAAAAAAAGGAAGATTTTATAATCGTTTTATCGCTTCGGGAGGAAGAACGACTAACGGAATGATGTCGATACTCACCGGAATTCCGGATCGACCAGGGTTGACCGTAGTAAGAACACATCAAGTTCTAGGAAATTTTTCCGGAATCGGAAACATATTCAAAAGAATGGGTTACGACACGTATTTTGTGACGGGGGGCGATTTGAGTTTTGATAATAAAAGCACCCTAATGCCTCATTGGGGTTTTGATACAGTACTCGGAGAAAAAGAAATCACAAAATTAGGAAGATTTAAACTAGGAGCGTGGGGATACGACGACGCAGATGTATTACAATTATTGCATGAACGGATTTCCACCTCTAAAAAACCCATCTTAGGTTTGGCTCTAACACTAACCACTCATTATCCTTATAGAACCCCTTCGGAAAAATTCAGAATTTTTGGTCCTTCTACAAGAGACTACGATTTCTTAAACGTCTACAACTACGCAGATTGGGCCGTTCACAACTTTATCACTCAGGCGGAAAAATCCGGATATTTCAAAAACACAATTTTCGTTTTTGTGGCAGATCATACTCATCATAGATATTTAGATTACTATGAAGATAGAAACGTACCTTTTTTAATATACGCTCCCGGAAAAGTGGAACCAGCGTTAGACGAAACTATAGCTTCCCAATTGGATATTATCCCTACAGTTTTAGGACTTGTAGGAAAAAAAGCCTACTTTTCCGCAATGGGTAGAAACCTATTGGCCCCGGAAAGAACTAGGACCGCCTACTTCGCATACGGAAACTTATTTGGGTGGATAGAAAGGGAACTTTTTTACTTAAGATTTTTTGACGGAGAAGAAGACCTTTCCTACAACATCAATCCGCCACGCGAAAAAAATAACTTCTGTGGCAAAGACCCTTTCGTATGCGAAGAAATGAGTAAAAAAGCAAAAGCCTACTTAAACCTGAGCTACGAATTATTAAATCGAAATATAGTTTTCCCTTCGGAAATGGAACTACAAAAAATAATATCTACAAATACGAGACCGTAAGCAAAATCGATCGATTTATAAAATTCATTCTGTATTAACCGACGAAAATAGAGACGTTCTCGTTTTGAAAATACGGATTTGGTTTGATAAATTAACGTGAATTTGAAGTAAAAAAACGAGAAAGAATTTTTTAAAAGTATGAGTTCCCACAATTTTCAAAGTTCAACTGGTAAATCCTTGATTTGTGAGAGTTCCCACAGTTAAAATCGATTCGTTTAGATGTGGAGTAATGTGGGAACTACTATGAAATATCGTCTTCCGTCAGATTCCCGCACAAAATCTGCGTTTGGCAGCCACTACAAAAAAACAGAATATACAAACTACAAAATTCTTTTCTCCGAAAGCCGCCGCACAAAGTTCCGGACAGCCTACTTGGATTTATACAGGTAGATCAAAACCTTTTGCACAAAAATAAATCTATATACATATTTAAAACAAATATAAATACGTATATTCCACGAAATCACTTAGTATATCAAGTTTTTAAAATACAATATTTTTTGAATGTTTCTAAAAGAAAAACAGTCATAAGTTCTCTATATATTTAAAAGCATATTAGAGTTGTTGAAAAATTCTATAGCGAGGTTTAGCAAAACTGTCTCAATTACACATTTCAATACAACGGAAATTCATTTTTCAAAAACTCTATTACTGATCCCTATAAAAATAAGTACCGTTAATTCTATCACAAAACGCTGATTCCATATAAAATATTAGGTACTTTATTATATAGTTATCAGCAATATTGTATTTTATTTTATTTTACAAGATATGAATTTACAATTCCATCTTCCACAAGAATGGGCAGCGCAACCTATGATTCGTTTTCAATTTTTAGAGTTTAATTCCGGAAGCAGAATACAAATCGTGACAAAGACTACACTCGTCCAACTGTTTACGAATTTCTCTCCTTTTTTCTAAATTCAGAACGGGCCAGAGATTTTCTTTCTCATAAGGATCCATTTGAATATCGTAGGCTTCTTCGTCAGGAGGAAACGAATTAAGACGAAGCATATAGTGTAAGTTTCCTTTGATATAACTCATCCCAACCCGATAAAGAGAAGTTTCATTGTTATTTGCGATAAAAATACGACGATCCTCAGTCAGATCGGAAAAAAGAGAACGTCCCTCCAAATTTGGAAAGATACCCCTTTACATCCGGTTGATTGGAAACACCTAACAATTCTGCAACGGTTGGAATTAAATCCGCATTGGAAACGTTCTTATTCATATTCTTTTTTAAACGATCACCGAAGTGGTTCTTTAAAGAGTTAGGCACGAAAAAAAACATAGGAATCGCTAAAGTTTCGATATGATTACTTTCTATATGACCAATATAATCGTGTTCAAAAAGAGCTTCCCCGTGATCCGAAGTAAAAATTACAAGAGTATTTTCCATCAAGTTTTCTTCATTCAAAAAATTGAATATTTCTTTCAAAAGAAAATCTAGATAACGAACAGAATTATCATAGGGAGCCTGTGTATCCTTACCAATCGGAAAATGAACGAACTCTTCCGGAACGATATACGGAAAGTGATTTGTATTTAAATGTAAAACTCCAGCAAATCTGGAATCTTTATTTTTAAGAGACTTAACGTGATTTTGAAATTCGGCGATCGTTTTACGATCATCGATTCCAATATCATTAAAAACTCTAAGCCCGCTGATTTCTTTATTCCATAAAAAATCGATTCCAGCGTTTCTAAAAAAACCTGAAAAATTATTCCAACGAAAACTATGACTCGAAATATAAAACGTAGAAAGACTAGCAGCTTTACCGTATTCCCAAAACAAAGGAAAACTATGAGTCATAGAAATGGGTTGGATCGGAGAAACACCGGACAACAAACTCGGAACGGAAATTAAAGTAGAACTCGAATTCGAAAAAGCTTTTTGAAAAACCACAACAGAACCTTTCGAAACGTTTCGAGTCCAATGATTTAAAAACGGAGTAGTATCTTTATGATAACCGTAAAGAGTCATACTCTTTCTACGAAGACTTTCACTTAAAACGATCAAAACATTTTTCCGAAAAGGAACCGATCCCCTTTTCAAATTAGGTCTATTTCTAGACTGTAGTCCCGCAGAACCGAGTCGATCCCCGGTGATTAAGTTGTATAAATTTCGATTGATAAATGAAATCGAATTCACATCCGAAACATAAATTTGATCATTAAAACGGGTATTGTTATGAAAAAAAGCCGTGAGAACAAGAACCCCAAAAACCAAACTGAAATAAATACTTTTTGCAAATCGAACCGGTTTAAAATTTTGTGAAGCAATTCTTAAACTCACTGACAACAAAATCAAAAGAAAGAAGAAAACGATCCAAACCCAAGCCGTAAGCCCGGCGCTGAGAAGCGTCCAGCTATTAAATGGTTCTTGAAAGATATACGAAAAAACAAAAAAATTCGGCATGATTCCAGTATATATAAAATAACCGTAAGAACCAATCATACAAACCGAATAACATAAAGAAGAGAATATTAAAAGAATCCAATATACCTTTTTGTTCGAAATAGAATCCAGTAGAGAAAGAGAAAAAAGAAGCAGAAAATAGATCAAAATCGAATCAAGAAAAGAAAGAAGATAATAATACAACTGCAAAGTTTCCATGTGACTCAGGATCTTCCAACGCAGTCCTATATCTAAAAATAGAATCAAAGACGGCACAAAAAAA
This sequence comes from Leptospira kirschneri serovar Cynopteri str. 3522 CT, assembly GCF_000243695.2. Classification (NCBI taxonomy): domain Bacteria; kingdom Pseudomonadati; phylum Spirochaetota; class Leptospiria; order Leptospirales; family Leptospiraceae; genus Leptospira; species Leptospira kirschneri. Next base: position 27,288 of record NZ_AHMN02000017.1, on the reverse strand, counting down.
AGAGAGAAAAATCTAAATCCGGAATTGGAAACGAAAGAATTTAAGTTTTGTCGAAAGAAAAAAACCAAAAAAACGCTCCGTTTTTGCTAGAAATAAATAGAATTTTGCCTCGTTGAGAGGATTTAATTTTTCATTCAGATCATAAATCGAAAGGAAAGAAAATCTCCATGGTAAGCAACAACTTACATGTTTATTAAAAAAATGTATTAGAAATCAAGTTTTTTTCGAAAGGAATTTAGAAAAATCCATTTTTGATCCGTAGAAATCGAGTATTTTGAAAACGATTTAAAGAAATCTGATATTCTAAAACCAGATTTAGAATCTCCAACGCTTAAAATTGATTCTATTCAAAACGAATAGAGTTGTTGAAAATTCCATAGTTCAATTAACAAAACTGCTTCAATCGACCATTTCCATGAAATAGAAGCGGATTAAGAATTAATTTTTCAACAACTCTAATATAATAAAGTATCGGAATTCCGCCTCTAAAGCAGGGATTCAATTCAAAATTTATGGTATTCTATTTCTACAAGATTAGTAAGCGGGAAAAATATCCAAAACTACATTCTAATTTTAACTTTGGGTAGGTCTAAAAAACTTATATCATCCAAATAGAAACAAGAATAATCAAGATTCACACGATTCATAGAGAAATAGATTTGGCAATTCAAGCCTTACTTACTGAAATGGGAATTGTAATGAATATTGAACTCACTCGGGACCAATACCAAGCTCTATTAAAATCTCTAGCGATCACAAGATTTTTATATCATTCCATTCTGGATGAAGAGGAACCTGCCGCGGATAGATTAGACTCTTACGATACATTCGAAGATATGGAACAGCAAATTTTATCTTATGCAAAAGCAGTAGAAGCTTCTCATCTAGTAGCATATGATAAGGAAGAAGAGCTTCATTATCTTACCAGAGAATTCGAAGAAAAGACGGATATTTCTGATCTCATCACAGAATATCAGGATAGTATCTTTTGGGATGAACTCATTCAAAGGCTCGCCGCAAGAGACTTTTTACGAATCTACGACGAATCCGAAATCAAAGGAATGGCGATCGAGGAAAGAATCGAAAAAGAAGCCCCTTTCATTTCAAAGTATGAGGAAATTTTTACAGAATCTGGAATCGAAAATCTAGAAATTAAATGAAAAATTAGTTCTCAAATCCAGATCGTTTTCAAAAAAGAATCTTTGATCGATCCCTATCCTTAAATTTTTATCGTAAAATCCTATTCCAAAACAAAACATTAGGTATTCTATTATATAGTTACTAGTAATCAAAACGTAAAGAAATTACTACTTTAAACTTTTTTAAAGCCCTATGTCTAGTCATTCTCACGTATCTTTTCAATTTGAATTAAAATATGATAAACACTAAGATCTATTTAACGTGAGCAGAATCAGAACCTGGTCGAACTTGCCGAACCGAGTTCTTTAACTCTGATCAATAAATTGCATACAGGAAACATAATACAATAATTGTCTTTAGTTTTAATATAAAACGCGATTCGTAAAGAGCGTTTTGCTGAGTTTCAAACGCGATTCGTAAAGAGCGTTTTGCTGAGTTTCAAACGCGATTCGTAGAGAGCGTTCTACTGATTTCCTCTCGTATCGATCTCTTTCGAGTTAACTCACGTTTATTTATGAAGATGATTCAAATTTAATTTTCTAGTTTTTAAAGACTAAAAAATAAGGAGTTCCCACATTCATTTTTACTTTTTCGCCGTAAAAACTAGACTCTAAGAAACAGATTTCTACTGGTTTACTTCAACCTTTCTAAATCATTACTACTCGGACGCATGAAAATAATACAATTCTGAACCTGTTTCAAAACTTAAAATGTGGGATCTCACACAAAAACCAATAATTTTAGGTTAGATATAATTTTTTGAGAATTTCTACGTCTTTGTAAAAGCGCCCATTCATTTTCTGATACTATTTTCATACGCCCGAGTAACAAAACATAGCAACGTTTTTTCAGGTTCAAAAGGTTCTTATAAAATACTTAGGGAATCAAAATCGATTTGAATACCAAACATTACAATAACTGCACAAATCAAAACCTATAATATTTGATATTTATAATCCTTATTTACCTAGAAACATCATATCTAAAATCGACTATAAATTTCCATTTTATCGTTTTGTTATCAAATCTTTTGAAAATAGAACTAAATCATAGAAATAAGAATAGATCACGAAAAAAAGAACGGTTTCGTTTGTTATATTTTTTCATTGTTGGTTGATTTAACTTTTTATTTTTAAAATTTAGAAACGATCTCTTTAGATCTCTTTAGTATTTCTATTCGTTTAATTTATAGATTCATTTTTTAAAAAAACTAACATTTTGTCTAAAAAAAGACGTTTCTTTGAATATATTATGTTGGAGGAATTACGGCTATCGTCTGAATTCACACCTAACCTCATTTATAAAAAGGAAAACAACGCTTAGTTAGGTGAAAGATTTGTATACGTATTCACTTTATTCTGTGATTGAACTACTATCAGATACTAAAATTCGAAGATGTTAGAACTTACTGAAATTTTCCAAAAAATGCATATTTCTAACGACCAAATTCATTTTTAAGGTTGTAATAAAAAGGGCGTTCATTACATATTTTAGTAAATTTATAAAAAAGGATCTCTATTTAAAAATTGAGTCAACGTTGAGTATGGCAAATAAAATTATCACAATCCCTTTGGAAAATATAGATTTTTCTTCTCCGGGAAAACGACTTCGTTATGCTATAAAAAATATATTAGCGATGAATGATGAAGATTTTGCAACTTCGATCGGCAAATCTCAAAATTACATCAGTTACATTTGTAACGATAAACGTCCCTTATTGGATAAACTTGCGGCTGATATTGAAACTACACACGGTATTTCGGGTCTATGGCTGATCAAAGGACAAGGAAGTCCCGAAGTGAATTCTTCCCTAAACGAAAATTCGGGCACTGTTAAAAAAATGAAAAAAAGGGATTATCTTTGGAATAAAATATCCAACGATAAAGCGGAAGATATTTTAATTTCTTTCTATGATGATATTCCAAATGAAACCCGTAGTCTAATTTATCAAATGATCGTTGCGGTTTCCAAAAATAGTCGATATAGCTAAGATCTTTTTTGAATTAAGAAGATAAATTATAATCCGAAAACGTATGTCGTATACATTTTACTTGAAAAACCTTCTACAGTATTCTACAAGTTATAACTTTGTATTAAAAATTTATTCATCTTTAGATTTAAGCCGGGAGAATAATAAGCAACTAATCCAGAAGAAATTACTTTTTTCCAAAAATTATTTTTAAACTTCTCAACTAAATGCGGCTGATCTTTAGGAATATTCCTATAAAGTTCTAATAAAAAAGCAATTCTATCACGCTAAAATCTAGGATCCTTGTTATCGAATTTTCTTCGAAAAACGGATGATCTAATAAAATCGTAAATTTTTTCTCTATCGAAACATACAGAACTTTTTTAAAAATCGAAGGATCGTACATGACAATTTCAGTAGAAAAGCAAGGTTTCCAGACCTATCATAACGTAAGTTTGGTATAAAACTCCATGATTCTGAAAAAAGTTGGAATCTGAACTTTATAGATCGATGTGGGAACTACTACAAAATTTCGTTCGGAAAAGTATGATTTAAAATCGCAGAAAAGATAAAAAGAGACGTAATCTACCACAATTTACAAAATAGAAGTTTATAACTGTCGTATTCAGATGTGGGAACTCTCACAAATCGCGATTTTTACGAACCAATTCTAAAATTGTAGGAACTACTGTTCTCAAGCCGAACTACCTTATTATAGAATTGTTTTTCTAAAACTGGATCTTTTCAAAATTTGTTATAAAACATATTTAAAATTTCGAATCGATTAGATTGTAATTTTACATTTGATTCAACACTGTAAAAAAAGTGTCGGCAAATATTCTAATTTTATTCCAAGAATAAACCCGTTTCCATTCGTATACCATCCAATATCCGATTTTTTTAAATCAGCTTCGATATGCACACGTTCGTAAGGAAAAAAACCTCTTTTTGTAATTGTTAGATTTTTTCCAAAGCCACGACGTCCAAAGACTCCAAAAGTTTTTGCAACACAATTGGATCTTTGATTCTTCTCTTACGAAATCAAATATTATACTTTTTGAGATCAGCAGCAATTCGATCGTTGATCTGATGTTGTGCACATTCAACCGCAACCCGAATCGCACTCTGAACCGCAAGCGCATTGGACGAACCGTGTCCGATCAGACAAATTCCGTCTACTCCTAATAAAAGCGCACCGCCGTATTCGGCGTAATCCAAACGTTTTTTAATAGCGCCTAACGTAGGTTTTAAAAGTAAGGCTCCGGTTTGTGCAAGACTAGATTGTTTAATACCTTCGCGTAAAACGTTAAAGATAGATTTAGAAAGACCTTCGGTTGCCTTCAAAACTATATTTCCAATAAAACCATCGCAAACTACTACATCCACGTCCTTGCCGCTTCCGTATAGATCTCTTCCTTCCACGTTGCCCACAAAGTTGATAGGAAGTTTTTTGATCATTTCAAAAGCTTTTAAGGAAACCGTATTTCCCTTTTTATCTTCTTCTCCATTAGAAAGAATACCGACCTTTGGATTCAAAATATTGAATATTAGCTTTGAATAAATTTCGCCCATCACTGCGAACTGCGCCAAGTAATCGGGTTTACAATCTACATTTGCGCCCGCATCCACAAGCAACATGGGTGGACCGTTTTCCTGAGGAATTGGAGCCGCAATCGGAGGACGCAGAACTCCCGGAATTCTTCCTAAATATAAAAGAGCAGAAGCCATCGTAGCTCCCGTATTTCCGGGAGAAAACATTCCGACACAGGTCTTATCTGCTACAATTTGTGTGGCTTGAACAACGGAAGAATCCTGAAGAGTACGCGGCAATAGAAGGAGAATCATTCATGTCGATGATCTCCGAAGCGTGTTGGATTCTTATTTTATTTGTATCGTATTCGAATTTGAGGAGTATTTCCCCGATTTCTTCTTCTTTGCCGACTAAGACTACATTGGCCCCGTCTTGGTTTACGGCATTTACGGCACCTTCAATGATTTTTTCCGGCCCGTAATCGCCGCTCATTACATCGACGGCGACCCACATCATAGAAATTAATTTTCTTCTTTAGGCTTCTTAACTTTCGGTTCTAAAACAATTCCAGTTTTATAAAATCCGCAAGTAGGACAAATTCTGTGTGGAAGTCTATACGAATTACAATTGGGACAAGGCACCAAATTCGGTTTCCCGATGGCATGATGAGCACGTTTTGTTCTAACTTTTGATTTCGATTTTCGTCTTTTAGGAACTGCCATTACTTTCCTCTTGGGAAATTGAATTGTTAGACTATCCTTTTTAGAGGTCTGTAATCCTCAACAATTATTTCGATTCAATACGAATAAGAATCTCTTTTGGAAGCAAAAATGGACCACTCCAAAAACACAGACATTTATAGATTACTGCAAAAACGATCAGAATACCTCTGGAACAGTATCCAAGAACACGATGGTAGCACTTGAGTAGAAAAATTCGTTAGGTCTTCACTTCATTCATAGAAGTTAAAGTATTTGTTAAATTTCTACGGATTGTTTTGAACAACTCAAACAAACACTTCTTATGGATTCCGCGTTTTAGATTTTAGAAAGAGAATCCATAAATTCAACCGCTTCTTTTCGTTTCCCGTAAAGAGAAGAGCGATTAAAAACAAGACGAGCAGAAGATTCTAAAATTATGTCCAGCTCTTTGAGTCCGTTTGCCTTGAGTGTTCCTCCAGTAGAAACTAAATCTACGATACAATCAGAAAGACCAACAAGAGGAGCGAGTTCTATACTTCCATAGAGTTTAAAAATTTCACAGGAAAGTCCTTTCAGAAAGAAAAACTCCCTCGCTAAATTTGGATATTTAGTGGCCACTCGAATCTTACGATGATGCGCTTCTAAAGTAAAACCACTCGGGGCCGCAAGAGAAAGCCTACACTTTCCAATTTTTAAATCCAGAGGTGTCGCTAAATCATAACCCCCTTCTTTTAAAACGTCCCATCCACTGATTCCCGCATCCGCTGCACATTGTTCCACATATGTAGCAACATCTTGAGAACGTACAAGTAAAATTCGAACTTTTCCCTTTGGATCGTTGTAGATCAGTTCTTTAGAATTAGGATCGGGTTTAGAAGAAAGCCAACCTTTAGAGATCATCAGATCGATGCTCTCTTCGGCCAATCTTCCCTTAGGCAAAGCCAGAGTTAACATCAACCCTTCTGGTTGAGTTGTATCAGTAGAAACGTAGCGTATTGTTTTACGGTATTATAATCCGTAGCAGGAGTTTTAATTTCCTGATCCAAAACCTTTTTAAGAGATTCGACCGCTTCTGTCTTTTTACCGTTCTTTGCTTGAAGTCTGCCAGTTTGATACAAACTCCAAGCTAAAAAACCGTTGGCTTCTCTTGTATTTGTAAGAAGATTTGCGGAAACGCTAAAGTCTGTTTCGGCTAACGCTAAATTTCCTTCTCTTTCTCGGAGATTACCCGCAAGATAAAAATAATACGCCTTTACTTCCGTGGGCTCTTCGATTTTTTTACCGGCCCATTCTAATTTATCTGCGGCTTTTTGAAATTCTCCGTTGCGGGAATATAAATCAGAAAGAGTTTTTGCAAGTCTAAGTTCTAATTTTTTAGAAGAATACTGAGTGGAAATTTCTTCGTAGGCCTTGATCTTTTCTTTCAAATCAACTACTGGATTGGAGCGGAATTTTTTCTCCAGAACCTCCAGCGCGATGGTTCCTTTTTCAAATTGAGAATCCTGATATTGAACATAGATGACTACGGCAAGAATAACGATTAGAACCACCCCGGCGCCAATCAATACCTCTTTGATCCGAAAAGAAATCGCTCTGAAAAATTTAGTCAGAGCCAGTTCCATTTTACTTCCTTGAAAATCTGCGTATGGATCGAATTTTACTTCTTTAGCTGTCTGACCGATCTCGTACCGTTTCATATCAATCCTTCATTCTAAGATTTTTTATCTGAGAGAAGTATTTAAGAAACTTCCTAAACTTTCTCGAGAAGGTGTATCCGAAGTTTTCAGATATTTAGACATTTCCTCTCTTTCCAAAGCCTTGTCAAAATCCTTAATGGAAAGCGAAATCTTTTTGTTTTTCACATCCACCTTAATCACTGCAGTTTTTACAATTTCATCTGATTTGTATAACTCTGCGAGATTAACTTCTTTTCCATTTGGCACTTCGGAAATATGCACCAATCCTTCGATTCCTGGAGCTACTTCCACAAAAATACCAAATTCCTTAATGGACTTTACTTTTCCTTCTACGATCGTACCAACAGGGTGTTCATTCCTAAAAACTTCATACGGATTTTCCATCAACTGTTTAAGGCCACAAGAAATTCTCTGAGCATCCAAGTTGACGTCTAAAATCATGTATCTTACAGTATCACCTTTTTTAAGTTGAGAAGTAGGATTAGATACCTTTTCGTCCCAGGTAATATCGCTAATGTGTATTAAGCCTTCAATTCCGTTCTCCACTTCCACAAAGGCGCCGTATTTAGTGATACCGGTAATTACACCTTCTAAAACATTTCCTCTACGGATTTCAGGACCAAGCTGATCCCAAGGATTCGGCTGTAGTTGTTTCAGTCCTAAAGAAAGTCTTCTGTTTTTGAAATCTATATCTAAAACCAGAGCCTCTACTTCTTGACCTTTTTTTAATATATCTTTCGGTTGTGGTGGTTTTTTAGACCAAGCAAGTTCAGAAGTATGAATCAAACCTTCCAAACCTTCTTTCAATTCTACAAACGCTCCGAACTTAGTGAGAGAAGTTACGGTTCCTCGGATCACCATTTCTTTTTCTAAAGAACGTTCCGCCCAAACCCAAGGATCTTCGTAGAGTTGTTTTAAACCTAACGCGAGTTTGTTGTTTTCTTTGTCGAGTTCAAGAATTACAAGTTCTACTTCTTGACCGATCTGAAAGTATTGTTTAAAAGGAGCGTATTTTTTATAAGAAATATCTCTTTGACGAAGAAGTCCGGTAACACCGTCTACTTCACAAAAAACTCCAAAAGAAGCAATTTTACTTACGATCGCTTTTACTTTATCCCCTACTTTCAGTTTTAAAAGAAGAGCGTCCCATTTTTCTTCGTTCACTTCATCTAAAAGTTTTTTTCTGGAAACAACTCCCGAACGAGTGCGATCGTTGAGTTCTATAATCTTAAATTCAAGTTCTTTGTTTTTGAAGGTTTCCCCTTCTTTAAATTTATAACTGAGTTGAGAAGCCGGAAGAAAAAGTTCCACACCTTCCACGTTTACGATATAACCTTTACCTTTGATTTCGTTTATTAAACGACCGGTAACTTGATAACCGTTTTTAAAAGCTTCTTTTACAATTTCCCAACCTTTTCTTTGATCGGCTTCTTTTTTAGAAAGAATACAACCAGAATCCTGAGATTCTTTTCTTTTCACAATTGCAGAAACGTAATTTCCTCTTTCCGGGGCTTCGTCGAAATCTCCCCTTGGAATACGACCTTCTTGTTTAAGCCCTTCTATCGCCACATAAACGTAGTCGTTGTCTACGGAGACGATTTTTCCTTCAACGACTTGATCTTTCCGGAGTTCCGGTTCCTCGTGTATTGATTGTTCCCACTGTTTGAATACTTCTGCAAAAGTGGACTTCTCTTCCTTGTTTGTCATGGGGCGTAGGCTACTCGGCTAATGGTATTGGATCCGTCTGGAAAATTAGGGGTCATTGATCCAGAATTTCGAGGATCTTGCTGATTACACTATTTTTAGAGAGAATATCGGTGTCAATTAGGATTGCATCCTTTGCTTGATAAAGAGGAGCAATTTCTCGTTCCATATCCGATTTATCTCTTGAGATAATCTCTTTTTCAATCTCATTCCGATCGGCGAAGATTCCCTGTTCTTGCAATTGTAAAAATCTACGTTCCGCTCTTACTTTCGAAGAAGCGGTCAGATAAAATTTAAATTTTGCATCTGGAAACACTTCGGTTCCAATATCTCTCCCGTCCATAATCAATTTATGAAGTTTTGCGAGGGAATGCAGTTTTTTATTTACGAAGTCTCTGTAAATTCTGCGGTTTGCTATATGTTTGATTTCTCTTGTAATTTCCGGAGTTCGTATTGCCAAAGAAACGTCTTCTCCACACAGTAAAATTCGATTCTCATTTCCGGCCGAAAACTCGCATACAATTCGAATTTCCGCCAAACTGCGTTCCGCTTCCGATGTTTTTACCCAATCCTCAAAACGACTGTTAGGTGAAGTTTGATGTAACCGAAAAAGATACAAGGTCAAGGCTCTGTAAAAAGCCCCCGTATCTAAATAATTAAATCCTATTTTTTCGGCGATTTGTCTTGCTACCGTACTTTTGCCAGAACCAGCCGGACCGTCTAAAGCGATTACGTTTTCATTCATTGATACAACTCTCGAGTAACTTTTCAAACCCAGGAAAAGAAGTTTCGATCCAAGAAGTTTCGTCGATTTGGAGATCTAAACCAGAAAGCGCTTTAAAAATCAAAAAACTCATTGCAATTCTATGATCCATATACGATCGAATCGGAACTTTTTTTACAGTGGAAAGTCGAGTCCATACTTCCGAAGATTTTTTAGAAGTTCCGTCAAACGAATATCCGTCCGTATATTCTTCTACTTCGATACCGAGCTCACGAAAATTGGAAACCATCGTATGAATTCGATCGGATTCTTTCGCCCTGAGTTCTTCCGCGTGACGGATTTCAAAACCACCTTCCGCAAAAAGTCCCGCTACGGAAAGAATCGGTATTTCATCTATAATGGAAGGAATTAAGGATTCCGGAATATTCGATTTTTGTAAATTAGAAGGATATGTTTTTAAATCTCCCACAGGTTCGCCACATTCTATACGTTGATTCTGAATTTCTATTTTTGCCCCCATAGATTGGAGCGCCGTTAAAATCCCTGTTCTAGCAGGATTGAGTCCTATGTTTTTAATGAGCAAATTCCCTTCTTTTGCCAAAACTCCGAGCACAAGAAAAAAAGCCGCCGAGGAAATATCACCCGGCACCTTAAATTCTCCACCGTTCAAAACGTAGGGAGGTTTGATTTTAAAATGAAAGGGGGAAATTTGTTCTATCTTGTTTCCTAAAAAACGAAACATATTTTCGGTGTGATCTCTGGATAATATATTTTCCGAATATTCCAAATCTGTTTCAGACGAAATCGCAGCCAACATCAGACAGGATTTGATTTGTGCGCTTGCGATCGGACTTTCGTAACGAAATCCTTTTAATTTTTTTCCTTCGATTTTTAAAGGAGCGGTTTCTTTTTCTCCAAGTCCTACGATCGAAGCCCCCATCGAACTTAAGGGTTTTATAATTCTTCCCATAGGACGTTTTTTTAAGGAATTGTCTCCGGTTAAAGTAGCGTTTAAACCTGGTAGTCCGCAGATAAGTCCCGCGGACAATCTAATTCCGGTACCCGCGTTTCCGAAATCCAAATCAGCGTTAGGCGAAATAAGTCGGTTTTTTCCGGGACTTTCAAATTCGTATTCTCCCGGTTTGATCTTTTGAACTTTTAATCCTAGTTTGGCGAATGCAGACATCGTGTTCAAAGGATCTTCGGCTTCTAAAAATCCGGTCACTTTGGATTTACCTTTGGAAAGTGCCGCAAACAAAACGGAACGGTGAGAAAGTGATTTATCTCCCGGAACTTCTATTTCTCTGGATTTGAGTTTAGTTTTTTTTGGAATCATCCTGGTTCTTCAAAATAAAATCCCTGGATCTACGAGAAATTTCCATAAATCGTTCCCATTCTTTCGGATCCAGAGTATTTTTCGGATTCAATTTTTCTAATATAATATCAAGTCGATCCCTAAAATCGGATAACGAACGGAAAATTTCGTCCTGATTAGAATCAAAAATAGCGGCCCACATCTTTGGGTTGGAACCTGCAATTCGAGTCATATCTCGAAACCCTCCTCCGTTCAAAGGGATCGGAGAAAGATCCGTATAACGTTTTACCGTTTTTTGATTGGCTGCCCAGTCCGCCATAATCGAGGAAAGTATATGAGGAGAATGTGATAGATACGATAGAATAGAATCGTGTTCCTCCGCAGAAATTTCTATCGTTGTAGTCCCGACAAATCTCCAAAAGTTTTTCAAACGATCCTGAACTCCCGGTTTTGCGTTTTTAGGAGAAGTTAAAATACAAAGTCTCCCTTCGTATAACGAAGAGTTTGCGAATTCGAGCCCGGATTCCTCGGAACCGCACATCGGATGAGAAGAAATATAATTGTGTTCGAACGGAAAACGGGTTTCCACAGCACGGATGATTTCTTTTTTAGTGGAGCCTAAATCAGTGATAATTCCAGAAAAATCGGTAGGTAACTCGGAAATTAATTTTACCGTAAGATCTACTGGAATTCCAAATATAATAAAATCGTAATCCTTCCAACTTCGAGTGGAACTAAATTCTTCCGAGGTTAAAATTTGATCCGCAGATTTTAAGGATTGTCCTTTTGTTTTACTTTTGGCAGAACCTACAACTCCAGTAATAGGTGCGGAAACTCCCTTTTTTTTAAGAGCCAAAGAAAGTGAAGCACCCATCAGCCCCAATCCGTAAATTAAAATATTAGAAAATTCTAATTTCACAGGCTTTGCGGAGACATCGGATAAGAGCCGAGCACTCTCAGAAAAATAGTATTTTCTTTCAGACCGGCGAGAACGTTTTGGATCGATGGATCTTTTTGATGACCGTAAAAGTCTATAAAGAAGTTATATTCCCAGGAATTTCTTCTAGTGGGTCTGGATTCTATCTTACTCAAATTGAGTTGATGATCGAAAAAAGGTTTTAGCACTCGATAAAGCGCGCCTGGTTTATCGGGGCAAGAAAAAACGATCGAAGTTTTATCGTTCCCCGTAGGAGGACATTGATTTTTGCCTATGATCAAAAAGCGGGTAGTATTGTCGGGAAGATCTTCAATGGATTCACGAATCAGACTGAGCCCATAAATTTCTGCAGCGATGGAAGAAGCAACCGCGGCACAGGCGTCTTTTTTTTCCGCTACGATCTGAGCCGCTTTTGCGGTAGAAGAAGTTTCTACAATTTCTACGTGAGGAAGATTGGCGGCGATCCAGTTTTTACACTGAGAATTGGCGATTTTGATTCCGTATAACGTTTTGATTTTGGAAAGATCGTGTTCGAACCCGAGAAGACTGATATTGATTCTTAAATAGTGTTCCGAGTAAATGAGAAGATCCGAAACTAAAAATTGATCCAGAGTAGAATTGACCAAACCTTCGCTGGAATTTTCCACAGGCACAACCCCGTAATCGATTTTATCGGTTTCTACGGCGCGGAAAACGTCCGGAATCGAATTGAATTCCAAAGCGTTAATGGAGGCTCCAAAACGAGAACGAACTGCTTGATTGGAAAAGGAGCCCGCAGGTCCTAAATAACCTACTTCTAATCCTTTTTCTACGGAAATAGAACCGGACATGATTTCACGGTATATTGCAAGTAACACTTTGTCTGAAAGTGGGCCGGAACTAAAAGACTTTATCTTTTCGTAAACTTCCTTTTCTCTATCTGGTCGGAAGACCGGCTCGTTTCTTTCTCTTTTGATTTCTCCGATCTTAGAAGCAAACTCTGCGCGAGTTTGAATAGACTTTACGATTTCTCGATCCAAAGAATCAATCTGATCTCTAAAGATTTTTAACTGTTGATCTAAATCACTCATCTTCGAGCAAATCGTCCAAATTTTCGAATTTCAATTCTTTTACTTCCACAGGAGCGGGAAGATCCGATAGTTTATTCAATCCGAAATGAATCAAGAACTCTTTCGTAGTTCCATACAAGGCGGGTCTTCCGGGAACTTCTTTGTTTCCGACCGGTTTGATCAACTTTTTAGAAATAAGAGACGTAACCATAGCCCGGGAAGAAACTCCTCGTATCTCGTCTATTTCTGGGAGTGTAATCGGTTGTTTGTAAGCGATGATAGCAAGTGTGTCTAAACTAGATTTAGAAAGTTGTTCTCTTCTTTTTTCTTTAAAAATATTTCCGAGTAGTTCCGCAAAACCTTCGTTAGTTACAAATTGATAAGCTCCGGCGATTTCTTTCAGTAAAAATCCACCGTTTTTTTCGGAATAATCCAATACGAGTTCATCTAAAATTTCACGAGCTTCCGTTTTTTCGATTTCCGCAGATTTGGCGATGCTCGCCAATTTTAAGGGTTCACCGGAAACGAATAGTAAAGCCTCGATCAATCCCTTGATTGCTGTTCTGTCCCGTTCCAATGTCCCTCTACCAGAAATAAACGGATCTCTCCAAACAGTTTGTGTTGTTTGGCGCGTAAAATCCTCTGCTTACTTAGTTCCAGCAATGCCAGAAAAGTGGCAACGATTTCTGCTTTTTCTGGTCGTTCTCGTTCGAATAATTCCGGAAAAGAGACTTCTTTTTTTTCCCGAAGAGTGGAAAGTATTTTTTCCATTTTCTCTTCTACGGTAAAACGATGAGGCGCGGTGAGTAATGTAGGAATTTCCGCTTCAACCGATTGAGATTCTAAAATTTCATGAAACGCAGAAATCAGATCTAAAAGAGAAACATCCAGCCAATTGTCTTCCTCATCCAAGGTAACGTTAGATTCTCTTCTAAAAACTCCTGTTTGGGTCTGATCCATTTCCGAAAGTTTTTTGGCCGTAAGTTGAAACTTTTTATGTTCTAAAAGTTTTTCTACAAGTTCAGGAGGAAGTGGGGGTTCATAATCCTCTTCCTCAAATCCTGGATCTGGTAATAAAGCTTTGGATTTTAGATAAATTAGATTGGCGGCCATTAAGGCGTATTCTGCGCTGAGTTCTAAAGAGAGAGTTTCTGAAATTCTGAGAAAACTTAAAAAATCCCGGGTGATGCGAGAGAGAGAAACATCAAAGATGTCCACCTTGTAACTTTCAATCAAACTCCAAAGGACGGATAAAGGGCCTTCTGATAAACCGCCTTCCGAATTATTCCATTGAACTACAAAGGACTTACCGGCTTCTTCATTCTCCATTCAAAAGAAATCTACCTTTACGAATTGAGCGCCTTGTCTGCAGCTTGTTGCAATCTTTCTGGAGAAAAAGGTTTTACTACGAAATCCTTAACACCCATTTTGATCGCTTTTGCGAGTAGATCTTCTTGACCAAGCGCAGTTACCATGATGATTTTAGCCTTCGAGTCCATTTTAAAAATTTCCTGAGCAGCTTCGATCCCATCCTTTTCTCTCATGGTAATATCCATAGTGACCAGATCCGGTTTTAGAGTTTTATATTGTTCTACAGCAATATTTCCGTTTTCTGCTTCTCCCACGATTTCGTGACCGGTTTGAGTCAGTGCATCTTTTACCATGGTTCTCATAAATTTTGCGTCATCCACAACGAGAATTCTGGCCATATTAAATTCCTCTCTCTTTCAAAATGATTTGGATCCTATTGATGATTTCTGTAACAGGCTCAATATATTCGACGCCTCCCATCTCCACGGCTTGACGATTCATCCCATAAATAACAGAGGTCTGTTCGTCTTGTGCAATCGTAGAGCCGCCTACTTCTCTGACTCTTACGATGGCCGCAGAACCGTCTTTGCCCATCCCAGTCATAATCACGCCTATAATTCCGCTTTTATATTCTTCAATCGCACTGTTTAGAAGAACTTCGATGGAAGGTCTGTGTCCATTTACAGGGGCTTCCCTGTTCAGGGCAATCCATTTCCTCCCTCCTTTGGATTGAATGGAAAGATGTGCGTCACCCGGAGCCACATAACCGGTGTTCGGTTCTATCGGCTCACCGTCCTCTGCTTCTTTTACTTTGATCTTTGCGTGATCGTTCAGTCGAGTTGCAAACGCTTTTGTAAAACCTGCGGGCATATGTTGAACGACTAAAATCGGTAAAGAAATATCCGCTGGAATTCTGGAAAATACTTCTTGAAGCGCTCTAGGTCCTCCAGTGGAAGTACCGATACAAATCGCCTGGATCGGAGATTTTTTTAAATGTGCTCCAGCCGGGACCTTGGAATAAGCCGGAGCCTTATTCAAAAGATTTTGGGAAGGGATCCGTACTTTACTTTCAAAGTAAGCTAAAATTTTAGATTTTAAAATGTTACCAATTTCTTCCGGATCAAATTGAAACACACTAGAAGGTTTGGGTACGAAATCGATGGCTCCATATTCCAGAGCTTTGAAAGTTGCTTCGGCTCCGTTCTGAGTCAAAACGGAAAGCATAATGACAGGAATTCCTAATTTCTTTTTTTGAAGTTCATGAAGTGCTGTAAGGCCATCCATAACCGGCATTTCCACATCGAGTATAATCACATCCGGATTCATCTTTTGAGCCAGATCGATACAATCCATTCCGGTTTTGCCGGTTGCGACAACATGGATCTTAGAATCTTTTTGGATCTGATCAGAAATGATATTTCTGACTAATAAAGAATCATCTATAATAACCGCACGAACCGGATTCGGAATCATCGGAATTAAAACCTCGGGATCAACTGGAGCAGTTCGTCAAAATCCGGAAGGAATAATAACACACCTAATAGATCGTTCCCCTCGTGGTTGAATTCGGTAAGCATACTTAAAAACTTGGTCCGTTCCGGTTTGACTACGTCCAAGACTTGCATAAAAGTTCCTTCCAAAAATTCCGGAACAGAAGGTGTAACGCTAGCCTTCGCCTTATTCGATATAGAGTTCATCACGGAAGAACAAACTATATTTGAAATTTCACTTAACACGGATTTGGCGTCTTCGGTCAATTTTTCCCCCGGAGAAGTTTCGGAACCCAAAAGTTCTTTGGCAAGATTTGCGGCGTTTTCGCGGGAGAACATCATTAAAAGATTTCCGTTCAGATCCCCGTTCATTCGGATCCTTAAACCGTAAAAATGATTTTCCGAAAAACGAATCTCTTCCGCGAGACCATCTCTATCGTTCATAATAATTTCCGGAATGAATAGATCGATGTTCTTTTTCAAAAGTTGAGAAAGAACCATACCGGCGTTCATCATACCGGTATTGACTACGTTCTCCAATTTTTTGAGTTCTTCTTTGGATAAGGCGCCTTTAAAATCTTTAGAAGAAGTCACGGACATAGTCCTTTCTTTCTTTTGAGTTAAAAAACTTTCTATAATTGCCTTCGCCCGTTTTTGCTCTTCTTCACTCGCACTCTGATCCAATGCAATTTCTGTAATATGAGAACGATATTCTTCTTCTGAAGAAACGAACGGTTTTTTAGGATCTTCGGAAGAGTACGAAGTAATCGTAGGTGGCATTTGCGGATCTTGAGTTTCGGATTCAACTGGAAGAGGAAGTTGTTTTTCTGGAGAGGCTTTCATTTCGACGCTAAGAGCCACAGCGGCGGCTAGTTCTTGTTCTCTGAAAACCTCTTCTTTTTCTGCAACGATCCGTTTTAGATCACGAGACTTTTCAGTCTTTTTCTTCTTCAGACGTTCTCTATTTGTGATGTCGTGTAACTTGTGATTGTAAACGTTTGTAGGATTTGTAGTTTTTTGAATATAACGTTCTTCTTCTCTTTCAGCAGAATGAATCGAACCGATTCTTCTCATCGTTTCCAGATGATAGTGAACCACTGTGTCCACGTCCTCCAACTCGGAAGCAATTTCTACAATTCCAGGAATATCCAAAACCATGATGATGGTTCCGTCTCCCATAATGGAAGCCCCGGTAAGACCCCTGATATTTCTGAAATTTTTTTCCAAAGACTTGATCACCGTCTCGTGTTTACCTACAAGTTCATCCACCATAAATCCAATCTTACGGCCTTTGTACTGAACGATGACGACCGGAAATTCTTCCCGATCCGTTTTATCCTGAAGACCTATGATCCGATTGAGTCTATAAATCGGAAGAACTTCGCCACGCAGATTGATGATTTCGTTTCCTTCGAGAGTTGTAATCTGATCGTTGTGAATTTTAATTGTCTCATTGACTTCGGAAAGAGGAAAGGCATATACTTCTTCTTCCATAAGAACCAGAATAGAAGGAATGATCGCAAGAGCTTGCGGAAAAGAAAGTACAAAAGAAGTTCCTTGTCCTTGAGTACTATTAATGATGATCTTTCCTTTAAATTCCTGGATAAGATTGTTCACTACGTTCATCCCAACGCCGCGGCCAGAAATATCTGTGATTTTTTCCGCAGTGGAAAATCCAGCTTGAAAGATAAATTGAAAGATTTCCTGTTCAGAAAGATTGGAAGCCTCTGTTGGATTTACGAGTCCCTTTTCAATCGCCTTAGAGAGAATTTTTTCCGAGTCAAGACCACGTCCGTCGTCTCGGATTTCCACCATAATATTACTTCCGCCCTGATAAGAATTCAGTTCCAAAGTTCCGATTTCCGGTTTTCCGGCGCTCAATCTTTCCGCAGGAGTTTCAATTCCGTGATCCACGGAATTACGAATGAGATGAAGTAGAGGTTCGCCTAACGCGTCTATGACTTTTTTATCGAGTTCGGTGGATTCTCCCGAAAGAACTAAATTTACTTTTTTGCCGGTTTCTAAAGAAAGATCTCTTACAAGTCTGGAGAATCTTCTAAACACAGTGGAAATTTGAACCATCCGTATATTCATAATTCCGGATTGAAGTTCTTTAGAAATACGATTGATCAGATCGATTCTGGATTTGAGATCGTTGAATAGTTGATCTTCTCCAAAAATACGAATCAGGTCGTCATAGATTCTTTGAAAACCGGAATTTGTGATGATGAGTTCTCCCACGTTGTTCATTAACTGGTCTAGTTTATCGGAAGATACTTTAATACTTTTTAATGTAACCTTAGACTCCGAAGCGGCCATGTCGTCTTCGATCTTAAAATTTGCGGCGGCCACTTCTTGAACAACCGGAACGTATTCTTGTACGTCCAAAAATTCCACCATATCCACGTTAGTCGCAGTTCTGATTTGTTCTAAAGATTCGGAAGAGAGAAATAAAAATACAACGGAAGAAACATCCGCTCCTTTTTCCAATTCTTCTAAATCTGGAATAGATTTATAAACAACTCCTAAATTTTTCAGGTTCTGTAAGATTAAAGAAAAACGAAGTCCTTTCATCGGAGAATCTTTTCCAAGAGTTACCGAAACTTTCCAACACTTACCGGATTTACGAATTTCTTCCTCTAACTCCTTCACTTCTTCCGCTTCGAGACGAATTTCCAATCCGGCGTAAGCAGTCGCACTCGCAACTTCCGTAGATTTAATTACAGAAGGAGCCGCCTGACTTGAAATTTCGGCGGGTTTAGATACAGCAGCCGATTGTGTAGAAGTAGATGGAGCCACCGCAACACCCGGATCTTTTTCGTAAGAATCCAGTTTTTGAATCATTTCCGAAAAAGGGGTATCAATCTTTTTGCCTTGGCTTACGTTAGCGATAACATATTTGATCAGGTCAAAACATTGGAATAGAAGATTGACTAGAGGAAGATTAACGTCTAGTTTACCGTCCCGGATCAACTGAAGAAGATTCTCCATTTTATGAGCAAGATCCGAAAGATTGTATAAACCAACAAAGGCTGCTGAACTTTTTAAGGAATGTGCCGCGCGAAAAATATCGTTGATGATAGAAAGATTTTTATGATCCGCTTCTAACTTAAGTAAATTTGCATTTAGTTCCTCGATTTGATCTTCCGATTCCTCTAAAAATAATTCAGTATATTCCCCTAAAATTCCGGCCATTAGATAACCTCCTGTTCAAAGTTGATCAGGACGGATAAATTTAAATTGAGTATCAACGTTTCGTCCGCCTGGCTGACAGATTCTATCAAAGAACTATAATTGAGAGAAAGATCATCCGTAGCTTTACTAACTTTGTCGAATTGAATTTTTACCACTTGTCTTACCGTATCGACTAGAATCCCGGCGCGTTTATCCTCGTGAACCACTACTATAATTCGAGTAGAAGGCATAATGTCGCTATAGCCGATTCCGAAAACCTGCTTTAAATCTAAGATCGGAATGATCTCCCCCCTAAGATTAATCACGCCTAAAATATAATCGTCTCCGTTTGGAATTCTAGTGATCGGAACCGGTTTCAGAATTTCGTGGATTTTCAGAATATCGATTCCAAAAATCTCCTCTTCTACGTTGAAAGTCAGATATTCCTTTTGAGATTCTGTAGTTTTATCCGCTTCTAAGGATTCAAGGTATTGTCTATTATCGAATGAGGCCATAATGTTACCTAGCGGTTCTCCATAAAAATCCAGAATCAATCTATAAAACGGATCGTAATCTGTTTTTCAAGAACAATCGAAAGAAAGAGTTACTAAACCTAAAAATTCTTACACTTTTCCAAAAGCGAAACTCTTTTTTCCAATAGAACTTGAGTTATACACCCAATCTTTAACATAACCCGAAAATCGATCTTATGTCCAACGATTCTAAAAACTTTAACGGATGTTCATAAAATCTGTCGTTAACACTCAAACTTAAGAGATATTATAAGGTGTAAATCTTCGGGAATCATACTTTCACGTTTTTAGTTCATCCTAAAGATTTATCAAAAAGAAGCAATCTTTAAGACGAAGAAATCCGACTCAACCAAAGTAAACATCAGATTTCATCCTACTATTTTTTTAATCTTAAAAAAGAATAAACCAAAGAAAGCAAATCGTAAAATTCCAAAAATGAAAAGATATACTACCCAGGAATCTTTCGAGCACATTCTCGGTCAAATTCAACTTCAGTTTTACACTCTACTGACATTTTGTTACTGAACTGCCGCAGATATAAATAGACAAGATTTTAGCGTTTTTTCAGACGATTTGATAAATTTTTTTCTCTGTAACTACCGTACCAACTTTTATGTCATGATCTTCCTTTGCAAAACTTGCCGGAAAAAGTTCTTCATAAGTAAGTCCGATCAATTTTGTAGAATCCATTTCGGAAAGGGTTCTATCATAAAAACCTCCACCACGTCCTAAACGATAACCAAACTGATCATAACCTAAGGCAGGTACTACGATCCATTCTGCGTCTTGAAAATTCAGAATTTTGGTTCCTTTAGGTTCTAAAATTCCAAAGGGACCGCTTTCCCAGGCTTCAGGAAGAATAAACTCCAATTTTTCATCTTGGATCTTTGGGAAATAAATTTCCTTCCCAGAATGATTCCAACCTAAAACTTCTGGGGCCACCTTTACTTCCCATTTATCAGGAGAGTAAGCTATGATCTTTCGAGCATCGAATGTAATTTCTTTTAAAAATCCGAGAATGGCGAGGTCTTTTTTTTCCCTTTCTTCTAATAGGGTCAGTAAAGTTCGAAGTGCGTTTCTAGACTGAAGTTTCAAAGAGGATTACTTTTTAAACAAAAGGAAAATCAAAGATCTCCAATGATTCCTTCTTCTAACATCATAATGAGTTTACGGGTTTTTTCTTCTATTTCTATCTCTCCGATTTTAGTAGAAACAGAAGCAGGTTCATCTCCAATTTCTTTTGCTTGGTGCAATTCATCTGCAAAATTGAGTGCAGCTAAAATAGCAAGTTTCTGTTTAGAAGCTCCAGGCATTCCCGCACCTAATTCTCTGAGTTTACGGTCTACCTCTTCCGATAGAGAATAAATATAATCTTCTTCGGCTTCGCTGAGGATCGTATATTCCTCTCCTAGGATTCTGACTTTTACCCTACGGAGATCCATTACAAACTCAAGCTTTAGGATCATCCTCGATGATTAGAAAATCATCGTCTTCATCTGCGTCAAATACGCTGATTGAATCTTCATCATCCTCGATAATGATGTCGTCATCTTCATCCAAGGCCAATTCAGATCCCTCATCATCGGAAATTTCAAGTATCTCGTCGTCTTTTTCAGGCACTTCTGTGATAAGGGAAATATCATCATCGTCTTCATCGAGAAGAATGATTTCATCGTCTTCGCCAAATTCGTCTTCAGCGGAAGTTGTTTCTTTCACGACATTGGAAGAAGCAGCCGCCGTAGTTGCGGCAGCAGAAGCAGCAGAGCTATACTGTGGCTGTGGCGTCTGTGAACTTGTAGCTGCAGGCAAGGAATCCAATCTTCCAAGGAGTTGATTGATTTTTCCTTCTAATTTTCGTTCTCTTTCTTTGAGATCGTTCAACTCGTTTGTAGTTTTTTGTAATTGTTCTCTAAGAGAGGAAAGTTCTTTTTCTTTCTCCTCCATTGCCAGTTTCATCTGGTCGTTTTCCGCTCGGAGAGTTTCGTTTTCGGATTCTAGTCGACCATTTTCAGCGCGAAGATCAGCGATGAGTTCGAGGGCTTTTACGACCTTGCTTTCTAATTCTTCAATGGTCTCCATAGTAAGCATAACCTGATTCTCCCTTAAAAAACATTCTCTGAAAACGAAAAAAGGCCCTGTAAATTACAGAGCCGTCGATTTTAGTAAAGCTGATTGTTATCCAGCTACTTTAATTTTTTCAACTAAGGAATTAAATACTTCTCTATCGTTGAAAGCCAGCTCTGCCAAAGACTTACGATCCATATGAATTCCCAATTTCTTAAGGGAATTCATAAATACAGAATAAGACAAACCATTTTCTCTTGCAGCGGCATTAATTCTGATGATCCAAAGTTTACGAAAATCTCTTTTTTTTGCTCTGCGATCTCTATAGGCCCACTGACCCGCCTTCATCACAGCGCTTTTAGCCGTTCTATAAAGTTTAGAACGAGCTCCGCGGAATCCTTTTGCGTCTTTTAAGATTCTTTTTCTTCTATTTTTGTGGATGGTTCCATTGACCGCTCTAGGCATTATCTCACTCCATAAGGCATTAATCTGACGATAGATTTCCAGTCAGAATTATGAACCAAAGTCAAACCACGAAGACGTCTTCTTCTTTTAGGTCCTTTTTTGGTCAAGATGTGACGGGTATTCATACTTTTGCGTTTAATTTTGTTGTTTTTTGTGAACTTGAAACGCTTTGCAGCGGCTCTGTTCGTTTTCAACTTTGGCATCTTGGGTTCCTTTTTTTCGGAAATTATTTCGGATTAATAATTACTACGATTTGTTTTCCGTCCTGAATCGGATCCCTTTCGGCGGTTCCGTGTTCTTTCAGGTCTTCTATCATTCTATAAACTACTTTCATTCCGAGGTCAGAATGCATCATTTCTCTACCTCGAAACCGGAGACTGATTTTTACCTTGTCTCCTTTTCCCAGAAACTCCTGCGCGTGTTTCTTTTTGATTTCGTAATCATGGCTTTCAATTCGAGGACGAATCTTAATTTCTTTTACATTGATTACGTGTTGTTTTTTCTTTGCCTCTTTACTTTTTTTAAGTAACTCGAATTTATACTTTCCGTAGTCTATAATCTTACAAACGTGAAGTTCTTGATCCGCTGATACTTCTACTAGATCTAAATTTTCCTCTTTTGCTTTTCTGAGTGCTTCTTCAAAAGATACGATCGCCACGCCGTCATCCGACACTAAGCGAACTCTGGAAACGCCTGTTATTTTCTCATTGACTCTATGATTAAAAAGCTTATCAGTTGCTGACTTTTGACTCGGTTTCCTCTGCATTCATTCTCCGGCTAGATTTCCAAGATTTTATCCTTAAGGGCGTTTTCAAGCGATTTTTGACTCCATTTCGGTGAAAGGAAGCTTTATTGCAAGTCGATTTTACGTTACTACTTTAGTGAATGAACTTATTGAATTTTCTAAAGTACACAAAATCCGACGTATAGTCGAAAGTTGAATAGAAATTGATTTGGCCGTTGTTACGACCACTAGAATTTAACGTGAGTTCTGGAGAAATCCATGATTCATTTTTTAAAAAAATTGGGATTGGAACCTTGTAAATCATTCTTAAAATGTGGGAACTACCACAAAATCACGATTTTACGAACAAATTCTAAAATTTGTAGGAACTACTACTTTTAGAAAATTCTTTCTTATTTTCTTACGCCCTGCTCACGTTAGAATTGAGTTAATGGGATTTTTATGAAATAGATTTTTGTGATGACTGCAAAACGAAGATTTATGTAAAAATTTGCTTGGGCGAGTTTTCTTTTTGGATTTTATAGAGATTTTCTAAATGTTTTCATTTCTAAACGTTCAATTTTATATTTTGAAAAACTCCCCACTTAAAAAAATAGGCGAATACAATTATTTTCTAATTTCGCTTATGTTTGATCTATGAAATTCATTTTTATAATACTTAACTTTTGAAAACGTAGGAACTCTCACAAAATTTTAAGATTTCACTGTTCAACTTTGAAAATGTGGGAACTCTTACATTCATATTTACGAAAAAATTTTAATCAAAAAAAATCGTTTGTTTTTGAGAATTGGGACAAAATTTGAAGGAGTTCTCAAATTTCCCAAAAGATTCCGACAATACAATTTGCCAGAAAACCCAACTTTATTTTAGTTCGCTTTAATTTCCTCTTGAAGATTCGAAATAAAACCCGTCCGGGTCAAAGTTTTGGTATCTTCTTGACCTCGCATTCTCACTGCGAGTGTATTTGATTCCATTTCCTTTTCTCCCAATATCAAAATATAATTCGCTTTTTTTAATATAGAATCCCTGATTTTTGCACCTATCTTTTCGTTTCGAGTATCCAGTTCCACTCTAAAGCCGGAGTCGACTAACTCTCGATAGACGCTTTTAGCGTAATCGGTTACTTTTTCGGTTACGGTCAAAATTCGGATCTGATTCGGAGAAATCCAAAGTGGAAATTTTCCTTCATAGTGTTCAATTAAAATTCCTATAAATCTTTCCAAAGAACCGTAGATAGCGCGATGAATCATCACCGGTCTTTTTTTCTGACCATTATTATCCGTATAATCTAAATCAAAACGTTCCGGCATAGAAAAATCCACTTGAATGGTTCCACACTGCCAAAGCCTTCCAATTGAATCCTTAATGTTGAACTCTATCTTCGGTCCGTAGAACGCCCCTTCCCCTTCTTTGATTCCGTATGGAATCCCCTTTTTTTCCAAAGATTGTTTTAAGCTACTCGTAGCAAACTCCCAGTCTTCGTCTTTTCCTTGCGATTTTTCTGGACGGGTCGCTATAAAAGTTTTAAATTCGGAGAATCCAAATTTCTTATATACCGTAAACGTAAAGTCTATGATGTCCATCACCTCGGATTCCAAATAATCCAAAGGAGCGTAGATATGAGAATCGTCTTGAGTAAACGCCCTCACTCTAAAAAGTCCGTGTAACACTCCGTGTAATTCGTGGCGATGTACACTTCCAAATTCTGCAAATCGAAGCGGAAGTTCACGATACGAATGCAGATGATGTTTATAAATCAAAGAACATCCCGGACAGTTCATCGGTTTGAGTGCGTAATCTTCTTCGTCTATGTCCGTAAAATACATGTTCTCGTGGAAGTTATCCCAGTGACCGGACTTTTTCCAAAGTTCGGAAGAAAGTACCGCAGGAGTTTTGATTTCCTGATAACCCCTTTTGTTACATTCGGATCGAAGATACTCCGCGAGTGAATTCCAAAGAATTGTTCCTTTAGGATGCCAAAAAGGAAATCCTGGACCTTCCTTTTGAAAGGAGAATAGATCCATGTCTTTTCCGATCTTTCTATGATCTCTTTTTTTAGCTTCCTCAATTTGAAAAAGATATTGATCCAATTCTTTTTTTGTCGGAAACGCAACTCCATAAATACGGGTAAGCATCGAGTTGTTTTTGTCCGCCTTCCAATACGCACCCGAAACTGCAGTTAGTTTAAAAGATTTTAATATTCCAGAATTAGGAACGTGAGGCCCACGACAGAGATCGAACCATTCTCCCATTCCATAGATGGAAACTTCCTCGCTTGGTATTCCGTCTATAATTTCTATTTTATATTTTTCTCCTAGTTTTTGAAAGGTTTCTATCGCCTGTTTTTTAGAGACTACTTTTCTCCAAACCGGATGATCGGCCTTTACGATCTTCTCCATCTCAGCTTCGATTTTAGGAAAATCTTCTGGAGTAACGATCGTTCCTTGAAAGTCTATGTCGTAATAAAAAAATCCGGGACCGTTATCGATGACAGGACCTACGGTGAGATTTGCATTCTTATATAAATTCTGAACCGCCATTCCGAGTAAATGCGCCGCGGAATGTTGAAACGTTTCCCAACCTATTTTTTCGGAATAGGTCAATACTTCTATGTTCGAGTTTTTCTCCACAGTCCTGGACAAATCTAAAACTTCTTCACCATTCAAACGCACTGCAAGTGCTTTGGTTTTTAAAAAAGGTAATTCTTTTTCGATAAAGTCACGATAAGTGAAACCGGATGCGACTTCTTTAATTGATTTATCCGGTAGAGTCAGTTGATACATATTCGACTTATCCTAAGATTCTATTTTTTCCTATCTGAAAGAATTGGGCCATAAAACCAAAATTTCACGCCGCAGATTATAGAACCTTCGATTCTCGAAAACGACTATCAAATTCAGGTTCTAATTCTATTTTTTCAGGTCGGGTTTTTACTCTCCATTCACAAAAATCGTAGGTATTTTTCAACCGATTTGTAGGAACCCAAGAAAAACCTGTGTTGACTATACTCACTACCTCATCGAGTTTGTAATTGATGAAAGCGTTCTTAGTTCTTGATAACGGAACAATCTTCGAAGGTGAGTCCTTCGGCTACGAAACTGAATCCGTTGGTGAAATTGTTTTTAATACTTCTATGGCGGGTTATCAAGAGATTCTAACGGATCCTTCTTACTGTAATCAGATCATTACACTGACTTATCCTATGATCGGGAACTACGGAATTCATCCTGATAATATGGAATCTTCTAAAATTCAAGCGAGCGGTCTGATCGTTAAAGAATACGTGGATCTACCTTCTAATTTTAAATCCGAAAAAACGTTATCTCAGTTTCTAAAAGAATATAAAATTCCAGCCATCCAGGGAATAGACACTCGTAAACTGACTCGATATATCCGTACAAACGGTTCTCCTAACGGTGGGATTTTTGTGGCTCCGAAATATTCCCCTTCTTTTTTAGAAAAGGTAAAATCGTTTCCTGGAATTATCAACGCAGATCTGGCTAAGGTAGTAACTACTTCTACTAAATATATCTTTGGAACTCATACCGGTAAAAAATTCAAACTCGCAGTTTATGACTATGGTGTAAAAACAAACATACTACGCCTTTTAGACGCGAACGGTTTTGCGGTAACGGTTTATCCCGCAAAAACTTCCGCAGAAGAGATTATGAAAGAAGGAACCGACGCGTTTTTCCTTTCGAACGGCCCCGGAGATCCCGCTCCTTTAGATTACGCGATTTCCTCAACTCAAAAGATTATGGAAAAAGGATACCCACTTTTTGGAATCTGTCTGGGTCATCAAATCATCGGACTTTCTTTAGGAAAAAAAACGGAAAAGATGAAATTCGGTCATAGAGGTGGAAACCAACCGGTCAAAAATCTTGAGACCGGTCAGGTAGAAATTACTTCGCAAAATCACGGTTTTGCGGTAATAGACGACCAGAAATCGGATGAACCTATTTCCTTTCTGAATCTGAACGATCACACTGTAGAAGGAATTTTAAAATCCGGTTATCCTTTATTGACCGTTCAGTATCATCCAGAAAGTGCTCCTGGTCCAAACGATTCGCGGTATCTATTTCAAAAATTTTATGAGCTGGTAGAAAAAACAAAAAGAGGTTAAAACTTATGACAGAATTTTCGCAACTCCCCGACAGAATTTTAGGACTTCCCGTTGGTAAAGATTTTTCAATCGAAGCCTTAGTCAAAGACGTTTGGAACCCGGAAACGGACGATTTATTCCCTCCAAAAAATTTTTTAGGCATCGGTTACGGTTTGAATTTCTACGCGATTGCTAGAAAGACCGGACTGCTTTAAGCAACAAAAAAACATCGAGTTTGTCGGAGTTCCGACAAGCTTTGTGGAAGGAAATTGTTCTTGAGAAAATTATGTTTTTCTGATAGAGAAAAGTCTTCCGAATTTCTCCACCTGAATTGCGACCCATGGGAAGCAATTCATTGAGTTACCCCCACCCAAGAGTCTGTTGAAAAAGAAAACCAGAAAATCCCTCTTATGGTTTCACCCTAGATCACATTAGGTTCTTTTTTATTTTTGAGAAATGTAGTAAAACGTCCTTCAGTCGAAAATTCAGACGTATCGAAAACCGCAGAGCTTGGCAATATTGTGAGCGGAACATCTTTCCGACCATTCGAGAGAAACCTTTTCAATCCCTTTTGTAAAAAATAGATTTCCGCCGCGAGAACCTTTGATGGCTCCGAAAACTCCTTCAATCGAAGGA
>NZ_AHMN02000016.1 GCF_000243695.2 Leptospira kirschneri serovar Cynopteri str. 3522 CT | reverse complement strand
AATGTCTCCTCCGTTTCTGTCCTCAGTCCTCTGTCTAGAATTTGCGTTAGCAAATTCGTCTGTCTTCTGTCTTCTAAATGGGTGGTTCCATGTCGTATGGATTTCTTCTTCTCCATCTAATTCCAGAAAGAAAAGCTGTGGAACTTCATGTACAAAAGTCTCTGTTACTCTCTTGTTCTCAAAAGTATTTGTATTCTCGTTCCAAGAACGTACTACATCTCCGATTTTTACGTCTTCAATATTTGTAAACTCATAGTCATTAGAACTAAATTCGTTCGAATTCATTTCAGTAGAATTAACATTTCCGTATATTCTAATATTCTTGTTCTTTAATCTTGTTATTTTGGACCCTGGGGCAAAGCACGTATCTAAGTGAAAAACCCTCTGTTTATCAACCATCTTAGAACCGTCGTTTGCAAATCCAAAACTTTGAGCAATATCACCTACAAGACCGCTCACAAACTTACCAAAGGTTGACGCCGCACTTTTTCCCTCGTTAAAGCGAATCTTCACTCCCGCTTCTTCTCCCGCTCTCGTCACTTGTTCTTTCCAGATCTTGATGCTATCCTCACTCCCGGACATGCTGTTTTTGTAATGATCCCACTTCGCAAGAAGCTTACTCGGATCCGATTTCTCCATGTCGATTCCACCTTTCCCGTCTCTTGGTAACGTTTGGTCGATCTCAGCTTGGGAATACAAGCCCATCTTGATCCCCGTCCCGACCATCGGTTTCAACAATTCCATCTGTTGTTTTTTTAAATTCTCGTGAGAATGTTCTGCGATCAGTCCTTGGTTGAATTCGTTTTGAAAATTTCCGTTGAGCTTCAGATCTTCAAAACCATGTGAGTTTGTATTGTAGCTGATATTGGCTACTGTCGCTCCTTTCAGTCCTTGGATGCTCAAGGAAACCAAGCCATCATTACCAAAATCTAATGTAGCTCCTTGCCCTCTCAGTCTTTGCGGAATCTTGCTCTCTCCGCCGTCGTCGTTGTAGGAAAGCGTTAGGTTCGATTGGCCGGTCTTACTTGCCGATATATTAAAACTTGCATTCGCCCAGCTTTGTCCACCGATATGGTTTTTGTCGTAGCTTGCGTTCGCTGTGTAATCTCCGCTCTTAAAGTTGTAATCAAGTCCAAGTCCTAATCCGCTCGTAAAGTTTGTATTTACGTTCATTCCTAGTCCTGCATCTTGATTATAGCTCAATCCAAAGTTTAAGTTACTCATCTTCATCGCGGCTACTGCAGTTTGCATCGCTTCACCTAACGCAGATGCTTTGGGCGAATTTCTCTCCGCTCTCGCTTCGAGAAACCGCGCTCTACGCTTCAATCTGCAACGCAACATTTCAAATTCTTCGTATATTCCAAAGTAACAATGTTTAAAATCATGTTGCATCGCAGGATTTCCACTTCGATCGCTTTCGCAGTTGTAAATTAAGGTCTTGTTCGTAGTTCTAAAAAATTTGTCTCCGTTCGTTATTTCTAAAAACTGTGCACCACAGGTGCACGGTTTTTCATTGATATGAGTAATAGTTCTCAATTTGGTTTTTTTTGACGAGGTGAAGAGGTCTTTCGTTTCTTTACCAAACTCAAACCATAAGGGCGATCCAATCCGATCGCAATACCAAATTCATACATAAACTTATCCATCATTATATCATGTTTTTCTTTTTGTGTTTTATCAATCCATTCATCTATCTCTTGAAGTTCTGGTTCGCTTAGGTCTTTTAGTTTTCTAGATACTTGTTTCAGCAATGGCTCTTGTTTAAATTCTTTCATTTGGTTCAACACCTTCTTTTCTATTATCAGAAACATTCTTTAGAGTTTTCTTTTTTACTAATATTCTAATATTTTTCTCTTTATTTTAAAATCTTTTTTTTAAACAAAACATAACTCAAACCCGCTTTTTTTGGGGTTCACAAAATTCTTACTTCGGAAGATATGGCAAGGAATCCTTGATACTTTCCAAATCTTCTGGAAACACTTGAACTTTTACTAATGCTTCACGCTCTGGATCAAAGTAAATGCACGATACCTTTGGATTCCAAACTACTTCCACATACATCTTCTGGCCAGTTGTTCGGTCTTTCACCGCCTCACCCAACACAAAACCTTTCTTCATTTCATTACCCTCGTTCTCTTAATAAATTTCAAGAAGGTATATCTTGAGATTCCCACTTTCTAAAACACGCTCTCTCTCGTTTAAAACTCTTTCAGATCCTTTAGAGTTTTCTTTTTTATTAATATTCTAATATTTTTTCTCTTTATTTTAAAATCACTGTTCTTAATATTTCCCAAATCCATTATTAAGCAAAACACAACTTAAACCCGCTTCTTTAAAAAAGCGGGCCTTTTTTTGGAGTTAGTCATACTACTTTCATGGTTTCATCAGTTCTCTTTGGTAATATTTCTCGCCCAAGTTGTTTGATATTTCATCGATGCAGGTTTTTGAATCCTCTCCGTTTCCTTTCGATTCATAGATTTCCAGAATTTCAGTCGCAACGATAATGTTATCATGATATACTTTTTTTCGATCTACTTTGAACTGGCTCCGTATCTTGTCATACGATTGGATCGGAACCTTCAAATAACCTTCTTTAAACGGAATTTCTGCTTCTTGGGAAGAAACCAATTTTAAGTTTTTGAATATCTTCCCTCCTCGCGGACCACCTTCCAGTTCTTCTGGGATCAAAAAGTAAAAACGTACTTTTTTAGGAAAGGAAATCTGAGTAAATAGCTTGTTAATAAAATTGTCTTTTGTTATAAAAGATAACTGAAAGTAAATATTTTTTTCTTCTAAAGTAATCGGAGAAAGTATAATCTCCCCAATTCCTTTGTTCTTGGACAAATCAAAGCAAGCTGAATGCATTTCATTGTATTGAATACCATAAGGGGCAGATTTTCCGCAAGTTGACTCCGCCCATTCTTTGAGTTTTACAAAATCCTTTGGCTTTGTTGCATTAGAATATTTTGATGCAATTTTTGGATGTTTGAAAAAACTACTGGCCCAATCCACAGCATCGCCGGGCGTACCGGAAAAGATGTCATACCAAGTCCCTTTGATTACATCTCCTTCCTTCATCTTCGGGATTTTGTACAACTCAGGGTTTCCATCTTTGCCAATACAATCACTGATTGAATACTTGTCTTCTTGCGCAGAAAGCGAAACGCTCGTAGTCAAAAGGAACAATACAAAAAACGAATATACAAACTTCATACTAATCTCCTATTTCTTCTTCCTTAAAGTATATCCATATCCAAGCGAAAATTTGTCAAATGGGTAATGCACGTATTGTCCTGATGTCACCGATGCTTTGTTGTAATTTTTCATCGCATCTCCCCAGGAATCATGTACTATATATCCTTTTGAATCATATCCTACAATTGTCACTACGTGACCGGAACCGGTAAAATCTCCTCCCGCTACAACAGCGTTTCCATGTTTAATCTGATCAATGATCCAAGGTTTCACTTTATCCAAGGAACTTTTGGCTCGAGCTTCAAGTTTGTTATTGTGCCCTCTCATCTCTTGCTCTAAGGCGAAATCAGAATCAAAGTCCTCACGCTTTGGTATCGTTGGCTTCTTCACATCATTGTAAATAGATCCCTTTTGTGGAATTTCAAAACCAAAATGAGACAATGCCTTCTCAGATATTTTCTCAATGGTGATTCCACTCGGTTTGATTCCATCCGGGTTCTTTTTGTTTGCAAGCGTTACACCGTATTCTTGGATCTCTCTCGCTATCATTATCTGAGAACGGCCAAAATCATGAACTTGGGCATCCGTCATCTTAAATCCAAGTCCACGCATTACAGTTCCAGGCGCCGCTGAATTACAAATCCCTGATTGATCTAAGTGATCTCCCGATTTCGGTAATTCATATATTATCTTTTTATTATTTGCTGTTAAATCCTGGTAATACGTTTCTCTTTGCGTCGATGCAGTATATCCAAGCAACACTCGACCGCCGTCTGTTGTATTGATATAACTACGACTTTCCCCATCTACGTTAACTGTATGTGTCTTCGTTTTACCATTCCCATCTTTTTCAAAGTTGTAACCTCGTTCATTTGCAAACTTGTCCGTGTAATCTACATGGAACCTAACCGAATTTGGATCACTCGGGTTCAAATGGGGTAAGTTACCTGCAAAGTCCACATTACCTTTCCAGTTTAAGTATTTGTCATATACTTTCACGTCTTTGTAATATTCTCCCTCTCTTTGAACTTGTCTAAGTTGGATGTCTTTACCGTCAGAAGTTGGCTCTATATACAATCTGTCGTTTTTGTGATATTGATTACTTGCAGATTCGTAATAAACGGGTTGATATTTGTCCTTAATTGGCTTTCCTTTTTTGTCAAGAATCGGCTCGCCTCCCTTTTTTACCCAGGTCGAACCCTCAAAGTCAAAACTCTCTCTTTCCGTTGCCTGTGCTATTCTGTCAGTTATTGACGTTTTAACTTTTGCTAATGTATCCCGCATTCTCTGATCGTAGTTATGAACTACATAACCGATTCCGAATGTATCCCCGCCGACTACGTATGTATGATTATCTTCTACTTCTAAGTTGTAAACTTTAGTGGGTTCTGTGTTGTAATAGTAGATTCCTGTTACAGTTCCCCAACTTCCGTCGGATCTTAATACTTGATCTCTTAAACGTAAGTCTTCTACCTTCACCCATTCAGAAGACTGAACCTCGCTTGAAGATTCATCATTTTTTTCTAATGCAACGTTTCTTGAATGTTTCTCCGTTCCAACAGAATGTTGTTCAAATTCTCTTCGAATCCTTCCAT
>NZ_AHMN02000015.1 GCF_000243695.2 Leptospira kirschneri serovar Cynopteri str. 3522 CT | reverse complement strand
ATGTTTTTTCGGAAACTTCAGATCAGAGAGATATGCGGAGGATGAGTACTAATTAACGTGAGTTCGGCCTAAGGAGAAAGTAGAAGTTGTAAATTGTCTTTGGATTTCAAATTCAAAGAAGGTTTTTTGGAAAAAATGAAAATGCGACTAACCCGCTTAATAGATTAACGGCCCAATTGAAAAAACTACGATGCCTAGTATGTTGAATCTGACAGATATTTTTAAGTTCATCATTAACGGATTCAATGATAACTCTTTTCCTTAAAAGGATTTTATCAACTAAGGGCATTAATTTATTTTTCATATTCTTTTTAAGTTTTGTAATGAGTTGAATTCCCTTTTCATAAAGACTTTACAAACAGAGATTGACTGATGTAACCTCTATCTACCGAAAAGTTTACCGTAAATATTTTAACAAGTGGAAAGATCACTTTCAAGTTCCTGTCGTCCACATTTCCAGGAGTGACCATAAATGATAATAATTCACCTTGATCATTTATGATTAAATGCAATTTAAAGCCGTAAAACCAGCCTGTGCTTGATTTTCCTCGTTGTGCAATGTTTTTAAATACCTTATGAGAATGGATTCTTCTGTTGTCGCATACTTTGAGAATCGTGGAATCAATGAACGATATTCCGGAACACTTTTCTAAACAAGAATTTGACAGAAACGAAGCGATGACGGTTAACGCGTTAGGCATCAGCTCGACAAAACGATTGTAACTTACAGCTTTTGGAAATTCGGATTTCAGATTCTTTTTTATTTCTATCAAATAATAATTTTTAAATTCTCTATAATGAGAAAGATGGAAATAAACTACGATTGTTGCTACTTCACTCAGGCTGAGTTGAAATTTACGGTTCCTTTTTCGAACCACCGGACTCAATATTTTCCCGTTCCAGTTTATTTTTTGTTGTGTACAATAATCGTCTATTGCGCAAAATATCTCTGTCAGATCCATATTGTACCTTTTCTTGTCGGAAATTTGGTTCAATATGCGATCTGGCGTTTTTCAGTACAAGATTTTTACTCTTTTTTCCTTCTTACGCCGAACTCACGTTGTTTAATGAATGCTAATTTACTCTTGCGTTTACAGCGTATCTCAAAACTTAATCTTACTTTACAAAAAGATCAAGCTGCAAGGTTCTGCCCTCCCGATTTTCTTACTGAAGAAACTGGTGGGGCAGGTTCTTATAACTTTGTCTTAATTGAATATTTTCTTTTGATGCTTCTTTTACTAAAATTTGTCGCATTCTATGATACAGTTTTGCATCCGTTGGAAAAGTGATCGCTTTCTCCTGAACCGTTGTACAACATTCACTCTTCTAGATCTTTGATCTGACCTTCCCGTTGGCCTAAGAAGATCGTCTCTTCTAAAAATTTCTCTACTCCATCGGAACCAATACGTTTCCGCCACTTTACTAAACTCGTTGGATCACAAGGGAAATCATGTTCGAAATATTCATTTCCACAAACAGACGGATTCGTAATCCGGGTCGACCGGTTTTCTCTGTGTAGTATTTTCCGAATTCTTTCTCAAACTTTTCCCAGTCTATCTTATTCGAGATTTGATACAACGGGTGTCTAGGATCCAAGATCTGGTCCAATCTATTTCGAAATAGTTCTCCTTGATTCTGTTGTTTTGAGTTCTCTTCTGGTTTCATTTTCACCGGCTTTTACGTGGTTTCTGGATGTTTTATGGGGATTTTGTTTCTAACTTTTTCTCCTTGGATAGCATTTTATTTGCGTTATTCGACATTTTAACTCTTTTTTAGGGACGACTATTTAATTAAATGCAGAGGTATTTTATATATCTCTAATATTCCATTTACAATTTGTGAATTGGATCACAAGATTACTGACAACGGCTTCAGTATCAATTCTACTGAGTGAATGTCCGGTCTGTTCTTAACTTTACAGTTATATCACTCCGTGGTCTTTTAACTCTTGTTCTGTAAATCCGGTAACCTTTAATACAAATTCTAAACTGGCACCATTCAATAGCATATTTCTGGCAATTTCGAGTTTACCTTCTTTTCTTAATTTTTCGGCTGTTGTCATGGTTAAATCCTCGTATTCCCTGTTATACCTTGAATGACTGAGTAAACTTGTAATTTCAGTCGGTTCAAGTTCTCTTACATTAAATATATATAAAAACAGTTTTTGGAAAATTTCAACCCTTTTTGATTCGTTTTT
This sequence comes from Leptospira kirschneri serovar Cynopteri str. 3522 CT, assembly GCF_000243695.2. Taxonomy (NCBI): domain Bacteria; kingdom Pseudomonadati; phylum Spirochaetota; class Leptospiria; order Leptospirales; family Leptospiraceae; genus Leptospira; species Leptospira kirschneri. Next base: position 31,143 of record NZ_AHMN02000015.1, on the reverse strand, counting down.
TAGACCTGTTAAGAGTTCAAATACTTCTCCTAAATGAATTAAAAATAAACTATCTCCTTCCCATATTTTTTGGACCACTCCTAAAATCACTCTTAGGGTGATACTTTCCAATCGGTTTAGATCCACTTTCGACAGATCAAATAATTCTAATTCAAAATCTGGAATGTATTTTTTAAATACTTCCTCTTCGTTTTTAGAGAGTATAAACCTATCTTGAAGACTATTTCCTAAAGTCCAAGTCCTTTCACCGTGATAGAACACAAACGGAATTACGACTGAATATCTTTTATCCGTCTTATATTGAGACTTGTAGATTGCGGATATATATCCTAGTAGTTGACTAAAGACTGCTTCATCCAAATAACTTTTGTGTTCAAATAGAAGATAGACGTTTGTTTTTTACCGGATTTCAGTGGGATCTGAAAGAGTAGATCGGTTTGTTCTTCTTTTAAGTTTTCTGAAATAAAACTAGATTGTGTTAGTTCTAAACGGTTTAAGTCTAAAAGTTCGATTACAGCTTCAGGTAAACTATTTTTAAAGAAGGAAATCGCATCCTCTTTATCCTGTAGAGTTTCCCGGATTAAACGATCATGTGGGTTTGTCATATCAGACATGGTATTTTTAATAATGGAGATTACTTTTATTTGTAAAGATTCATTTTCTTTTTTATGAATTAGTTCTTTGATTCAATCCAGTACGACCGCTTTTTTTACGTGAGCAGGGCGTAACGCGAAAGGGAGTCTGTTGAAAAAGAAGAGCAAAATGTATAAACCTGCTAGATTAGCACAATGGCAAAGTTCAAGAATACAGACCCGAATCAATTGAGGATGCATGTTTTAGACTTTCAGGAATTGTTCGGAGAAGGACATCCAATCCACGGATTTAAAAAAGTCATGGAACGTTTAGATTTTGAGGATTTCGATAAAAATTATCAGAATGACGCAACAGGTCGACCTGCGATCTCTCCAAAGAAAGTAATTTCGGCTCTTTTCTATTCCATCTTAATCGGCAATCTTTCGATGAGAGAACTCTGCAGGTTATCAAAACTCAGGGCCGAGTTGATCTATCTCTTGGATGGAGAAGAATTAGATCATACGTTTATTTCCAAGTTTCGAAAGGTACATTCGAGGATCTATTTTCCCAGACGGTATTTCTTGGATATGAAAGCGGCTTTATCGACTTTGAAACGATTTCGATTGATGGAACAAAGATCAAAGCAAACGCGAATCCGGACGATCTTGGAGACTTAGAAAGATTCGAGAAGAGGCTGAAACAAATCGAAGAAGTTAGTAAAACCAAATTCAAAGAATGGGAGAAGTCTGCAGATTTAGATTCTTCTAAAATTCAAAAGAAGAGAAAAGAATTAGAACGGAAAACTGACAAGTTAAAGGAAGTGGTAGAATTCTTAAAAAAGCACAAAGACCGTCGTCGGATTCATCTCTTTGAGAGAAATTGCGATCTACAGAAAAAAGGAAACGGCTTTTTAGTAGGTTACAACGCTCAGGCGGCGGTCGATTGCAAATCAAAGATGATCGTCTCACAATGTGTTGAGACAGGACAATCGGATACTCAGTTTGCGGAAAAGATGATTCAAAAAGTAGAAACTTCTTATTCTTCTTTAAAATCAAAGGAAGAAGATTCAAGAAGAATTCAATACGTCTTGGATGCAGGTTATGCGAGCGAGGCTAACTTTCGCAGTTTAAAAGACTTCGATCTTTACTGTCCTGATCAGAGAATCACAAGATTGTTTCAATCGGGAAAAATTCCTAAAATTCCGAAATCTCCTAAACGAAAACCCAAATCTATCAAGTTTACTTTTGATAAGAAATCCAATCACTTTATCTGTCCAACAGGAAGAGTCCTTAAATTCAGAAGGGAGAGACACCTGAATGGAAAAGATATCTATTCGGATTTTCGTGCAACCAATTGTTCCGATTGTCATTTAAAATGTTTCTGTTCCAAGGGAAAATCGAAGTCTATTTTAGTAAATTCTAAGAAATTAAAAAGAAACTATATTCATTCGAGTCCCTCTAAGAATTATCAACCGGATGAGATGAATAACTTTTATACGATGGAGATGCGAAAAAAATTAAGCGAGCCTAAATCCAGAATCATTTATTCAAATAGATTTCCTTCGATTGAAGGAGTTTTCGGAGCCATCAAAGGTTCTCGCGGCGGAAATCTATTTTTGACAAAAGGGATTGAAAAGGTTTCTCTCGAATGGTCGGAAAGATGTTCTGCTCACAATATTGCCAAGCTCTGCGGTTTTCGATACGTCTGAATTTTCGACTGAAGGACGTTTTACTACATTTCTCAAAAATAAAAAAGAACCTAATGTGATCTAGGGTGAAACCATAAGAGGGATTTTCTGGTTTTCTTTTTCAACAGACTCTGGAGATCGATGCGGGGTCAATAAATTGAATCTAAAGACGATTGTTGTATTATGTTTCCTGTATGCAATTTATTGACCAGAGCTGAGAGCCTGGTCCGGCTGCCTGTGGCAAGCCGGATTCGCCACGATCGTGTGGAAGATGACCTCAAGAAAATCGGACGGTTAGAGCGTGCGTCGTTTCACCACAACGGAACGTGCGTTCGGAACAAGGCGACCCACATATGTCCATAACACTCCTGGGGCACCAACTTCCACGTCGTCGAGGTGAAAGTTGACGCCGAGCACAAGCTCGTACTGCTCCGTGGCCAGAAAAGCACCTACAGGGTGTTGCTGCACGTCGATTACCTCATACACGAGATGAACTGCGCTCACCCGGAAGGGGAAGGGCACAAGCCCAAGCGTGCGTAGCTCGGCGCCCGTTCGGTCGTGGTAGTCTCCTTCAATCACAATATCGTCTGCAGAGCGCATCCTTCGCAGGCGCTTCTCGTGCACATCTGCGTTCAATTGAAATAGTCCGATATCGAATACAAAGACAGCAGTGTCGGTCAGATCGAACTCCTCGGCGCCGAGTTGAACGACCACACGGAGGACATCTCGCAACTCGTGCTCCAAGAACTCGTCGAGTACATGATCATGCATTTCTATTGCGCTCCTCGCCACTATATAATTGCAGAACTCCAACGATCCACAATGGCGCCCGCCCTTACTAAAGTCCAGATTGGTAACATACTGACCGTTGAGTCGTGTGATTACGACCGCGTCACCCAGCCGATGGAAGTTCACTTGTCCGAGATATCCCAAGGCCCCCCGTGCGGCGTAAAGCCTGTTTCTTGAAGTGACAAAATGACCTTATGGGTAGTTAGAGCTTAAAGGGCTATATTTTAATTTTTCTCTCAGAAGTTTCTAATACTTTGATACTACCAATCCACCAAAACGCATATAAGTCTCCTTTCTCAGGTAAACTTTCTTTTCTTATTCTGAACTTATTGCCCCATGGTTTAACAAGTAAGTTTAAATTAATCGGTTTATATTCAACTAACTTACTCAGACGTTTATCTATATTTATTTTCATAAAAGATTTTAGCCATTCAAGATAGATTTTAACAAACTTTCATCTAACTATAAATTGACGAATTTCGTATAAACGCCGGAACTGCGAAGGTCGCCTTGTTGTGCCCAGCTCAAAAAAGATCCATTTGTCGGGCGTCAGGAGCTTTTTGGGAAGTTCGTAGAAAGCATATCCCATTGTCAAGTAAGACCCCCAATTTATCATTCTCAACATGCGACCAGACGATAGTACGATCTGTGAAAGGCAGTTCGTATGTAAATTTAATGGTCGCGTCGTTTGTCAGATCGATTTTGCTGAAATAATGTTTCTTTCCCTTGGCTTTAATTTGAACTTTCTCATGCGTAACATAGACGGCGTTATCCATCGGCGTAAAGCCTGATATTAGCGTTCTCTTAAGTACACCCTGGCCAATTGGCTTTGCATTTTTATTCGAAATATCAAAAAGGCTAATGCCAGCGGTCCCGTAATGGCTGCCAAGCTCAAGAATCGCTACCCGATTGTTAACCAGTAGCATCGGAAATCCGTAATTAAAGAAGTTAGGTATTCTTTCTTCGGTAAAGATTTTTGGGGTTTTCGGGAGAGTGTCGGCTTGCTTGTGTAAATTACAGAAGTATTTTATATATCTTTAATATTCCATTTACAATTCGTGAATTAGATCACACGATTGCTTACAATGCCTTCGTATTCAAAACTGAGTGAGTAATCTATTCTTAACTTTACAGGTCATAGCATCCCGTGGTCTTTTAGATCCTTTTTACTCAAACCAGTGATTTCTAAGATCATATCCACATCCATACCTTTCTGAAGCATCTTACGAGCGGATTTTAACTTTTCTTTCTCTGCACCCTTTTCAATACCTTTCTCAATCCCCTTCTGAATCCCTTGTAGTTCACCCGCTTCAAAACGAGCCGCCAAGTCATACGCATAGTCGCGGTCTGATTTTAACTTCGATTCTAACTCATTGCGCTTCTCAGGATCATTTGAATACTGTTCTAAGATTGTAAATGCCTTACTTAAATCTGGAGTTTTATCTACTAAGATTCTCATTTCTTCTTCCTCCAACTCAGACGTATGCTTTAACACATACAGCCAGATCTCTAAATTATTTCTTAATTCCCTTACGTCTCTTTTGACAAACTTACACAACTCTAAAAAATGAATTTCTACGTCGTCTGTTAAGATGATGTCGGGATTAGACTCTTCTCTAAATTTAAACTTACTATGAAAATTCTCCGAAGGAATTAAGTCAAAGTCAACTATATTTATCTGATACACTGGCTTCAAATCGGAATACATAGAACCCCGATTCAACTGGTCCCGAATTAGTCCTGAAAGATAATACAAACTTCTCTTCACGAAAGAACTTTGGTGAGCTACTTGGATTTCTACATGAAATATTTTTCCATCCTCATCTTGAGCACGTATATCTAAATAAGAACGTTTGTCATTCGGAGAAGAGCCTACAAGTTCCGGATTGAGTATCTTAATGTTTCGGATTGTATGTTCCCCATCCGGAAATAACACACTGTTTAATATTGAAATCAGTAAATCTGGTTCTTTAACAAACAAGATCTTAAACATCAAATCATTGGTTAATGGAAAAAAGTTTTTAGACATCGGCTTGGTTCTTTTCTTTTACTTTCAACTGGAAAGATATTTTGAGGAAACTACTTTTTGTAATTCGGTCTTTTATCTTCTCCCTTACAAATTTATCTTTGTAAGGGTTCTGTTTTTTAGCTTTGTTTCAAATCTTAAAAGAGAAAGGAATCTTTTACAAAAAATCTATGGATCTAATATTCCATTGAATATAGCTAAATTTGAAATCCCGAATTCTTCCCTCCATTTTCCTCCAATTTCCTCTCTCACAATTTTGCCTACTCTTCAAACTATTAAGACCACAACAAAACAAACTACTATCTTTTGATTTAAAGAGTTTTGGTTTTTATAAAACAAGGACTTTTATTTAGGTGAATGTTCCTAAAGGAAACAATTCGGTTTTGGCTGTCTTTATATCATGGAAATTATTTATTTCTTTTTAACATGCCCTACCCTACCACATCAAACGACCTACTTACTCTTGAAAGAGCATCGAAAATATTTCAACTTCACTTCTAATCCATTGTGTTTCTGGGGATCACTTGAATATAAATGTTTTACTTAAATCTAAAATTTGATCCTAAAAATTCCCTTTCTCTTTTCAAGATCCAAAACAAAGAAAACCCACTTCTAAACCTCAAGTTTTTCAGGATTTTAGGGGGTCGAAATTTTTCCTGGAATTTCCTGAATTTTCCTGAATATCGAATTTCTTTAAAAAATGGATTCAAAGCTATAGAAAGAACATGCTACTTTTTGAATATTCTTAGAAATTACCTACTTTCTTAAAAAATATGACTTTTTTCAAATTGTCCTGTTTTGGCTCGTTTTTTCCTGGATAGAGATTCTTAAGAAAAGTCAGATTCTACTGTCTTCCTACAACAAACATATTCCTTTGATAAAAGGGCCTGTTTTTTAATATGAATCGAATAAACATCTTACTGACTGAGATTTTTATTTTGTCAAAGGGTCATAGAAGTGGGAGAATTTCTGTGGAGACTCATTCTAAGTTTTTATACTAAAGTAAATTGATTCTGTTCAAATAAAAAAACTTGAATCAAAACCTGATCATTCACTAAAAACGGAGGGATTTTAAAACTATTGAACAGTTCGTTATCGTTTCAATGGGAATTCGTATTTAGAACATTCTTTAGTTTATTAGAAGGGCCTTAGTATTACCGTTATGAGTTGTTTACGTTTTAGAACTTTAGGTAAAAAATTCTGACTTTTTATAAACCTACTACGATTCAAAAAGGTTTGTATCTTTTTTGTTTCCTAAAGAAGATACGGTTCTAAGTTTTTTTAAGTCCTTAGTCTCTAAAAGATTCGAACTTCATTTTATACTTACGCCCTTTTGGAAGTTTGACTACCCTGCTCTAAAAACTTCGTACGGATCTTTATTTGTAATTTTAATTCTATCCTCTTTCACTTGGCATTTGTTTGAGTTCTTTCAAATAACTTTGGAATTGTTTCTGGACTTTCTAATTGATTGTACAAAGGCCAATTGATACTTTCCATTTTAACCAGTGAACTTTTTTCCATTCTCCTAAAACAGTTCTGTTTTGATATTCAAGACGAAAAAATCCTGATAACGCAAATACCTTTCTGAGAAAAGAAACTCAGGTAATCAAAAATGAAATATCGGAAAATAAGAGAAGTTTATCCTGATCTTGTAATCTTGATTTTTATGAAACAGGGGTTTTGCATGTGAAAAACCCTGTAAAACCCCACTTCCGAGTTTTTTAAAAAAGTAAAATATCGGAAACAATACAAGCCGAAAAAACGACTGTCTCTTTTCTACTCATTACAAAAAGAATTCAAAATGAAGAACTCCATTAAGAGCCAAATCATTTTTGAACTGATGTATTTTGTCTCCAAAAATCTGGTTCAAAGATAGTACACTATTGTGCCGAAATTCGTAGATATAAATGACTTTTGTTTTCTACTTAAAGTTTCAAAACGTTTCTAGATCTCGAATTCCAAATAATCACATCTAAGGAAAGAAGTTCTTTCTATACCCTTGAAAACGAATGCCCTACTTCATTTAAAAACAATCCTAAGTTTGTTGTGAGGAAATTCGAGGAAAAGTGAAAGATGAATACGAAGTTCAAAGTCCAGTTAAAACTTGTGATTCGGCGTAATAAAGTTCGAGCAACGGCCTAAAAAAGTAGGACAAAAACTATGTTTTGTTTGATAGACTGAAATTGATAAGATTGCTGACAACCCTTCGTATTCAATACTGAGTGAGGAGTGTCCGATCTGTTCTTAACTTTACAGGTTATATCACTCCATAGCCTTTCAACTCTTGTTCTGTAAGTCCAGTTACACTTAAAACAAATTCTAAGCTAGCACCTTTCAATAGCATATTTCTGGCAATTTCAATTTTAGTTTCAACTTTACCTTTTATTTCACCTTTTTGAATTAACTTTTCAGCTGTTGTCATGGCTAAATCCTCGTATTCCCTATTATACCTTGAATGACTGAGTAAACTTGTAATTTCAGTCGGTTCAAGTTCTCTTACATTAAATATATATAAAAACAGTTTTTGGAAAATTTCAACCCTTTTCGATTCGTTTTTTAGACCTGTTAAGAGTTCAAATACTTCTCCTAAATGACTTAAAAATGAACTATCCCCTTCCCATATTTTTTGAACCACTCCTAAAATCACTCTTAGGGTGATACTTTCCAATCGGTTTAGATCTACTTTCGACAGATCAAATAATTCTAATTCAAAATCTGGAATGTATTTTTTAAATACTTCTTCTTCGTTTTTAGAGAGTATAAACCTATCTTGAAAACTATTTCCTAAAGTCCAAGACCTTTCACCGTGATAGAACACAAACGGAATCACAACTGAGTATTTTTTATCCGTCTTATATTGAGACTTGTAGATTGCGGATATATATCCTAAGAGTTGGCTAAAGACTGCTTCATCCAAATAACTTTTGTGTTCAAATAGAAGATAGACGTTTGCTTTTTTACCGGATTTCAGTGGGATCTGAAAGAGTAGATCGGTTTGTTCTTCTTTTAAGTTTTCTGAAATAAAACTAGATTGTGTTAGTTCTAATCCGTTTAGGTCCAAAAGTTCGATTACTTTTTCGGGTAAACTATTTTTAAAAAAGGAAATCGCATCCTCTTTGTCCTGTAGAGTTTCCCGGATTAAACGATCATGTGGGTTTGTCATATCAGACATGGTATTTTTAATAATGGAGATTACTTTTATTTGTAAAGATTCATTTTCTTTTTTATGAATTAGTTCTTTGATTCAATCCAAGGCAACTGCTTTATTTACGTGAGCAGGGCGTAACGCGAAAGGGATCGATGCGGAGTCAAAAATTTGTCTAAGTATAAACTAAAATTAGGTAATGATTATCAGAAGCCAAATAGAGTTAGGGTCCTAACTCTATTTTCTAAGCTTATTTGGATTGATGGATTACCAGGGTTTTATGATATTTGTAGATTAATAGTTATGCGAAATCACGCGCCTGTTTTCTGATGATCCAAATCGTTTTTTCCGACCTCCACTGGCTCCCCCAGGGCGACCAAGTTGACGATCTCTGTGCCCATGGTACCGTGAACGTTTGCATTGACAATGAAACCCTTTCCGACGTTCCGAACAAGGAATGGACATTGAGTTGTGCTGGGCTCTACCTTCTGCGATCGCTCGAACATGATTATCATCCGGGCGATTACGGGAGTCAGTTAATCCCGTGTTGTAGCTTTGATTTCATCCCTCAAGAAGATTCTCAGTTTCCCGTTTTGATGCTCGGATGCCCCAACGGAATCGAATGGCACATTAAACATGAAGGGAATGCCGTAACCCACACTACTTTAAATGGCAATTCTTCAACGCTCGCATTGCACGAGTGGATTTTCATCGTCCTCTCTCTGACAAACCAAGTGGAAGAATTCTATCAACTGTCAGAGCCAAAGAAGACAACATCCAAAGAACTCAAAGAAGGGTATTTCCATTTCTGGTCAGAATGGAGAGAGCGAACAGAAAGAGCCAGGCGAAAGGTGCGTTATCACGCTTGACGACTTTGCGTTATGCGAAATTTTAATAAAAATGTATAGAAGTGAAAAAATGGAAAAAGCCGTTCCTATAAAACTCCAATTGGTTATATTAAAAATCATCGAGACGGAATTATCTTAACAAATATTCAATGGAGTAACTCAAAGATTATATTCTCTTGCAATATAACTGACAATGCCATATTGGATGCCGCAACTAAAGAAAAAGAATATGAATTTAAACTAATTTTCGATGGTGTTATTTCGTTATTTCATGCAAAATTAGATACTTATTATCAAATTGAAAAAAACTTCCAAAAACCGAAAATTACTAAAAGTATTTTTGAAGAAATAAATAATTCAGATTATATTGTCAAATTACCTATAAGATCTGATTGAGGCGAAGTAAGACACTCTCCTTTTTAAACAAAAACGTCATTTACTCAGAATAGCTGATACCCTCTGGATTAGATTCATTTTTTGTCCGTCTCACATTTGAATCAATTCAATCACCCTCCTTTTCTCTTACAAAAAAAAGATCGATCTTTTTAAAGACCTTTGAGAATCGACTCTTGTTCTTCTTGTATGAGATCGGTTCTAATACACTTTGATTGATTCAATTAAAAAAACTCATGCGGCACTTCCCTTTCTATTTTCAATTGTAGTCTTTTTTACCTCTGAGTTACTTACAAGACCCGGATATACTTCGTTTACAAATTTTTCATACAGTATCTTTTTAGTTCCTTCGTATTTGAGAGGATCTGAGTTTTGTTCGTAATATTCTAATTGTTGTTTAAACAACTTTGTCTTACCCCACACTAAAAAACATTTGTAAGGATCTAGGTTGTTTAACTCTTCTATGGGTGTTTCTTGGATCGTCTTACTCTCGTTATATTTGGATTCAGTTCGTAATGATTTATTTTGTGGTTCATTTCGTTTTCTGTTCTTTTCAGTAGGTTTTACTTTTCTTTCAAATAACCTAGACCAAAACTTAGGATCTTGTTTTCTCAGTTGGATAAGTGTTTGTATCTTACTTTCGATTACCTTCCAATCTCCGTTGGATATTTCATACAGTTTGTTGAGTGCTTTTAGCTCTGAGTCAGGTTGTCCCATTTCACTTCCATGTTCTTTGAAATAGTATTCTTGAAATTTTGTAAGCCAAGAATCAGGAAATTGAAATCGTGATAACGTTTTAGGTTTGTTTAAATTTTGCTTTTGTTCTTCTACGTGCATTTTTGCAGGCGGGCCGTACTCTCTAGAAGTATTTTGTATTTGTTTAAAGAGTACTTGTTTTGATAGTCCTTGGTATATAGTATTTGATAGGGGTTGATTTTCCCCAACTTGAATTTCAAGGTGAGGCTTTTCTGATTGTGGTGAATATAGGATCTGCTTTTCTTCTTTCTTCCTTTCTACTTCTTCTGAAAGTTCTTTTTGTTCTTCTACGTGCGCTTGTATGGGTTGGTGATGCTTTTGTACTTGTTTAGAGAATACTTGTTTTGATAGTCTTAGGTCTTTAAGACTTGGTTGAGTTGGATTTACCACAACTTGATTTTCGAGGTGTGGCCTTTTTGCTTGTTGTAAATCTAGAACATTATTTTCTTCTTTCTTAGATTTTAAGACTTCTTTAAAAAAAAATTTCTTTGATTTACTATCTTCATATATTTAGTAGGTTTTGCTTCGTATTGAACTTCCGGCTTTTGAGACTCTTCAAAAAAATACCAACCAGAATTAAATCTACCAGTTACTGGATCTTTGCCTTTTCGAAATTCTGCATAGCCAAAGGTAACTAGTTCTTTAAACCCCGATGCAATACTTGACTCTTTGTCAGATTTAAACTTAGCCATCGTTTTTACGGACATTCGCCAGTGGTCTGGATAACGTAGGGCCAGAAGTAGAATCGCTGTCGCTTTCATACTTAAACGAGCATCATCTATAAAGTTATTTTTTACGATTGTAAAGTTTCGGTCTTTTTGTACCCGAAAGACTCTTGGAGTGTCATTCATATACTATTCTCTTGTTACAGTGTTGTGAGGTGAGTCTGGATGTTTCTAAAAAGTTAGTGGGAATACGGTATCGTTTCCAAAGTCATTTCTTTTTGTTTTTTATCCTACTCGATCCGTTTTCACTTTGGCACAAAAACCAATATCGGAAGTTTTATTTCTAAAAAAATTCAATCTTAAGGTAAATTTTGGGATTCAATCTTTGTTTTCAGTTTTACTTGAATTTGATCTAAAAAAGGGAGAAAATTGTTCGGTCTACATTTTAGATTTTTTCTAAAATCTGTTTTCCAACTCGGTAATTTCCTGTCTTGGGAATTCCTGGTTTAGGAAGGAGTGTTTTACAGAGTTGTGAGTCTCACAAGCGTTAAGAAAAATCTTGTGGTTACTCATGTCAGAGAATTGGAATTTCCATTTTATCGGGAAAAAATATATCTACTTTTTGTTTCGATTCAATGAAAGAAAAATCGAGTTTTTAATTTTATTTAAAATACACTAAAAACCTTTTTTAAATAAAATATAATAATTTAAAACTAATTCTTATGTTGAATTTGCATTATTGATGTGTAAACGATTGGTCTGGGTATTTTATTCTGTAGTTCCGAGTAGTTTATTTCTTTAAAGTTCAGTTTCATGAATCTTGAGATATATTTTTTTCTGCGCTTTTTTTAAGTCTAATTTTAAATAAAAATACTTGCAACTCCTCTCGTTATTACTATTATTATAACATGGATAATTCATCAGTAAAAAAAACGACAATTCGGGCAATAGGCAACTCCGCCGGGGCAACAATTCCTAAAGCTCTATTAGAGAAGTATAATTTTCATGAAGGCGACACCGTATTTCTCTTAGAAACCGAATCGGGGATTCTTTTATCTCCTTATGATCCCGACTTTGAAGAAGCAATGGATATTTACCAAAAAGGTTCCAAAAAGTACCGGAATGCACTAAGAGAATTGGCTAAATGAGAAAAGAACCAAGATGGTTGAATCAGAAAATCGTTTTAACAATTCATTTAGACCAACTGAAACAACATGGCGGTTCTCAAGGGATTCGGGATCAAGGACTTCTTGAATCGGCTCTCGATCGGCCAAAGAATAAATGGTACAATCACTCCTCCTCCAACATCTTTGATTTAGCCGCTTCTCTATGTATAGGGATAGCGAAGAATCACCCTTTTATTGATGGTAATAAGCGTGTCGCTTTCATGGCGACTTATGTATTTCTTGGAATCAATGGTTACAACATAGAGGTTCCGGAAGAAGAAGTCGTTTCTATCATGCTGAAAGTTGCTAGTGGAAATATTAACGAAACAAACCTATCAATCTGGTTAAAAGATAGTTCGAATCGTAATTTGCGGTAGTTCCACATTTTAAGAATCAATTTACAAAGTTTAGATCCAACTTTTTTCAGTAAAAAGAATTTCTTGTGCAGAACTCACGTGAATTAATAGAGACATTCAGACATGAATATCGAAAAGAACATCTATCTTTGGAAAATTTCAATTCTTGTAGAGACAATTAAATATCAATATAATGATCCAAATACGATCAGCCTTATCCCCTACCCTTTTTATTTTAAATGGTAACCACTTTTGGAATTTACAATTTCATTCTTATTCTCATCCCAGTTCAAGGGCGTTTTTTGTTTTTTAAATAATTCCAGTCCTCTTCACAGGGTTAGGCGAAAATTTTTAAATTGTATCTGACAGAGACTTATTTTATGATTCCTTGTCTCCTATGGAGACTATTTATGTCTACACTTTTTGAAAGACTTTCCGAAATTGACGACGACCTAAAACTGAGTCACAGCAAGATGGCCGCGAAATTGGGTGTCAATCGTTCTACTTATTACAAATACAAAAACGGCACTCTTGCTATCCCTAAGTCTATTTTGATCATTTTAAGGCTTAAAGGTTATGACGAACAGTGGATTCTTTCCGGTAAAGGGCAAATGAAACTCAAAGATTCCGTTCATTTAGTCGAAATGCAAAAAAGGTTAAAACTCATTTCTAAACTCGACTCTTACGGTGTGTTAGATTCTATTGATAAATTACCAGAAACGCCGTCCTCTGTTCAAAAGAAAATCATTCGAGAGTTCTTTATTTTCTTATCTTCTAAGTTTGTGTAAGGAAGTTTTCGTATGGAACGAGATTTAATGTCTTAAATGTTTACTTCGTGAAATTTTACTCAAAATACTTTAAAACAAACCTCTAATCCAGTAAATCGTTCAGTTAACTGAACGATTTACAAAGTCTAAACTAAATTATGTAACATATATAAAATTCGCTTTTCACGATTCGAATTTCTTTTAAAACCGATTTTATGAGCCATAAACCTTATGTGTTTGTTTTCGCGAATGTCAAGGGAGGAGTCTCAAAAACTACTAGTGCTACACACAGCTCTATGGCATTAGCCAGAAGAGGTCGCACACTTGCGATTGACCACGACCCCCAAGGCGATCTTTCCAACGCATTTCTTCCAAACGAACCTCTAGAATTATTTGACAATGCAAATACGTTCTCTGTGATAAGAGGCGAAACAACACTCAAAGAATCAACAAGGAATGTCTATAACGTTGACATACTTCCATCTTCGATGGAATTAGAAGATTTTCAGTATCATGTAGGAAAAGACATCGCACTTGTCACAAAGCTAAATACTGTTATTTCAAAATCAAATTACGATTTCGTCATAATTGATACCCCTGGATCAGGCTCTTATGAACTTCTTTCCGCTCTGCTTGCTGCCAATGCTGTAATTATCCCAGTAAATCCTTCAAAGTGGGCAATTCGAACAGTAAAAAAAATCTTTAAAAAAATCAATGAGGCTTTGAATTTTCCAGGCACTAAAATAACCTCCGTATTTATACTACCGACGATTTGGAATAATTCAGGTCGAAGCGAACAAATATTAGAACAACTACAACAAATCCCAAATTTATTAGATCAGTTACAAGCAAATGAAACTGGATACGAATTAGTCCCTACCCCAGGCTTACTACCTCCAATTCCTCAATCAACGACAATTCGCGATAGAACTGAATTTGGGGAACCCTTAAAAGAAGGCACAGAAGGTTGGAATGCTTATGATTCCTTAGCAGAAGCCTTAATCCAAAAATCAGGTCTATCAATTCGTTCAGTCAAATGAACTATTTTTCTGTTTAGTGGTTTATAAAGTAGGTTTTTAATGGCTTCTAAATCTAAAAAAATTTTCCAAGTTGAAGATGCTTTCGGAAACAAAACCGATAAAACTTCTACTAACTTACATAATAATTCGCAAAGTAATGCATTATTACGCGAATTGATGAATAATGAAAAACAGGAATCCAATCAAGTAATACAAAATATTCCAGTTAAGAAAATTATTAGCAAAGAAAATCCTAGAAAAAATTTCAGCAGTGAATCTCTTCGAGAATTAGCCGATAGCATTAAAAAATATGGATTAATTCAACCTATTTCTGTTCGAAAAATTGGGAACGAATATCATCTCATCGCGGGGGAAAGGAGACTTCGTGCGACAAAGTTAAACGGCGAAGAATTTATTTCATCTATTGTTAAAAATGTTCACCAAGTAGATCCGGATTTAATTCCCGAATATAAATTGATTGAAAATATTCATCGAGAGGATCTTGCAGACATAGAAATTGCCCTTAGCCTAACTGTTATTAAATCTAGATATAAACTTTCAGCTTCTCAACTTGCAGAAAAATTCAATAAATCAATTTCTTGGGTAAAGCAAAAACTGATGCATGCTTCGGCTATTAACGATTTAGTTGAAGCTGGGAAAATCAAAAATCCTGATTTAATAAGTAAAGTCCCGACTTCAATTCTGATGGAAGTTTTACCTACAATTAAAGCTAATCATAAAGATGCATTAGATTGGTTGCTTACTAAAGCAAAAAATGATTCTTTGCCAACTCAAGCAGAAGCTAGAAAATATGCTAAATCTTTTTCAATATCCAACAGCAGTTCAAAGAAAACTAAATCTTTTACTAACCTCAAAACTCTTCAAGATCAAATAAACGATATTGATAGAAAAATTGATGAATTAAAAAAGAAAAAAAAGAAGCTCAAAGATCAAATGGATTTACTGACATGATTTTTTTAATTTCTTAACAAAAAAAGAGTACCCAAAACAGCACATTGTTTTAAAATACCGAAACAATCTTATCCAAGATTTGTCGTAATGAGCCCAAGGGGAGGTGAGAGTCCCCAAGGGCATTCTTCCTAAAAGTGACAATAATTTAGTTATGTCCCATTTTTTGCTTGACATTTGTCTGGTACATGTTTCTAGTCCAAAATATCTTAGAGACATAACTAAGACAAAGGCCGCTCTCACATTAGGCCAAAAGCGACAAATCGAGGACTTACCGAAGGCTCCATGCCTGACCTTTAGTTCCCCGTATTTTAATAGAGTAGGGTAAAAACTAACCTTTACCGTGCGTCACCCGAAATATGTCCGTATGGTAAAACAAGGGATACTAAAATGACCGAGGTCGTACATTACGCTTTGGTGATAGCTCACGCTATCGAATCATTACCACTTTCCAGGGCAAAAAGACAGCTACTGTCTAAAATCACTGACTTAGATATTGCAGGAAGAATCAACGGATTTGGTGGATGTATTGCAAAAAACAAAACACTAGGTGAGGAAGTAGGCTTAGCAGAAACTACTGTTTCTAAATATATCCGAGAAATGAGACGAGAAGGATATATAAACTCTGGAGAATTCCACGGACATTATAGAATACTAAACTCTAGTCTACATGATACAGTTGTAAAAGAACGTTATGAATATAACCTACAAAAACAGATAACAAAATATACTAGTCTGTCTAGTACAAATATCCTAGAGAGATTAAACCAAAGTACCGGGTCTGCTCCGTACGTTCGTACGGGGGACTGTACTAATAACCAAAGTACAAACCAAACAAATAACGAAAAGAAAGTACAAAACTCTTCTCTTTCTAAAGTAACTTGGATGAATATTCTAGAAAATTCTAAAAACCTCATACTGAAAGAATGGGGGGAATACGACCACAACCCGGAAAAGGAAAACGCTAAAATCAAGTCCTGGAAAAAGTTAGTACCGGAAGATCCGGAAGTCGTTTTAGAAACTTTGAAGAAGCTAATTCATATCCGTAAATCGGAAGAATATAAAGGGGACCGATTTTGGGGAACGATCCCTGTAAACATAGCCTCCAGCTACTCTTACAAGGACATTATAAAAAACACATATAACCTACTTATACAAGTGAAAAACAAAGCCCCTTTGGTCACGGAAAATAAAAAAGAAATAAAGATCGAGAGCGAGGTAACTGATCCGTCCAAAAATGAAAATGATCCAACGTGGGAAGGATTTTTGGTTTGGGCAAAGGAAAGACTTTCTAAAACCAGCTACGAAAATCTTAAAGGACTTAAAATCAAATTCGAAAATGAGGAGTTGAGTATAGTAGGGGAAATAAACGATTCTCTCAAAATGATTGTTACTAAGTATTTTAGAGAAGAAGGAAAACTTAAACTAGAAGTAAAATTTGTAAAAGAAAAAGAAACGCAAGAGAACGAAAAGAATTTTAACTCAAGTAAGAAACCGGATTCAAAAAGTAATCAGGAAAATCAAACCCAGCCAAGTCAAAAAATATCCATACTAGATAATCACTTAGAGAACCAGAATTTCAAACATTTCCGAGACTATATGTCGGTAGATAAAGTAATTCATGAGTTCATGAACCATTCTACACTAACACTAGACCGACCAGACTTAGAAATCATCCGCAATCTAAAGATCCGTTATGACCTGGAGAAAATTGTAATCTATGACTCACTTCCAGAAAGACTAAAAAATCACATACGTGATTACTTCTATAATCATCCCCAAAGGGTTATCTCATTACAATTTGAGGAAAACAAATTCAACGTTGCGGCATAATACAAAACCAAAAAGGGCGGCGACTTGTCTTGAAAATTAAAATGAGGCCCTTATTTTAACGTGAATTCGGCATAAGGGATCAGGTTGATTTTTCTAAAAAAGTTGTGATTTCGATTCCTAAAATGTAGGAACTCCTGCAAAGCACGATTTTAGGAACAAATTCTAAAATTGCAGGGACTGATATTTTTAGAAAATTCTTTCCCATTTTCTTAGGTCGAGTTCACGTTATTTTATGGTTCTCAGTAGATTATATTCGTAATCCTTAATGTTTCGAACTTAAACTTACACTCTTCAGAGTCCCACTCCCGAATACCTTTCTAAGGATCGGCATTGGGAGTTTACGGGTTATTTGACTATTACACTCTGTAAGTTTTCAAATTTAACTTAGGATTCAAATTTCCTCGGAAACGTTCTTCTTTCTCTTATTTCCTTTAGTTTCATTGTGAGGGATCAGAATTTTTCTAGCAATTTCCCAGGTTTGAATTTGACCGCTGCTACTTGAAATTTGGCCGGGAGTAGAAGTATTTCCCGCTCTGGTTCCAGGCATATACTGTATGGAAGTTACAATACCGGAATCGGCTAGTATGATAACGTCGGCTCCTTGTTCTCTTGCTTTTTCTTTAACGTATTCGATACAATGATTCAGTTGTCCACAACGAACTTCTACAATACCAATCTGTTCTACTTGATAATCAGGAACTGCTCTCATAATCACATCAATAGGTTCTGTTTCTGCAAGAGGCGGATAACTTCTTCCGGTAATCGTAAGACTTCCCATGGCACAATTTGTTAAACTGAATACGATCAAACAAAATATAATAAATATTTTTCCAAATTTAAGACAGTAAGTTGTCATTTAAAAAGTTAAATCTCCTTTATGAGTTTGGATCGTTTTTTAAAAAGCTCTTGTATGTCAAATTAATTTTATAATTTAATTGCAGAATTAGGAATATAGATTTTTTCATTTGTGTTTTTTAGAAATTTTAACTGAACATGAGTTTGGCTTAAGGACCTCATGGTTCTGAAAAAAAATGAAATCTTAAATATTATGGATCGATTTCTTAAATGTGGAAACAACAAACCACGATTTTACGAACAAATTCTAAAAATATAGGGACTCATACTTTTAGAAAAGTTTTTCTCATGCAAGAATTTACGTTAATACAAAATTAAAAGGGTAGGGCGTTGGAATAACTAGTTAAATGACGTTATCATCTTTCAGTAAGAAAATACAGAATGAATCAAAACAAAACCGTGGTAGGCTTGTTTTAAAAATAATACGGATCTCTATAAAATTGAGTACCGTTAATTCTGTCGCAAAACGCTGGTTCTATGTAAAATATTAGGTACTTTATTATATAGTTATGAGTATCATCTTTCAGTTCGCTCAATCTACCTAAGTGAAAACAAAATTCAAGAAAACGGATAAATTTACAAATTAAACTCGAAAGTCATTATCGTTGTTTTACGTTTTGTGACAGAATTCTATCAAAAAAAGAAACATAAGGAATAATCAAAATATAACATTGAATGTGATAAAATTTCTTCATTCAATAGTCCTGGCTTTGCAAAACATAGCCCTCAGTATAACCCATCCTTAAAATATTAGATCAACACTAAAGAATACAAAACCAAAAAAAATAGACAAAGACCAAACGAAGCATAAATAAACGCATTCTTAGTTATAACATGAATTTAAATAAGAATCAAAGACGTGAAAAACATATTCGATTTTGTGCAACTTAAAACAAAAAGAATCTAGTATCATAACAAACGTTTGGCGGAAATCGCTAACGATTATTTGAATATACTTAAAAATTTGATACATTTTTGGTAATAATATCACAAAAAAACAGAATTTTTTGAAATGCTGTAGCCACAACGGGCCTCATTTTTTTCATAGTCGAAATGAAACTTTTGAAAAGACGGCGTAATCAACCTTAACAAAACAAAATAAAGGCATAACAAACGTAAGATGAACAAAGAACGAATGTATGACTGATGAAAGACGTAAGAAATCAAAAGTGAAAAATAAAGAGGTGAAAAAATGAAAAAATTTCGAAGGAAAACACATCTAAGTATATTCCATATTATAATATTCTTAATTATCTCTTTTGTTATGTCCTGTGGCTTGTTTGAGAAGGAACATAACACGATGGATAACGTGGATCTAGCGGGGGCGATTTGGTTAGCCGCAGAACCTGTAAAAACTCAGGTGAACAACGAAGGAGTGCCGATAAAACCGGGAAACTCTGGAACTGGAGGAGCGGGTTCAACACCGGTAACACCTGTGGACGCAATCTTTAATCTACCTCCTGGAAGATTAGTAAATTCGAATGCTTTGATGGGAACGATCGATCCCACGGGAACGAATATAGTAAACGATTTTGACGGAGACGGAATCTTAAATCAGAATGAAACTCTAACTAACGTATGGGTGGCGGACTATCCACAGATAGAAACTACAATCGCACCTCCTGTCACTTTAAAGATACAGATCTTAAAAAATTCTTCGAACCAAAGTGATCAGATTGTAAGTGAAATCAACTCAAACGACTTTGAAGCCTCTAAAAACGAAGGATCTGAAAAAATACATCAGAACGAGTTGAATGAAAGAACCGTACAGTTTCAAGATTCATTCAGTACAGAAACAGAACTAGGACAGTCTCACGAAAGAAGTATGTCCGCGGGAATGACCGCCGGTTTTGGAATGGGACTTGTATCCACTGGAATGAACTACAGTAACAGTAGTCGAGACAGTTGGAACGCAAAAAATGCTACGTCTTCAACTACAACCAAATGGGCGGATAGACCTTTTAAAAACAATATAGATAGAGACGCTTGGAATTTAAAATCGGATTCATCCACAAACAAAGCCAGAAAGTATAGATCCGATAAATCTACAAAGATTAACGAAACGTCTACGGTAGAACCAAACGCGGGAGTAGTCAGAGCCGCTTTGTATATTAAAAATCTATCAGTCAACATGCCGGTTAAAATATCAAACATACTCTGTTCTTTGATGTTTGAAACTCCCGGAGGAGAACTGGTTCCCATGTCTTCTTTTAGACTGAGAAACGACGACTATAGTCTTTTTGAAGTGGAAGTATATGGAGGATCTGACTTTGGACCGTATGTAGTAGAATTAGCAAATTTGAATACATCGGAAGTAGAAAAGGCGATCGCAGCGGGATATACACCTAAGATCATGATCGTGGACTATACCATGACTCACGTAGCGGATTCTAACTACAAATCGAGTTTGCTTAGTTTTACCGGAAACAATCTAAAGATCATAGAAGAAAACGCAAAAGGAAGAACTGCACTCGTAAAAGTGTATGGACCAGGGGTCAGAGAAATGTATCGTGTGACCGCATTTGATACACCTAACGTATCGAATCCGTGTAACACAAAAACGGCGGACGTGTTTTCTCCGGGGATCAGTTTGAAAAAAGCTTTAGAAAGAATTTCTTGTTCTGGGGACAATATTACATTTAAGGATTATGTAATAGACTTGTCTGAATCGGCTCCTAAATTAGGAGAGTCCAGAATTTACTTAAAAGGAATCCAATCTTTTGGAGGTGTGAGTACTAACATTCCTTGTGAGGATGAAACAAGCACCGGATCGGATGGAGTGAGTAGAACGGCTTGTGTTCAAAAACCGTATAGCCAATGGACGGAATCGGAAAAGATGAATTCAGGAGTTTGGGCGATTTATTCCAAAGGTAAATTTTATTCTCCTACGGACTATTGGACCGATTCTGGAAGTGTTCGTAGATTTGATCCTTGGAGAGGTGCGGTTGCGGCTCCCGTTTTAAAGGGTGTGGATTCTATCATCTGGGCGGGAGATAGCTACGACTTAGTTTATATTTCTTTTAAGGACTTTATCAAAGTAGAACAAAAGTTTGGAACCAATCCTTTAGAAACAGGAAACGGTTATCCACTCAATACAAAATGGGATCTAAAAACTCTCGGAAATCATCCTTACTATCCGGATACAAATTCACTTTATTTAGGCGAGGTTGGTTTTGGAGAAAGAGTAGAATTAAAAATCAAATTAGACAAAACTAAATATCTTTCGCCTAACTTTGGTACTGCTGTGGATACAGGTCCGTATCAGTATTTTACAAACTTTACTTACAATCCTCAAGTTTCTTCGGATCGTTACAATATCAACCAAGCGGCCGATTTTGAAATCAGTCTTGGATTTGGTGGAAATCGGACGGATTGGTTTCATGTCATAAAGGACTTAAGTTCGAGTGATCCTTACAAACTAAAAAACTGTGGAACGACTCTGGATTTTATCAGTCAGACGTATACACTTTGTGTTCAATTGCCAACACTCAGTACTACCGTTGATCCTGCGATTAGTTTAGTAAAATTGTATATTCGACCTTCTTTGAATAGTGCGTATCG
Organism: Leptospira kirschneri serovar Cynopteri str. 3522 CT; assembly: GCF_000243695.2. Taxonomy (NCBI): domain Bacteria; kingdom Pseudomonadati; phylum Spirochaetota; class Leptospiria; order Leptospirales; family Leptospiraceae; genus Leptospira; species Leptospira kirschneri. Next base: position 9,735 of record NZ_AHMN02000015.1, on the reverse strand, counting down.
TAAAACGATCTGGCCTTTACACTTTTCTCAGGTTCGTAAGTTAAAAGGAGAAGCGGGGATTCCGATCGTAAAAGGTACAAGTCTTGTGAAGGTAGCGAACTCTTACGGTTCTGTAAACGTAGGTGACAACTTTTTTATCCAAGGAGATTCTACAAACTACAAAGTGGTTCAGGTTTTACCCGCGGCACAGGACGGTTCTTTTGACGTTCAGTTGGATCGCCTGATTCAAATAGACGCTCCAAAAACAACTTCTATGTATGTTCCTGGAACTTTGACTTCTCCGGATGTTAGGCTTTCCATGGATACAGGTTTTACAACCGACTGGAACAACTTTGTGAATTCTTCCTTTAACTCTACCTCTTTTGACCAGATTCAATACAAACCTTTTGTTTCGAGCGGGAACGTTAGTTGTTCTTTAAGTCCATTTCATCCCGGTTCTTGTTTAGGTTTTACTCCCGAGTTAAACTCTCTCAACTGGATGGGAATTTATAACGAAGGTGTGGCTCTTTGGAATTCTTGGGCGGATGGTGGAGACTTTAGCAATTTCTTGTATTCTGGTTTGGTTCGTTTGACGGCTCCGAGTGGTAAGTCGTATCGCTTAGAAAGTACAAACACAGATTTTACAATCAGTGCGGATGTAAACGCTCAGAGTTTGGGGGAACCCATCGCTGTAAGTTCCGGTGACGTAGCACTTTCTGTTTGGAGACAAGGAACCGCGTTACTCGGCCGTTACTATCAGATTAGTACGGGACAAGCAATTTCCACAAATCCATTTACAATCAATTCTACTGCTTCAACAGGAAAGTATATAGTTAAAGCAAAAAATGGAAAAGCAGTGATTGTATGGGATAACGGGGATAATCTCTATGTATCTGTCAGGGATCTGACCAATTTATCAGCAATTGTAAGTGAAGCTCTTGTAAGCACTCGTACTCCTCAAGTGTTTTCAGGAATAACATATATGTTTGATGTTGCAATTGGTAACAATCGTGCTGCGATACTTTGGACTCAATTTTCGTCTTCATTTACTCTTGATCCAGCCTGTATTTTTTCCTCTTATTGTTATGGGAGTGGAACATACGTAAATAATTACCAAGGAGCTGTGCGATGGATACGTTTAGATAATGGAGCCTTTCAAGGTGGCAATGTAAATATAGCAAATCACACGTATTCTGGTTACTTGACCGTTACTTGGGGAACTTCGCCAAAAACGGATTCCTACAACATATCTAATTTTCAAGCTGCAGCCAATGACAATAACCAAATTGCATTTGGTTGGGTGTTTGAAAAGCAAGGTAGTCAAGATCATACAATCTATGGTTCTGTATATGATATGACTACAGGTACTAAAATCGGAACAGACAAAACTCTCTTGAGTGAATCCACAAGACCTGTAGATTCTTTGCAAGTAGGAGCCACTACGGGAAGAGGAATGGTGCTTTGGAGAAGAAACGACGGAATGATTTTAGGAAGAGGGATAGATACTTCGAATTCCAATCTATTAGGAACTTCGAATATTGAAACCGAATCCGGAGGGATCGACACGGTGATTCTTACCGTTTCTGATAATAAAGGAATTGTCACGTATAGAAAAGATACAAAAGAAACCCGTTTAAAAGTTATAGATCTACAATCTGGTCAATTCTCGTATCCAGATTCTCTCAATCTTGGTATTACAAACGCCGATATGAGAGGAACTGCTCTTTCTACCATTTCCGGTAATAAAGTCCTTACTACCTGGAGTCAGTTTAACAGTTCTAAAAGAACTATTTGGGGAAGAGTCAGTGACATATCTACTTTTACAGTAGATGGTCCAAAAGAATTTCAGATCAGTACTACCAACGAAGGACTTCAATATACTCCTTGGCCGGTAGCAAGTAATGGACTTGCTTTTGTGGCTTGGCTTTCTCAGGACAAAACACAACAAAGAATACGAGGAGCCAAAGTAGATCTGGCCAATCCAGGTGCTTTGAAATACGGACTGAATAACTTCTTTGTGTCTCCTTTGATCGAAAGGGATTATACCATCCGAGCTAAGATCAAGTATTAAAACGTTTTGTTAGAGGATGGGCGGTTTTTAAAAATAAAACCGCCTATTGCCATCTTAAGAAATAGAAAGATCAGAGGCAGAGTAAAAGCATAATGAATCAGGAATATTCTGAAAGTAAAATAGTGCTAAATGCAATGAATGGAATATTTTTATTTACGATATTGCCTCATGTTGCCTTGCAGGTTGATCTTTTTGATAAAGTGAAAAACTCAGCAAACACCTCCCTAAACTCAATGCATCGCTTCTATGGTCGCTCTACAGGTCGGTGTTTAGGATTTGGGATGCGTTGTAAATATCAAACCTTCAATTTGTCGGAGTTACTACAATTTTTTGTAATGTTCGGCCCCACCCTTGTTTGGGTGGGGGGTGAGGGGGAGGGAAAACTCGGTAGATTTTTCTCTACCACAAAATCATACTTTTTGCAAGTAAAGAGCATGATTCCTGTCGGAACACTTTCAAAAAAGTCTCCGAGAATATACCCATTTCAAAGATTTTTGGAAAGTAGAATTACCGGGTTAAAACGCCGAGAGGAAAATTCGTCTCCAAACGATCTAGGTTTTATTGTTTTTGAAAGATTTTGTTTTAAATAACAAACAATTATATTAAAAACAACATGTACTAAAGTTGAAAGATAAACAAAGACAAAAGCGAAATTAAAAAAAGATTTAATAAAAAACGAAAAGAAAAAGCAAACAAGATGAACGTAGAAGAAACAAACAGAAAGACAGAGAAAGAACAGGACGCGCAGACAAAAAAGACTTCTCCTCAAAAGAAATGGGAAGGGTTCTTTTTTGATTCTTTAGAAATATTCTGGGAACTAAACCGCACTCATACATTCAAATATGTTCATATACTACTCTTCTCCTGTATTTTGTTTACTACGACAATGTGTGGAATTTTGCCTGGAAAAAAAGGAAAGTCTAACAACTGGTGGTGGGCCTTACTCGGAATCCCAAACGGAGCGAGTTTCCCCTCATCTGGAAGTGGGGTAGGTGGTAGTTCTGGTTCTGGAGTTGGATCCCCTGGATCAGCACCCGCACCGGAGGGAAGCGACCTCTTTTCCATATCGACTAACTACGCGCAAGCGATAGACGACCCCGAAACAAAAGCGGAACCGGTCGCCGGAGCTTCTTTGTGGACACCCCCGGAACCAAATCACTACGGAAATATCAGTTTAATATATCCCATCCAAACACTACCCGGACGTGCAGGAATAGAACCTAAACTTAGTCTAACGTATACTTCTACCGGGGGAGATGGATGGTTAGGAATTGGATGGAGCTTAGGACTTGGAAGTATAACAAGAACTCCAGAATACGGAGCCCTCTACTACGATACAAGAGACAGTTTTACCTGGAACGGAACGAAACTCGTCAAAGTAAGCGGAAATACAACAAACGAAAACGGAATCTACCGAGCAGAAATTACAAATGAAGACTTTCTAATATTCAAACTGACTCAAATAGAAAGTGGGGGAGTCTGGGAAGTGTTAGATACTTCCGGAACTAAAACCATCTACGGAGAAGGATTAGAAAGTAGGATTTTTGATCCATACAATACCAGCAGAACGTATAGCTGGTATTTGACAAAAACAGAAGATAAAAACGGAAACTATCTACAGGCAAATTACGACAATTCGGAATATTCAAAAAATAGAAATCTCTATTTAAAAGAAATACGATATACAGGAAACTCTAAAAACGGCGCATCCGCCAAACAATACGTAAGATTTGTTACAAAACAAAGAGAAGATTTTTACGTTTCCACTTCTCCTGGATTCCTCATGAAAATGGACAGACTCCTAGAAAAAATCGAAGTAGGTTGGGATGGGGGAGGAAAATTGTATGAGTATATTCCAGAATACGAAATTTCTACGGATTCGGGAAGGCCTAGAATTAAAAATATACAATCCAGTAAAAATACGACAAAACCAGAGTTTTTTTATCAATCCTCTAACAGACTACTTACCTGGCAGAATGTAGTCAACCAAACGTCATCCGAAATCGAAGAAGATCCAAACTCCACTCAATACTTTGAAGGAGATTTTAACGGAGATGGGATTTCTGATTTACTCTTTTTTAATCCGAAGTCAGGGAATTGGAAGGCGGCCGAAGGAAGAAAAGAAGGAGGATATAACTTCAAACTGTATGCAAATCGGTATCAAGGATACGACTCTTTAGAAAAGATCCGGTTTTTTAAAGGAAACGTAAGCGGAGACTATAACGCAGACGGAAGAAGTGATATTGCCTTTTATCTACCTGAAACCAGAGACTTTGTAGTAGCAGAACACGACGGAAGGGTTTTACAGTTTAAAAGTTACGGAAGACTGATGAGTTCTGTTCCGGATATTCTTAGAATGGAATGGTTCCCAGGAGACTACGACGGAAATGGATTGAGTGACAGTGTTCTTTTTGACGAACCTACCGGTCAATGGACGTTGATGCTCAATCAAGGGGGAAGTTTTGAATTTTTAAGGTTTAGTAAGAAGTTTCAAAACGTATTCAGAAATGATTATACACCGGATTCTAATTTAGATAGTTCGAATACAAATGATTTAACAAAACCTGGAAAAGACCACGACAAAGTAAACTTTCTTGTAGGAGACTACAACGGAGACGGAAGAACGGACATTTCTTTGTATGACTCTAGATCGGGAAAGTGGTTTGTAGGTGAAAATCATCGTAATCCAAATAAAAACGATTCCGTAACTTTTCAAATGCAGTGGAAACTCTACAAAGTGTTTACCACACCCGAACAGTCGTTATTTGGACACGACCGGTTTAGTGGTGATTTTAACGGAGATGGTTTTTCAGACTTTCTACTATTCGATCGAAGTAATGGAGAATGGACGCTCGGAGAAACAGGGGACGGCACAATCAATTTTAAGATTTGGTCAAGAACTCCTCAGTTTAAAACAGTAACTCGTTGGCTACAAGGTGATTTTAACGGGGACGGAAGAACAGACATAGGGTTTTACTCTGAGAGTGACGGCAAATTCTGGATTGGAGAAGCGACACAGAACGGATTTAGATACAAAATATATAGCGACCTAAGCTATGGACCCGATCCGGACAGAATCCTCAAAACTCCTCTTCCTAAAGACGAGGTAAAAATAGAATCGGGTAAAACAAGTTTTAGTGCATCTAACGATACAAAGACGATTTTACTTTCTTACAAATATGATGGAAATCTAAATTTTGGAAAAGGAGAGGTTGTATTTGGAGGTTGTTTTACTTCCAACGACTGCAGTTCTACTCCCGAACTTTTGATCTTTAACCGTAAGGAAAACGTTTGGAATTTGAAACAGGGCAACACGTTTGCCTCACGAGTAAACACTTCTTTTAACCCGGAAGGAACAGGGATTACCACTCTTTTTGGTGGAAAACCGGACAGATATACAAACAATTTAAAAGACGAAGTTCTATTTTACAAAAAACAGGGAACTACCAATCAGTTTTTTGTGATTAAAAACACAAACGGAACTACATTCGATGTTTTGAATTTAGCTTTGTTGAGTGATACGGACGTGACTAAGTTTGATCCAAATAACAGTGGGGTTGTGGTAGATCATTTTGAAAACAATACTTCTCAGTCGGTTCTCATATTAGATGATCAGACTTCCAGTGGAAACGCACGGTTTATTCTTTCGGGTCTTGGTGGTACAAAAATTCTTACTCCGAATGGAGATTTAACTGCTACAGACTTAAATGATCTTTTCCAAGCGGGGACAAACGAAAACCGACAGAGAAGAAAAGAATTTAGTTTTTTTTCGGGGAAATTTACAACCACACAAGCACAACTTGTAATCGTAGATAGAAGAACCACCACACACAAATGGTATTTAGGAACGATTTCTTCCAATCAGATTCAATTTAAACGTTTAACGGGAGAGTTTGTACTTCCGATCACGACTACGGACTACGATTCAAAAAACCCGGCGGGGATTGTATATGCTCTTACGAGCACGGGCGAGATCGTATTTGGGAAAAACTTAGACAACGGGACTTCGTTTACCAAAGTTAAAATCAATTCTACGAATATTCAAAAAAACGTATATAACGCGGGTGTTGTTGGTTTTTCGGACCGTTTTGACAATGGTGGAAATCCGATTGTGGTTTCTGGCGGAGAAGACAAAATTTACGATCTTTTGCAGAGTAAAGTTGTTTCTTTGCCGTCGAGTGTAGTCACAAAAATTTAGATCGTCTTGATCTTGTTTCTCAAGTGTATGTATTTCGTTGGATCCACGGAGACTACAACGGGGATGGACTGACAGACGTAGGAATTTTTCATTTAAAAGAACCTACCTGGTATTTTGCACTTTCGACTGGAACGGTTCCAGACGTGATCGAGAAAGTCAAAAACGGAATTGGAGGTATTTATGATTTTGAATATTCCAATTCTACTAAGTTTGACAACACGGGGGAAGACGATATTCCGGACCTACCTACAAACTATCGCGTTTGTACTAGAGTTTCACTCGACGACGGTTTTTCTAATATCATCACTAAAAACTACGAATACAAAAACGGTTTTGCTTTTTCTACATTTTTAAACGGTAAAAAAGAATCTGACTATTTTGGTTTTTCTGAATTTACCATTCACGAAGCGTATGGGGAAAGAGCAACTCATCTGTATCATACTACACCTTATTCTGATTTTCTAATGAACCGTGCGCTTTCTGGTGCGGAAAAAGAAACGAAGATCATCGGGAATGACAATAACGACTACGGAACCATCCAGACAACGTATGATGTAAAACCAATTGCAATGGCACCGGGTGTGACAAGTTACCTTCCTGTTACGACCAAAGTCGAAAAGTTTTTAAGTGGTCAAAGAACTACGACACAAACCTCCGACGTAGTAATCAGTGGAACTAAAATCAGTCGGAAGACCGAGTCCACCACGGATCATTTTAGTGATTCTGTGCACGGTGTTACGACCACAACTTCCATCACCGATTTTGAAACGGACGACACGACCAACCAAAGAAGGGCGACTCGAAGTGTGACAAACAGCGGGAGTTCCCACGAGATTACTTCACTTTTCAGTTACGACACAAGAGGAAATCTAATCAAACGTGTCAGTAGCTATACAGGAAGTGGACTTTCTACTGTGGGAACTCATACAACCGAATTTGAATATGACAATTTTGGAAACAAAACGGTTGAAAAGGATACAAGTTCTAGTCCTGCGCGTGGGAACTCTTACAAATATGACAATGAACTCAATCAGTTTGTAACGCAGGAAACAAAATTCGGAGGGAGTGTCGTACTTACGACCACACATCAAATCAACTATTCGACTGCGTTTGGAGTTCCGACCACAACCACAGATCCAAACGGAAACAAAAGCTATTTTGAATATGACAACTTTGGAAGACTGATCCGAACGAGTTCTGACACGGATGTGGGAACTCTCACAACCGCAAACTACGGCTATGACTCTAGTTTTCCACTGAGTGCAAAGACAACGTTTGTGACGGGCACAGGAGATCCAGACTTTACAAGTAGGACCTACACGGACGGAATGGGTCGGAACATATATACGGTCAAATCCGCGTCTAACGGTAATTTTGCGATTACGGGAAGAGTTGTATATGACGGAACCGGAAAAGTAGTCCGTAAAGGACAAAGTAACTGGGCAACGTCGGGAGAGATAGACCGGTTTGTTCTGCATTTAGAAGAAAGAAATCCAACAAGTTTTGAATACGATCCGATTGGTCGGGTAAAAAAAACGATTCTACCACTTGCGGAAGGGGAAACTTCTCCTGTGGTCGTAACAACGGCCTACAATACTGCGTTTGAAACGACAGAAACTCACAGTTCCGAAACGAGTAAACGCACTGTAAAAAATGCGAGTGGGGAAGTATTGTATGTAGAAGACTTTTCTACCGACGGGACAGGGGCCAAGATCGGATTTTGTTACGACATCGCGGGGAACAGAATCAAGAAGAGTGATTTAAACGACGGCAGTTTGATGAGTTGTCCTAGTTCCAGTGGAGGAGTTCCCACAAAAGACGTTTCCGGAAGAAACCAGGCTTATTGGAGTTACGACGCATTTGGAAAGTTACGAGCCGAAAGTGATCCTGATTTAGGTGTGAGTTCCTACAACTACAACAATTTCGGGGATTTAACTTCTCAAACAAACGCAAAAGGTGTTACGACCACTTTCACGTATGACGGTGTAGGAAGAATCCTAACTAAAAATATCCCAGAAGGGAATATTCAATATACGTATGATTCTTTTTCGGGGAGTGAGAATTCTGTAGGCAAACTCGTACGAATTGAAGATTCGAACCAAAACAAAACCTTTAGTTACGACAAATTAGGAAGGGTGAAGAAAGAAACCAGAGTGATTTTAGCGACTACAGAAGGAAACCCTCTTCCGACAGAAACCGGGGGACCGTATATTACAGAAACTAGATACGATTTATTGGGTCGTGTGACTCGTATCGACTATCCGGAACATCCGATTTCTCACGGAAGAATGAGGGCTTGTTACAACTACGGAACCGCCGGGTATATTAGTGGGATTTCTGTTCAAGTCAATACAAACGGTATTTTTCCTGGTTTTTGTAACAAGGACATTGTTGAAAACATTACCTACAACGAGTTTGGTCAGACGTCGAGTCTTACGCTTGGAAACGGGATTACAACCAGTTACGGCTATGACGTAAAGGGGAGAATGGTAAGACTCAATTCTTCTGGGGATGTGGGTGGTAGTAACAAGGTTTTACAAGACGTCTTATATGCATTTAATCCGAATAACAACATTACAAATATTGCAAACAACACGACCGACTTCAATACTCAATACGTTTATGGCTACGATGGTTTGGGTCGCCTAACATCTGCTAACGGTAGTTATTTGGGAATTGCGGATGGGAATCTTTCGAGAAGGTTTCAACAGTCTTTTGTTTATGCGAAGAATGGTAACTTATCTTCTAAGAGATTTCATGATCCTGTGAGTGGTTCTGTTCAAGACGTTTGGAGTTACCAATACACGAATCATCAAGTTACGAATATTGATTCGAGTCGTTCGGGTGCGGATGCTCTTGTAATGCAATACGATGCCAATGGGAACTTAACAAGACAAAGAGACAATGTTAAAGATTTAACAAAACGGATCAGCATCGATTCTCAAGACAGGATTACTCAGATTCAGGATGGTAACAATGCGATCCTGGGTAGTTACTGGTATGACGAGAGTGGTTTTCGGATTCGGAAGTCTTCTTTAGAACCGAAGAACAATGTTTTTTCTAACGTTGAGATTTTGTATCCTAGCAAGTTCTTTGGTCTTGAGTTTATCGAGTCTGAGAATGTGATCTCAAGTGTGAACAACGTTTATTTGAACGAGGTTCGTATTGCTGCTCTGAATGAAGCGGGTGCTCTTGCGTATTATCTGACTGATCAAGTAGATTCCGTCTCTACCGTGTTAGACGATGAGGGGAATACTCTTTCTCTGATGCAGTATCTTCCTTATGGTGAGACGTTTGTGCAACGGGGAGATTTGAATTTTTCTCCTAAGTTTAATTCGCAGGAGTTAGACAGAGAGTCTGGGTTTTATTTTTTCAATGCGAGATTTTACGATCCTGGGATTGCGAGGTTTACCAGTGCGGATTCGGTGATTGACGGTGAGTTTGATACGCAAGGTTGGAACCGTTTCTCGTATGTGAAAGGGAATCC
>NZ_AHMN02000014.1 GCF_000243695.2 Leptospira kirschneri serovar Cynopteri str. 3522 CT | reverse complement strand
CTCTACGGATCGCGTTTTAGGTCGTTCGAAGTAACTCAGCGTCTCACTCCCCATGGGTCGTTCGACAGGTCGCGTTGGAAACTCAAGTTATTGGTACTTTATGAAAATTGATTTTGATTCTGTAGTTTCACAATAACTTGACCAGAGCTAAAGAGTCCGGTCCGGCTGCCTGTGGCAAGCCGGATTCGCCCTGATTTTTTTACGCCGAATTCACATTAACTAATTCTAAAATTTTTAATTCTTGCAATTTTTTAGGAAAAGCCTTAAGTCGATTGTTTTCTAAATTGAACGTGATCACATTCATTGAATTTTAAAAAGAGACGTATAGAAAATAAAATACCATATAGGAATGAAATGTAAAAATAATCCTCGTCCAATCCAACTTTAAACCAGATGAAACAATAACATCGTTCCCTACAAATATAAGATTTAAAAAACGGAATAAAATTCCTGCGATTGTTTATATTGGATTCCGTCGACTTTAACTTTCTATAAAGGATCGATAATAAATTGCCATTTGTTCAACATTTCTTCGAAAGTTAACAGCTACGGATTCAGGTAAAATTTTTTGAATCGAATCTCTCGCTTCGATCAATAATGGGAAAAGTCCTTCTTGATTTGTAACTTTAAATCGAAACGAACCTCTGGAAAATTCTTCATAAGGAATTTCTGATATTGAATTTCGCACTTTATACGAAAATTCAGGATCACAAATGAGTTCGACTTCAATCGGTTCATGAACCTGAAAAAGTGTTGGATGCAAAAACCAATCCTGAGAATTTTCCCTTTTCTGTCCTTGTGGTTGATAGAGTGGATTTTCAGCTATCGTTTCTACTTTTGTGATTTTAGGAATAATAAATCTTCTTCTTTCCTTTTTCTTTCTATCATATGCTAAAAGATAATAGTCTTCCGAATTTTTTCGAATCAATCGAATCGGATCCGCCTCTACTTTATAGGTTTCTTCCGGAAAAGTTTTATAATATAAAAATTGAACTGGGGATTTTATTTTCAGTGCTTCCAAAAGTTTTTTTAAAAGTTCTTCCGAAGCACTTGACTCAACCTGACTCAAGTTCTTTTGAGTTTTCAAATCCGTTTCTAGTTCTGGATAAATGTCTAGTTTTCCTTCAAATAATTTCTGAGACAACGAATACAATTCTAAAGAAGGTGTTTCTTGATAAGATCTAAGAATTGTTTCCGCAAGCACGCTCAATTCTTCTTTATCTAATTTTAATTCCCGATTGGATACGTTTCGATCGAGAATATACCCCTCTTGTGTAGAACGAACCAAAAAACCAAGTTCTCCCAATTCTTCTATGTCTCTGGAAAGTTTTTTCCGATCCGAATCCGGATTTTCTAGATTTTGATAATGATCGGGAAGTAAGGAACGGATTTTAGTAAAACTCATCGGAGAATGACGAGTAAGTAAATTGAACAACAATGCGGAAAGCCTAGATTCCGTTTTTCCGGTTTCTTTTACGGGAATTGGAAAATCTTCCTCATCTTCGTTCCAGTTTTGAATTTCTGACATAGCGAAAACTTTCAGAGACTCTACATTCTAATCAACCCGAAAACCACTTGAATCCTTTCGCTTTGCCTACAAAATCTACTTCATTACAGATTTTATTCAAAAGGGATCAAAATGAATACGATTTTAAATTACGTAATTCCTCACACTTTCGGTCTGATTCTCATCACGATCGGCTGGTACATTAGTATTTTAAACGTGGGGTTAACTCGTTTTACGGAAAACGTTCTGATTACAAAATGGACTCTTAGCGGCTTGGGTATGATCGTAGTCGGGGCTTATCTTCCTGAAATCTGGATCAGTATCAGAAATCTTTTTAAAAGGAAATAAAACTCAAAACCGGAGGAAATCCGGTTTTTCCTTTAATAAGGAACTTAATTCTCAATGTAAAAGGGATCGATGCGAGGAACTCAGTAGAACACTCTTTTCAAACTCAGCATCTTACCCCTTAATGAATGCACGCCTCCTGAATGCCGATCCTTAGAGAGGCATTCGCTTGAGTTTTCAGAGGCGCTCTGGAAACTCAATGCACCGCGTTCTATAATCAATTGAAACATGTTTGTATAATGTTTACTGCATACAATTGATTAACCAAAGAGAAGAGGCCGGCCCGGATTCACCATTCATCCGAATTCTCTAAAAGTATGAGTTCCTAGAATTTATTTGTAAAATCGCGATTTGTGGTAGTTCCCACAAATTGTCTCGTTTTGTGATTATTTTTACTTTAAGGATAATGTGAATTTAACGTAAGGAACCTATAATTCTGAAAAAAGCTGGAATCTGAACATTCTAGATCAATTCCTTAAATGTAGGAACTACCACAATTTAAAAAATAGAAGTTTATAACAATTGAACCTTTCGTATTCAAGTGCGGAAACTATTACTTTTAGAACTTGTTCGTAATATTTTGATCTGTGGTAGTTCCCACAGTTTAGTATTGACGGCAATTTTTAGGTTTTGTAAGAGTCTCACATCCATTTTTCACAATAAAACGAAATTTTAGGAAACAGATTCCTTATACCAAACTCACGTTATTTAGAAATGATAAATCGATAGTTTTCAAACTAACTTTAGGTTCTTTATAAATTCAAAATTACGGTTCTTGAATGAATTGAATATTCAATCGCTTACGTTTTAAAATTGATTTTTAACTTAAGTAGAAAATTAATTTTTTTTATAATTTCGGAAAAAAAATTTATTTCTTTCCAACGTTCCGTCCGATATTCAGTATAGATTGTCTCCAGAAGTTAGATCTTTGATGCGACATAGGGTATTTCGGAAAGAAGTTCCTTTTGAGTAGTATTTTTTCCGGATCTGAATTCTGAGGAGGAGGAAAGAACATGGAAGTTCCACTCACAAATCTGATCCATTCCGCGGAAAAACTCATTCGTGATAAACGCTCTTCCGCTAGAAACGCTTCTACTCGTGTAGAGCAAGAAAGTTTGGACAAGACAGAATTTTCTTCGGGACTGACGTCTCGTTATTTGAAAATTCAGGAAACACTTTCTAGCCTTCAGGGAGAATTTACCCGCGAACAAATGAAGCTAGGTATTTTAAACGAAGGAAATACGCCTAACAGCGAACTGATCAATATTTTATTCGGTGAAACCCCTTTGTTTAGAGAACTTGCGGAAAATCCTGAAATCGATCAGAACGCTTTAAAAGAAAAAATTCAAGAAAAGAAAAACAAACTTACGGATGCAATTCGCAACTTAGAAGTAGAATCCGAAAATATTTTTTCCGTCGGAATGTTGAAAGACCAAAATCATTTTTCCAAGTCTTTGGAAACGATCAGCGGTAAAAACGTTCAGATGAAACAACTTTCCGAAAAAACGATCGAGAGATTAATCAAAGAATAAAAATGGGTTAATTCAATTTTTCCTGTTTTTTTATTTTTGAACCTCTTAATTCTTTCCAAAACTTCAAAATTTTAGCTCATTCCAAAACTTTAGGATTGTAGGAACTACTATTCGTTTAACTACAATAAGATGGTTTTAAGGTCTATAATTTTTTTTAAGAGACTTAATCTGTGGGAACTAACACAAATTTTATGATTCACAACTGAATACTTTATTCCAATACTTCAAAATTGTAGGAACTACCACTCATTTAACTACGATAAGATGGTTTTAAGATCTATAATCTTTTTTAAGAGACTTAATCTGTGGGAACTAACACAAATTTTATGATTCACAACTGAATACTTTATTCCAATACTTCAAAATTGTAAGAACTACCACTCATTTAACAATGAATTCACGTTCAGTTTACTCAAAAGTATTAGAAATGTTGAATCACTACTTTAATTGATTCCGAACTTTTAGCGGTCGCAAACGCCTGATTCAATTCTTCAGGTGAATAAAAATGAGTTATCATATTCTTTTCAAGCGCTTCTAAAACCTTTTTGTTTTCCTGTAATAGTTTGATTGCAAGTTGAAAATTCCCACATCGAGAAGAACGAATCGACTTTCCAGAATTCAAAAATTCTAATATATTATTTTTTTCGGATTTTCCCTGAAAAAGGATAGCTCCTCTTGGACGTATCAGAGAATTTTCGTGACTTCGATTTGGACGAATCAAAAGATCAATCTCTTCGACGGTACCTGCAATTCCCAAATCGAAACGAGGAATTCGCCCTCGAAAGTCCTCGGTCAATAGTATTTTTTCGGCGTCTTCAATTTTACCATAATATACTTTGAAATGAGAAGGTAATATCATCTTTCCTGCATTAGGCGCTACATATATAGTACGATTTTCTTTTGCCCAATGAAAGTTCAAATTTTCATCGGTGAATTTTAAAAGACTAAGAGCCGGTCTCAAAACTACCTATCAAAAAAGTTAAAAGCAATGATAGAGCTTGCGAGATAAAGAGATGCAAGATAATTTTCAGATTTTCTTTCCCAACGAATTAGGATAGCCCTGAATCGATTGTGCCAACTGTTAGTTCTTTCAACGACCCATCGTCTAGGTTTTCCTTTATATTTACCAATGAGAGGCTTCTCACCTTTTTTCCGAATATGAGATTGAATGTTTCTTCTTTTGATTAAAACTTCTATATCTTTGAAATCATATCCTTTATCTAAACAAAGATGTTTTGGTTTCTTTTTTCTTCTACCGGAAAAAATCAGGATTGAATTCAACGTATCTTTTACAGCGTGTTTATCATGAACATTGGCTCCACTCAATGTTATGGCCAAAGGAATTCCATTTCCATCTGTAAGAATATGCCGTTTAACCCCCAATTTGGCACGGTCTGTAGGGTTTTTCCCAGTTAAGCTCCCCCTTTGGGAGCTTTAACCATTGCCGAATCCATCGAAGCCCAGTCCCATGCTATCTGATTCTTTACATCATAATATTTTAAAATAGATTTATAAATCTTTTTGAATACTCCTGCTCGTTCCCATTCTTGAAATCTTCTGTGACAAGTTTGGCCAGATCCAAACTCATTCGGAATGGCACGCCACTGACAGCCTGTTTTCATTCGATAGATGATACCGGCCATTACTAATCGTGTTGGTACTCGATTGCGACCTCCTTTCGGATTTACCTTTTCTTTCGGGATCAATGGGGCTATTTGTTTCCAAAGTCCATCCGGTATCTCTGAATAATATTTGTCCATTTCACAAGTAAATAATTACGATTCAAAAGTACAACCAGTTTTGAGACCGGCTCTTAGTCTTTTAAAATTCACCGATGAAAATTTGAACTTTCATTGGGCAAAAGAAAATCGTACTATATATGTAGCGCCTAATGCAGGAAAGATGATATTACCTTCTCATTTCAAAGTATATTATGGTAAAATTGAAGACGCCGAAAAAATACTATTGACCGAGGACTTTCGAGGGCGAATTCCTCGTTTCGATTTGGGAATTGCAGGTACCGTCGAAGAGATTGATCTTTTGATTCGTCCAAATCGAAGTCACGAAAATTCTCTGATACGTCCAAGAGGAGCTATCCTTTTTCAGGGAAAATCCGAAAAAAATAATATATTAGAATTTTTGAATTCTGGAAAGTCGATTCGTTCTTCTCGATGTGGGAATTTTCAACTTGCAATCAAACTATTACAGGAAAACAAAAAGGTTTTAGAAGCGCTTGAAAAGAATATGATAACTCATTTTTATTCACCTGAAGAATTGAATCAGGCGTTTGCGACCGCTAAAAGTTCGGAATCAATTAAAGTAGTGATTCAACATTTCTAATACTTTTGAGTAAACTGAACGTGAATTCATTGTTAAATGAGTGGTAGTTCTTACAATTTTGAAGTATTGGAATAAAGTATTCAGTTGTGAATCATAAAATTTGTGTTAGTTCCCACAGATTAAGTCTCTTAAAAAAGATTATAGATCT